>CAYMBG010000034.1:0-13174 GCA_964388615.1 uncultured Chitinophagales bacterium | reverse complement strand
AATGGCCAAAGCGAATTATGAGTTGGCACAGGATGCGCTTGAGCGACAGGAACCTTTGCTACAAGACTCTATCATCAGCACACTTGAATATAACCAAGCCGTTTCCCAACGTGATCAAGCGCGTTCTCAATTGGATCAGGCTCGAAAGCAGTTGAGTGATTCACGGATTGAAGCCCCTTTCCACGGACGGGTAGAAGATCGCATGGTAAACTCAGGTGAGTTGCTCAGCCCGGGCATGCCTGTTATAAGACTTGTCAATACAGATCGGGTGCGAATAAACGCTGGAGTACCGGAGCGGTATATTAATGATATTGAAGAGGGCTCAACCGTCGAAATTCGCCTGGATTCTTACGGAGGGGAAGTGTTATCAGGCGAAGTAACCTATACTGGAAGCGTAATCATACCTGAAACCCGAACCTTTCCTGTAGAAGTAGTTATGGAAAATAAAAGTGGCCTGCTCAAGCCGGAGATGGCGGTAAATCTTTCTCTTGTACGAAAGGTATGGGAGGATGCGGTTGTTGTTCCGAGAACGGCACTCGTTCGTGATGAACAAGGAGTTCAGATATATGTAATTAAAATGGAAGGGGAGCGTCCGATAGCAGAGGCGCGAAGGGTGAAAACCGGTGTTTCCTCAGGACCATTTATGTTGATCGAAGAGGGCCTTCAAGCAGATGAAATAGTTGCTGTCGTCGGGCACACCAACCTGAGTGATGGCGATTTTGTACGAATTCAGAACGAACGCGATTACAGTAACTATCAATAGCCCGGGACTTATTATTTAGATATATGAAAGTAATTGAACAAGCGATAAAAAACCGGATTTTGATTGTTGTGCTGGCCGGAATTCTAGTGATAGCCGGGCTGTACTCCTATATCAATATCCCCAAGGAATCTGCACCCTCAATTGATATCCCCCTCTTTATTATTTCTACGATTTATCCGGGTATTGGTCCGAATGATATGGAGTCTTTGGTTACGCAGCCACTCGAGCGTGAGTTGCAAGGTATTGAAGGAGTGAGCGAGATTCGTTCAACGACGTTCGAAGGTTTTAGCAGTGTTGTGGTTGAATTTGATCTGGATGAGGAAAATATTGAGGCGAGTCAACGGGTCAGGGAGCAGGTGGATATGGCACGCTCGGAGTTGCCATCCGACGCCGAGGATCCTGTGATTACGGAATTCAGTATTGATGATTTCCCTATTATAACTGTCAATCTTGGGGCTGACTATCCATTAGCGCGGCTGACTCAGATCGCGGAACGACTCGAGGATAACCTTGAGACGATCTCGGGTGTAAGAGAGGTTGATGTTATAGGTGGATTAGAACGCGAGGTACAGGTTAATGTTGATCTCAGCTCTTTGAAAAACTACAATCTTTCTTTTCAACAGATTATTGGAGCCATTCAGGCTCAAAACCTGACCATTCCCGGAGGTAATATCGATGTGGAGCGATTGTCCTATCTCTTACGAACCACCGGTGAGTTTCAACACCCCAGTGAGATAGAAAACCTGGTTGTTTTTGCTCCACCTGTGATGGCAGGCCAGGGAGAAAATGATCAGCCTGCTTCCACAGGAATGGTCTACATGCGTGATCTGGCGGATGTTGTTTATGGTTTCAAGGATCGGGAAAGTTTTGCGAGGTTAACCGCCTATAAGATTGAGGAAGACGATGGGGAGATGATCCCGGTTCCAAAAGAAGAGATTGTGGAAAACCAGGTGGTTAGTCTGGACATTAAACAGCGATCAGGATCCAATATACTGGATATAGCGGAAGAAGTGGAGCAGGTTCTTGCCGACTTCAGTTTTCCGGCCGGCACCCAGGTTGTTATTACCAACGATGCCAGTGTTCATGTCGAAGATATGATCAGTGATCTCGAAAACAGCATCATAAGCGGGATGCTGTTTGTTGTTTTGGTACTGGTTTTTTTCCTGGGTATTCGGAATGCGCTACTTGTTGGTACAGCTGTGCCACTCGCTATCTTTGTAGGGTTTTTGGTGATGACGGTCATGGGACTTACCGTGAACTTTGTCATACTGTTCAGTCTGATTATTGCCCTTGGACTTTTGGTGGACAACTCGGTTGTTATCGTAGAAAACATTTACCGATTTAGAGAGGGAGGGAATCAGCGTTTTGACGCTGCGCGTCTTGGAGCTAATGAGGTTGGATATGCTTTGCTTGCCTCAACCGCTACCCTTGTTGCCGCTTTTCTGCCCCTGCTGTTCTGGCCGGGAATCATAGGTAAGTTTATGGGTTATCTGCCTATGACACTTATCATTGTTCTCTTGAGTTCTTTATTCATTGCGTTGATTATCTATCCGGCTCTGACTGGTTATGTTGTTAAACTGGATTCTGAAAAAAGTCGCAAGAAAAGCCTGCTTGCCAAAGGTACTATTTGGGGTGGTATTATCATGGCAGCCCTGGTGATAGGTATCACAAACTATATTACACTAATTGTTCTGGTTCTGTTAGTACTCTTCTTTGTATTGACATATCGCTTTATCGTTAAGCCGCTCAGCGTTGTGTTCACCGGTAAAATTCTTCCGGCCTTCATTGAGAGGTACAAAATATTTCTCGGCTGGTTGCTTATGAGAAACTATAAGGTTCGTAGCGCCTACATGAGGAACATGTTTAGTTTATCGGCCTTCAGTGCCGGATTTCTGTTGCTCTTGATCGGGGGCGTACTCTCATTGTTTCTGGATCTGGCTGCAATACCGATTGTCGCACTTGGTGCACTTGCTTTAGGGGTCGGTGCACTTGGAATCGTGTTCCACACATTAGAGTCCATTTTTTTGGGTGGAAGACGAAGTGTTGTTGCAGGATTGGCAGTTGCTGTTGTGTTTGCAATCACTCTATTTGGTTTTTCGCTGTTTTCCACAGAGCTTACGCTTTCGATTTTTCTGGTAGTGATGGTCCTCCCACTGCTTGTCATGTTGGTTGGTTTTTTGGGAAGTTTCCGATCACGTCAGGAACCACTTATTTTAACAGATAACCGTGCACGTCTGCTCAATACGGCATTAGGAGCCATGTTTGGTATCTTTTTTATTTTCAGTCAAATTCCCACGGGAGTATCTTTTTTCCCGGAAACCGATCCCAGTCGTATCGATATTAATATAGAGGGGCCATTGGGAATGAATATTGATTCCAGTAACGACATGGTCAAGGATATCCAGCGTCGCCTGAATCAGATGTTGGAGGAGAATCCCCGAACCGAAGCCAATATTGAAAATATGCAGGTAAATGTAGGTGTTGCGGCAACTGGCGGTTTCGGCGCCGGAGTGCCTTCACCCGAGCGCGCACGTATATCACTTAATCTTGTTGATTTTGCAGACAGAGCTGAGAGCAGCAGTGAGTCCATGACCAAAATCCGGGGGGCTCTGGAGGGAGTTCCTGATGTTTTCATACAGGTGGAAGGGCAGGAGATGGGACCCCCCACGGGTTCTCCGGTAAATATTGAAATTGCTGGTGATGATTTTCAACAAGTAGAACGTTTCACCCAGGAAGTTCGCCAAATGCTGCAAGCCGCCGAGTACAACAATGAGATTCCAGGGTTGGTTGATGTACGCGATAATGTCAGTGGTGGTGTTCCTGAGTATAATGTCAGGATAGATCATGAAAAAGCCAGACAATTTGGTCTGACGCTTTCAGATATTGCCCAGACGATACGGATTGCCGTCAATGGACTTGAAGCCAGTTCCTATCGGGACGGTGAGGATGAGTATGATATTACGGTGAGATTGCGCGAGGAAGACCGGGACAATCTGGATAAACTCTACGATTTGACAATCAATCAGGCAGGTTTACAGATACCGCTGGTTTCTGTGGCTGAGTTTGATGAGGGTGTGGGGCCCGGCAGTATTACGAGGCTTAATTTACAGCGAACAGCAACTGTAGAAGCGGATGCGGCTCCGGGATTTAGTGGTCCTCAGGTGCTCGGCGAAGTTCAGAATTTATTGGCTGATTATCGAGAGTCATTACCTTCCGGTTATACCATGGAATATACCGGGGAAAGTGAAGACCAGGAAGAGAGTTTTACGTTTCTAACAACGGCACTTGCCATCAGTTTTGCTCTTATATTTTTGGTGCTCCTTGCAAAATTTAATAGCCTCATCATTCCATTCATCATAATGATTGCGGTTGGACTCAGCTTGATTGGTGTGTTCCTGGGCTTGATAATCACCCGAACAGAATTCAGTGTGATGGTATTCGTAGGAATTATCAGTCTTGCGGGTATTGTATGTATCAACAATATTGTACTGGTCGAATATATCCAACAGATGATGTCCAAAGGCAAGTCGCGAATAGACGCCATTATTGAAGCAGGATCAATCCGGTTACGCCCGGTGTTGTTGACAGCTGCAACAACCATATTGGGGCTTGTCCCGCTTACTTTTGGAATTGATATCGACTATATCGGCTTTGTTACCGAACTTGATCCGGCATTTCAGCTTGGAACCGAAAGTACCCAATTTTGGGGGCCTATGGGAATAACTATCATCAGTGGCCTGCTTTTTGCAACATTCCTCACACTTGTGATTGTTCCGGTAATGTATTCGGTGTTTGACTCATTGGCCGGCAAGATGACGGCTGCATACCGATCCAAGGAGTAGGATCCTGACATAGAGTGGCCTTGTCTATGGGGAAACGGTTCTTCGTTGGTATTGCAATGAAATACGCTTCTGGTATATTGTAGATGTATTCGTTCGTATTTATGACGTAAATGCTGACCTACGGCACATCTTCCAAGTGTCAATAGTTTTTCCAATGGCACATCACAACTTGCTCCTTGGATATTATCGGGTATTTGCAGAAAACAATATTGCGGTTGATTTCATCCATCGCAAAAACCTTGAGGAGGATGATCTTCCACATCGATCCAAGGCATTTTTATCGATCCAAGGCATTTTTAATGTACTACAGGCCCTGAATCTGGTTTGCCCTGACGAGAAAGCCATTTCAGAGTCTCATCATGAGAAAACTGTAATCGTGCAACGGCTGGTGCAAATGAGCTGATTCTTTTCGTTATGGATTGATATCTCCCAAACATGGATACGACGTCCCTGGTGAACAATATTTGCTTCGGCTGTTATGTGACCATCTGTGACGGAACGCAGGTGATTGGCATTGATCTCAAGAGCCACAGCACGCTCTTTTTCTGGATCTATCAACAGCCAGCTTCCCAGTGAGGCTGTGGTCTCCGCCAGGGCCACAGATGCTCCGCCGTGTAAAAAGCCAAAAGGTTGCCTGTTCTTGGCACTAACCGGCATAGATGCTTTTACAAGTCCGGAACCGATATAACTAAATCCAATGGACAGTGTTTCGATAAGGCCCGGTTGCCTTTGTTTTTCAAACTTTTCCCATTGTTGCAGAACCTCGGGATCGATCTCCATGGTATGAGATTTGAAGTTTAGTGCGGCCTTAAAAGGTGTCCATTGATTGGCCCCTTAGACGCAGGTTGCCTTCTATCACAGAAACAGCTTCGCCGGCTATTTGTATAAAACTGGCTTCACCATCTTTGATAGCCATATTTACATGAACGACACCGGGGCGCTGGATATAATCACCTTGAGAGCCTCTCAAGGAAAAGTGTTTCTTGTTGGGGTTCAGGAAACCATTTTCCCACAAAAAGACAGCCATGGGTCCATTGGCTGTGCCGGTTACCGGGTCCTCGTAGATTCCAAGAGATGGGGCAAAAAAGCGCAACACCCAATCCTCATCTTTGTCACCGGTGTCTGTCGAAACAACGGCAAAGCCACTGAGATCGTGACGATCATTCAGTTGTCGTAACAGATAATGGTTGGGCTCGAGTGTCTCCAGGCTTTCGAGACTCCCTACAGGTATATAGCAAAACCCGGATCCGGTTATTTGCGGTTTTACCTTTTGGCTTAACTCGATTTCGGAAAGACCCAACGCCCCGCAAAGATAGCGGATATCTCCCGGATATGGAAAAAATTTCGCGGTGGGCAGTGTTAACTTCACAAATGGCCGCATATCAAACCATTCAACATCCACAGTTAGCACACCCGCCCTGGTTTCAACCAGAAAAGACTGCGGTTCATTAACTTGCAAGCCAAAACGTCCTTCTTCGGCAAGGGTATGAAATGCCGCAATAGTACCATGTCCGCATAGATCCACCTCCTGGGTAGGTGTAAACCAGCGGATTCTGAGATCATTATGTTCCTTTTCAGATGGAAGGACAAAAGCCGTTTCTGAAATATTCAGTTCACGGGCGATGTTCTGCATATCCTTGACGCGAAGCTGTTCTGCATCGAGTATTACTCCGGCAGGATTTCCGCAGAAAGGTTTACGAGTAAATGCGTCTACTTGCTGAAAGCGAACAGTTGGTACAGCCATGATTTCGTAACGTTATAGAGGTCCGTTTGTTCCAAGGGCCATTATTCAATGGCCAATAACTCCACATCAAATATAAGTGTGGCATTGGGAGGAATGACGCCACCTGCTCCATTAGGCCCGTATCCCATCTCGGGCGGTATGATCAATGTGCGTTTTTCACCCACTGACATATCAAGCAGTCCTTCATCCCATCCGGGGATGACCTGTCCCTCACCAACGGTAAAAACAAAGGGTTCATCTCGTAGTGTCGAACTATCAAACATGGTACCATCTTCCAGGAATCCGGAATAGTTGACCCTGATCATGTCGCCGGCTTCCGGTTCTTCGTTACCACCTTCTTCATGAACATAATATTGCAAGCCTGCTTCGGAGGATTGAAGATCGGCTTCATTGTAATCCCATGGCTCAGGAGGTTTATTTATGGACAATAACTCGATCTCCATATATATATTTTCGCCGCCTGGAATGAATCCTTCAACACCCTCTTCGCCAAAAGCCAGGTTAGGGGGGATCACAAGAGAGCGTTTTCCGCCTTCTCGCATACCAACTAATCCTTGATCCCACCCTTCAATTGGAAGCTGTCCGCTTCCAACCTGGACGGTAATCGGTTCATCCCGCTCAAAGGTAGATTCAAAGACCTCGCCACTTTCCAGTGTGCCTTCAAAATGTATCGTGAGAAAATCCATGGGTTCGGCTTCATCGCCACTACCTACTTCGTTGTCGGTGATTTCGAGGCCGTCATCAGTAACAGTGGTTCCGTTATCAGAACAACTCCAGGTCATCGCCAGGAGGAAGACAAAGGAAAGTGAAAGTAAAAAATATTTCATTGCTAAATTTCTTGTTTGCTGTGGGGAGTTGTAGATATTTAAATCTTTGTATTTGTTTGAAAATCGCCAGAATCTGGCGGATTAGTACTATAGTGTGTCAAACTTATAAAAATGTGTCTTTCCTGTTGTGAAAATGATGTTACACATGAACATGGTAAGCGGGAATAAGACACAACCATAATAAGCGGACTTATAACGAATTACAATGCCATTTGCTTGTCTTGGTGTCAAAAAAAGCTTGCTGCAGGTTTGATCCGCATCCTGTGTGATGAAACGGCGAGGATGTCCGGTCAGCTATTGCTGTTTAAAAATGATGAAAGCTGGTACAATTCAGCAATGCCGAAAGCCGGTTTTTCATTGGTTTTAATTGCCCGCATGAAATGGCTTAGCAAATGCTGTGCGGGCTCAAACTGATCAAATCGCAATACGTCCGGGATTTGTGTAGGTTGATTATTTAGCAGCCACTTTTTTATAAGATGGTTGTTGATTTGACATACCGCAGCCATTTTGTCACCTGTTATGAAGCGTGAGTGACGATTTTCCAGGCCAAAAGGATTAAGAACAATGGATGCAAAGGTACCATTTGCGAATCGCAAGGTAAGTTGCCACATGTCTGAAGGCTTATCGTTTTGTATGGAAGTAAAATCGAAATGCCCATCCAGGGAAACCGGTTGCTTGTCGAGCCATTTCAAACAAATAGAGATTTCCTCCAGAAAAATGCGGTGAAGGGTGATTGTATCTGGAGTATATTTCGGTCCAGCCCACTCGCGATGGACATGGATTTTACGGGGTATTGCTATATGATTGAACAGCCACTGTGTAGTTGGTGCGTAATGAGCCCACATTGAAAACATTAAAGTAATGCCGGACTCTTCCGAGGCTTTTCTCCATAATTTGATTTCCCTGAAATCAGTTGGTTGTGGGCCTACAAACAGAATATGGTAACCGCGTTTAATCGCTTCCATCACTTCGCCGGATTGATCACCGGGTATTCGGTTTTTACCCAATAACACGCAGGCATCCACCTTATTCAACAGGGATAAATTTTGTGTGATGGTGACTTGTTGTATCTCGGCCATGGACCTCAGGTGTTTTTCCCAGGTCGCTGCTATGTTTTCGGGTCCGATGATACCGACATTCATAATTCTTGATCAACTACCTTGAAAATGCCGACAAGGTGTAATCTTCTTATATGTGGAATAAACCTTTTTATAAAGGGGTGCATTTACTCATTTTTCAAAATCACATTATGTTCTTGGCATAATGACTGCCAATATAAGATAAAACAATGCAAAGGAACCGAAACCAAATATTGCGGCTAATACAAATACAATGCGTACCAGTGTTGTATCCCAACCAAGATACTCGGCTATTCCTCCACATACACCGAGAAGCATACTGTCATTGCTTGATTTTTTAAGTCTTCTCATAATTCATTTTTATTTTAGTTTTTACAGACGCTTTTGTTTATCTATTTACGCACGCTTGAACGGGATTGTTTCAGTGACGGATGGCTTGGAACGATGACTTAAAACCGCCGGGTTATTATTGACAGAACAATTCGTCTTAAAGCTGCAATCCGATCCATCCACAAAATTACACTAATGAATAGTATCAATTCTCTGAGAAAGAACATCCGGGTGGAGGGAAGCAAGGATGGAAAGTTTGTGCTCTACTGGATGCAAATCAGCCGTCGTTTACACTACAATTTTTCACTTGAATACGCAGTTGCTCAGGCCAATCGTCACCATTTGCCGCTGGTCATACTGGAGGGTTTGGCGGTTGATTATCCCTGGGCCACGGCTCGAACAACTACTTTTATTCTGGAGGGCATGGCGGAGCATGTCAAGCAGCTAAAGAATAACAAGTCGGTTACTTATATTCCGTATCCGGAACATGCCCCTGGAGACTATGCCCGTCTGGTCCGTGACCTGTGTAAGGATGCTGCTTTATTGGTTTCTGACGAGTTTCCTGTTTTTATCATGCGGGAGCGTAACCGGCAGCTGGAAGAGGAGTTGGATATACCTTTCCATACCATTGATTCCAATGGTATCATTCCTATGGCACTATCTGAAAAGGCGCCCTACTCGGCATTTACTTTTCGCCGATTGATGCAAAAGAAATTTTTGGAGTGCTGGAACCATCCGCCGCTTCCTTATCCTCTCAAGGGGATGAAAGAGTTTGGTGCTCCGGATTTGCCTCAAAATATCAGAGACCAGCAGCACTCGGGTATGGTAAATTTAACTTCAGACGATTCGATAAGCGATTTTGTAAAGCAATTACCCGGACTGGACCATAATGTAAGCCCTCTTGAAATCAAAGGGACAAGAGAAGCGGCGCTATCGCGTTTATCCGATTTTATTGATCATGATTTACTACGCTATGATGATGACCGTAATGATCCCGACAAAGAGCGCACCAGCCGTTTGAGTCCGTGGCTTCATCCTGGAAAAATATCTGCTTTTGAGGTTGTTGATGGTGTGTTATCCATGCAACCCAAGGAATGGCGCGTAGACCAGGTTCGCCCTTCCGGCGGCAAACGCAGCGGCTTTTTTGGCGGACACTCTTCCATTGAGTCATTTCTGGATGAGGTAATCACCTGGCGGGAAACGGGGTTCCATTTCGCATGGCATACTGACGATTACGATCAATACCACTCACTTCCTAACTGGGCCCTTGAAACACTGGCAGAACATTCGGAAGATCCTCGTGAGTGGATTTACACCTATGATGAATTTGCCCATTCAAAAACACACGATCCGGTGTGGAATGCAGCTCAGACCCAATTGCGAGAGGAGGGGCGCATACACAACTATCTGCGGATGCTTTGGGGAAAAAAAATTCTGGAGTGGACCCCCGATCCGCAAACGGCATTGAAGTACATGATTGACTTGAATAATACCTATGCCATTGATGGTCGCGATCCGAACAGCTATTCCGGAATATTCTGGGTTTTGGGACGCTTTGACCGGGCTTGGGGTCCCGAGAGACCGATTTATGGAAAGATCCGGTACATGACCAGCAAAAGCGCCAGGAAAAAAATCAAAATGGAAGCGTATTTGAAACGCTATTCCGGTTTAAGTATGTGATCTTCTGCTCTTTGCGCATCAAAGCAAAAAGGGTGTTCTTAATTGCAAAGCGGACTTTCCCTGTCTGTGATGACTTTTGTAACCAAAGCGATGAACTCCTTTTCACGCAGCTGAGCGGCTTCTTTGATTTCACTGTGATCCAAAGTGGCTTTGCTGACACCGGTGGCTTTGTTGGTAATCAGTGAGATGCCGAGATATGACATTTTCAGGCGAACGGCTTCATAGAGTTCGGCGGCGGTTGACATCCCGACCGCATCGGCGCCCATTTTCCGAAAGGCCCGTACCTCCGCTTTGGTTTCGTAGGTTGGCCCCTCGGCAAACATGTAACATCCACGAGTGACATGTATCCCGATTTGTGCGGCTATTCGGGTTATATTGATCACCGTGTCATCGTTGGAGAAACGTTCAAACAATGGCTGCTGAGAGGGACTTACCGATATAAAAGGGCTGAGGATATCATCAATCAGCATCAGGTCTCCTACTTCAAACCGGTGATTGATGCCCCCGGCGGCATTGGTGACAATGAGTGAATTACAGCCAAGTGCATGAGTCAATTGCACTGGAAGTATGGTTTTTTCAAATGGATATCCTTCGTAATAATGAAATCGCCCTGCCCAGGCCAGTACTCTTTTTTCACCAACCCGTCCATAATACAGAGCGCCCTCATGTCCGGCTACGCTGGTTTTAGGCAACTGCGGGATTTCCGTGTATGGTATCACGAGTGGATTTTCGATATGCCGGGTAAAACGGCCCAGGCCGGACCCGAGTATGATGGAAATATCAGGTTTGCCGACTCCCAGGTCATGAAGCTTTGCGATCGATTCTTTATGTATGGGTGCCGGAGTCATGGTGTTCGATGTGATCAATGTTATATCCCTTATTCGTATCATAATCCACCAAAGATGCTATGGCACCTTTGGAACTGTGATAGGTAAGGATAAAGTACCCTTCTTGCCAGGCTTTTTGCAAATAGTGATCACGCATTTTCTGGCTTTTTGGACCGTCAAAATCAAATTTGGCCTTGAAGTTATGATTGATAGCCGAAACACGTCCGAGTACATCGCCCAGCATCATAGCCTTTTCTCCGTTACCCTCATACAATATCGCCTGATGAAATTCGGTGTGTCCCCCTATGGTTTCCATGGTGATTGATTTCGGCTCGGGAGGGGTATCCTCTACAAAACGAAGATCTCCATAGGTCTCAAGGTAGTGCGCCCATCGTAGGGTTTTTTCACGTTGTTTTTCATCGGCTCTTTGAACGAATTGCTTCCAATCTCTACCGGAGAGCCATATGGTGGCATTAGGGAAGGTAAGATCGAAAGTACCGAAGCGTTCATGTAGCAAACCGCCAATATGATCGGTATGCAAGTGACTGCAATAGACATGCTGAATCTCGGGAGGATCGACGTTGTGCAAAGCCAGGTTACTCATCATCATGGCATGGTGATCATGAGGCCCAAATGGTCCCAGCCCGGCATCAATGAGTGCTGTAAAGGAGTCTTGTTTTATCAAAAATGGATTAACGGCCAGTTTTATCGTTCCCCTTTTGGGCGACTCGCTGGATTGGATAGGGTTGAAACGGCCGTCGAGACCGACAGCATAGGTACCTTCATAGAGTGCTGCTATCATATATCACCCTGACCCTGGTCAGGTTTCTCACCTGTTTCTGATGGTTTGACTATGGATTTTTTTTCTTTCTCTTCATGTTGTTCGTAAGCTTCGATGATATCACGAATCAATTTATGGCGAACTACATCCGTCTGATCCAGGTAAACAAAAGAGATCCCTTTAACTTGACTGAGAATATGCTGGATAGTGAGCAGTCCGGAGTGTTGATTTTTGGGGAGATCTGTCTGGGTGAGGTCGCCGGTAATTATTGCCTTGCTGTTAACCCCGAGCCGGGTTAAAAACATTTTCATCTGAATCTGTGTTGCATTCTGAGCTTCATCGAGAATCACAAAAGCATTGTTCAGGGTTCTGCCACGCATGTAAGCAAGAGGAGCGATCTCAATGATATTCTTGGTAATGTTCATCTCCAATTTGTCATAATCGAGCATCTCTTCAAGTGCATCGTACAAGGGGCGTAGGTAGGGGTCAATTTTGTCCTTCAGGTTACCGGGCAGGAAGCCAAGACTTTCGCCGGCTTCCACGGCAGGTCGAACCAATACGATTTTTTTAACTTGACGCTCTTTTAGTGCGCGAACGGCAAGTGCAACGGAGGTGTACGTTTTACCGGTACCGGCCGGTCCGATAGCAAAAACGATGTCATCTTCATTGCAGGCTTTAACGATCGCTTTCTGATTGCCTGTCCGGGCACTTATTGGAGCCCCGGTGGTAGTGTACAAGAGGGTTTCTTCCGGAGAGATAGAAACTTGTCGTAGCAGGCGATCGCTTTTTTGCAGTGCAAGCAGCGTGCTGACGTCATTTTCGGTCACCGCGCCGTTTCGCCGGGCCAGGCGTATGAGTTCCTTTATGACGGCTTCAATAGCCTCAAATTGCTCAGCGGGTCCGGTTACCTTTATTTCGTTGCCACGAACCGTTAGTTTGGATTCCTGGAAAGCTTCATCAATCTGTCTCAATATCCGGTCCTGCAGACCAAGTACGACAACCGGGTCTACGTGGTCAATAAAGATCGATTGGGTTTTTACTTGTTTTATTGAGTTCGTAATAGTATCTGGATTGTTTGGAGTGAAAACTTATTTACTTATCATAACGATATCCCGATGCGGCATCATTCCGGAGATGAGATACCGTACCCGAAATATCGTTGCTATTAAAAACATAACTACCGGCGACAAGAATGTCGGCGCCGGCGGCTGCAATCTTGCGGGTGTTTTGGCCGTTGACGCCACCATCTACCTGAATCAGGAATTTATTATTGTGCTGTTTTCGCATCAGGAGCAGTTCGC
>CAYMBG010000033.1:0-24588 GCA_964388615.1 uncultured Chitinophagales bacterium | reverse complement strand
ACCTATTTAATTTCCCTGGCAAAACATATCCTGGTACAAGAGAATGATTTTGTTAAAGCTGGACAGGCCTTGTCTGATGGTATTATCATGCCACAGGATATCCTTAATATATTAGGGCCTTTTGCCGTTCAATCCTATCTGGTTAACGAAATTCAGGAGGTCTACCGGTTACAGGGTGTTAAGATCAGTGACAAGCACATCGAGACTATTGTGCGGACTATGATGCAAAAAGTGGAGATCACCGATCCAGGTGATACGATGTACCTTGAGGGAGATAAAGTTGACCGGTTTGAAGTAAACCGGACGAATGATTCTCTCATTGGCAAACATGTTGTTATCAATGCCGGGGAAAGTGAACTCCAACTTGGTAAGACCCTTGAAAGGAGAGAAATCAGGGAGATTAACTCCAAGCTTATTGCAGAGGATAAAAAGGAGATCGAAACAAGACCAGCCGAACCTGCTATTTCCAAGCCTATCTTGCTTGGTATTACACGGGCGGCATTGTCTACCGATAGCTGGTTGTCGGCATCATCCTTCCAGGAAACAACTAAGGTCCTGACACAGGCTGCTATTGAGGCAAAAGCCGATAACCTGATGGGACTCAAAGAAAATGTTGTGGTCGGACACCGGGTACCAGCAGGTACCGGTCTCAAAAAATATCAGGATATCATCGTTGGATCCAAAGATGATATGGAGGATGTCGGCGCAGCCAGCAGGGTCTTCCAGGAACTTGGAGCTGATAGTAAATCTGTTCAGGATGTGAAACAAGACAACGAATAAAAAAAAGGGAGCCTCAAGGCTCCCTTTTTTTTAATGGTAATCAACGCTGCTCAAAATGATACCGTTATGAAAATGTGTGAATTGGATACATTTTCATGTAGCAATAATGCCTTGTAGAATTGACCGGGTAATTACTTTTTCTTGGCTTCAGTAATGTTTTCAAGCAGTTTTTCCGCTTCGGAAATAAGATCTTCTGCTCTTTTTTGAGCTTCCTCTACTACCAGGTCACCCTCTTTTTTTGCATCAGAGACGATGCTTCTTTCATATTGAAGACGCTCAATGAGTCTGCTTAATTCATCCATGTAATTGTTCAGGCGGTAGCTTAACCGGTCACGAGTGTTTGCTCCCTTATCAGGAGCATACAACAAAGCTACCATGGATCCGACCAGTGATCCAGAGATAACACCTAATATTAAACCTTTGGGAAATTGGCTCATGACAGTAATGTTAATTGGTTAGTGCAAAATTCTCATCTTATAGATACTACGAAAAAAATAAGATAATTCTTGTACAATCACTGCCAATTATTTCATCGTTAGGAGTTTGATTTATTAATCAATCGGATAGTCTTGCTTTATTAGATTTTCGGCAATAATGGAAGAAGAGAGTACGCCTGGGAGACCGGCTCCTGGATGAGTGCCCGAACCTACAAAATAGAGATTGGAGAACTCTTCAGAACGGTTGTGAGGACGAAACCAGGCCGATTGAGTTAAAAGCGGTTGTATTGAAAAGGCCGATCCCTTGTAGCTGTTTAAAGTGTTTTGAAAATGCAGAGGATCAATGTGAAATCTGACTTTAATGTGTTTCCTCAAATCAGGCAGGTAGTTTTGCTCAAGAAAATCAATGATCTTGTCGCCATATTCTTCCGCCATCGTGTTCCAGTCTGTTTTGCCATCAAGGTGCGGAACGGGTGAGAGAACATAAAAAGTTTCGCTTCCTTCTGGTGCCAGAGAGGGATCGGTATAGGTAGGCATGTGGAGATACAACGAAAAGTCCTCGGCGAGCTCTTTTTTATTAAAAATGTCGGTTAGTAGAGATTTGTAACGTTCACTCAGAATGATATTGTGGTGCTTGAGTTTGGTATCATTGTAACGTTTGTCGGTGCCAAAATAGAGTACAAAAAGCGACATGCTATATTGTAAGCGATCGATCTTTTTGTCAGTGTAAGTTTTTCTTTGTGACGGATCGATCATATGTTTGTAAGTCCATGCCACATCTCCGTTGGAGATGACCAGGTCAGATGGAAAAAATTCACCACTGGACAGTTCCAGGCCTTTGGCCTTACGGTTTTCATCTATTCGTATTCGGGTTACTTCCGAATTAAAATGAATTATTCCGCCCAATTCTTCAATTAATGAAACCAGGCCGTTTACAATACTACCAGTGCCGCCTATAGCATAATGAACACCCCATTCACGCTCCAGATAATGGATCATGGCATATATGGATGTCGTATCAAATGGATTACCCCCAACCAGAAGAGGGTGGAAAGAGAAACAGCGTCGAAGAAAATCATTTTTAACAAATTGGGATACATAGGAATGGACATTTTTATAAGACTGCAGACGTATGAGGTCAGGAGCCACTTTTAACATATCCATGAATCTGAGGAAAGGCTTATCGGCCAGCTCAACAAACCCTTTCTGAAAGATGGCCTTTGTCGTTTTCATGAAACGATGATATCCCTCTTTATCCTCCGGATTCCAACGTTCAATCTCAGAAAAAATGAATTCTTCATCACTGTTATAGTCAAAGTGATCTCCTTCATGGTTGAAAATCCGATAAAAGGGTTCACATGGGACCAATTCAAAGTAGTCTTTGCGATTCTTTCCGGCTTTGGCGAAAATTTCATCAAACATGAATGGAGCAGTAATAACGGTAGGACCTCCATCAAAACGATAACCATCCTGCTCGTACACGTAGGCGCGACCGCCAGGCTGATCTCTCTTCTCGAAAAGTTCGACATGATAACCTTCAGAGAGCAGACGCGCCGCTGCTCCTAATGCACCGAATCCGGTTCCGATAATTGCAATTTTTTTTGCCATGGTTAGCGCTTAGGGTTGATCATTTAGTGGGACAAATAGTCTGACTGTGACTACATGGGTTTCAGCTTGTTAAAAATGCCAAAACATCCGAGTATGAGGGTTAGTTCCGATAAAAGAAAATAAACGGATTGTTTTAAGGTTTTTTTTAATCAGTAAAGGTTCTGTCAGTTAGAACTTAGTTTTGCAACTGACGTATATATCCATCATGACCACGATTCTTCAGGCGTTCGAGGTCTCTGCGAGCGGCATTTGGGTGTGGATAAATACCGTAATGAACCCGGAAGACTTGTTTGCCATTGACATCAGCGGTTCTGATGCGGCTGTTTCTAATACGCTCTGCAAGGGATTCCGCGTCATTTCTGTTATGAAATGACGCAATTTGAATAGTAAACTGCTGTTGACGTATATTTCCAGCTCCGCGAGTTTTCAAGGGTTCATCGCTTTTAACCAGGGTCAGCCTGACAGGTGCGATTCCACTTTCAAGCATGTCGATATTTTGTGCAGCAGCTCGTGATAAATCAATGATTCGTCCCCTGGCATATGGACCCCTGTCATTAATCCTTACATTTACAGCCTTATTATTGTTCAGGTTGACAACTTTAACAACGGTATTAAAAGGAAGGGTGAGATGAGCAGCTGTAAGTTCATTCTGGTTGTATACTTCACCGTTGGCGGTTTTTTTACCATGGAAACCGGGCCCATACCAACTGGCTTCGCCTTGTTCTATGACGCGCCCGGATCGTGGTGTGGCACAGGAGGCCACGAATAAATAAAGGATGGCAAACAATGTAAGGCGATGGATTACCACTCTTTCCATATTAGTCCGGTTTGTTAACTTGAAAAACAAGAAATTTCAAATAGTCGGTTTCAGGCATCTCCGGTTTAACCGGGTGATCAGCCGGGTTTTCTCCGCGGTGTAGCAGTTGGACCTCTCGTTTTACATCTTTACATGCTCTAAGGATGGAATCCATAAAAGCTGCTCTGGAAATATGCAGGGATTGACATGAAGTAGCCAGTATTCCGCCAGGTTTTAGCATTTTCATAGCATGGCCATGAAAATCACGATATTGACGCAATGCAGGCCCAACATTTTTTCGCGTTAGAGCAAGATCAGGTGGGTCCAGATTTATGACATCAAAGGTCTCCTTACGTTTTTCCATTTTGGGCAGGCTTACTTTCAGATCCTCCTGAATTGTGGTGATGCTATCTTGCAGCTGATTTAATTCTACCATGTATCGAGCTTTCTCAATAGCATTAGCAGAGTTATCAATTGCCGTGACATCAGATGCTCCGCCAAGTGCAGCGTTTATTGCAAATCCGGCGTGATGACAAAATGCATCAAGAACCCGGTCTCCTTTTGTGATATATTGACGAAGCGTTTTCCGGTGCTCTCGTTGTGATAGATACATGCCTGTTGATTCTGAATCAAAAGGATCAATGGAGTAACGAACCGAATTCTCGGTTACTTCAATTGGTATATCGTTTTTGTCACCCAATGCTAATTCGTTGTAAAGTGTTAACCCCTCTCTTTGACGCATTGGGTGATCATTTTTAAAAGCTATAAAAATAGGGTTTAAAAGTGATTTTAAGGCATTAACAACGTTATGTCGTTGCTTCTCCATCCCGGCACTAAGTATTTGAATAACCACTCCACGGTTGTAGCAATCCACAATCAGCCCTGGAAGCATATCGCTTTCAGCATGGACAAGGCGATAGGCGTCAGTGTTATGAATGGTTTTATTTCTAAGAGATAATGCTTTTTGCAGGCGCCTCAAAAAAAAGGATTCATCAATCATGGTATCTTGATGCGATAAAACCCTGAGTGCTATCAGGGAATTAGGGTGGTAGAAAGCAGTACCAAGAAAATTATTGTTTGCATCCATTAAACGGACCACGTCACCCATTTCAGACACAATCTCATTGGGTTTTATTTCATTGCTAAAAACCCACAAATGACCGTCTTTGATGCGTTTTTCTTTTCCTTTGAGAAGTTGGATTGTTTTGTTTGAATGCGTCATTATGAGCGTTATTAGATTGTATTGGACGAGAGTAGAGTAGCCTTAATACCTGGTAAAAAAATTGTTTTTTACTTTTTACTGTACCATATTTAAGATATCACTTTTTTAAAGGCAACATATCATTCTTTCTGGAGGAGGTGCGATATGGCAGACAGGGTAAAGTTGGAGTGTGTGAAGGGAAATATCGTTGAACAGCCGGATTTGGAGGCTGTTGTAAATGCCGCAAATGCCCAACTTCTTATTGGTGGAGGCGTAGCGGGAGCGATTCATCGTGCCGCGGGTCCGGAGCTGGAGAAAGCATGCAGGCCTCTGGCCCCGATTAAACCTGGTCAGGCTGTACTAACGGATGCGTTTGATTTGCCGAACCGCAAAATAGTTCATTGTCTTGGCCCCGTTTACAATATTGACAAACCATCCGACCAGTTACTGGCGGATGGTTATCGCAATAGCCTTTTGTTAGCTGATGAACATGGATTGAAATCTATTGGTTTTCCTGCTGTTTCTACGGGTGCGTTTGGTTATCCAATAGAGGAGGCTGCAGAGGTTACCGCGGATGCCGTGCACAGCACTATGAAAGAACTTACAAACATTACATTAATACGCTTTGTCTTGTACAGTGATAATGACCGCGAGGTATTTTGCAGAGCAATGGCCCTTGATACTTAATTTATTTTTAATATCGAACGAAAGTAGGTCGATATCGTCAAACTCACAGGTACTTATGGAGGAGTGTTGTTTTGAGGCTGTAATATTTCTGAAGCCTCAATCCATTTACCTGTAGATCATCTTTTAACGCACAAACAATATTGTTTTGTGGAATTTCTTGCAATAATCCAATCGTAATCATGAATCGCTTTAGCAGAACCTTTTCTTTTCGGGGCTTTGTTTCCTTGTTATTGGCTTTTTGTTTTGCAGGTTTGGCCGTGTCAGGGATCATTCTTTACTTTGCACCCCCTTGTAGTATAGCGGAACAGACAGGCTGGCGTATTGTGGCCCTTTCAAAAGACCAATGGGCATCGCTGCATCAGGTGATGGCATTGGTTATTTTGATACTTGCTGTATTTCACCTGTTTGTATTTAACTTGAAAACCTTTTGCTGTTATTTGAAACGACGAAAATCAATCAAGGCACGCAGCAAAAATGATACTTCAGGACCCGTAGTAAAATGGTATCAAAAAATTCCAAAAGAGGTGGTTGCTGCCGTTTTTTTTGCGATTATTCTCTATATTGGAGCGATATCCATGAAAGCGCCATTTGGGTGGTTGCATGATGGTGCGGATATCATAAAGGAAAAATATCGAAGTGAAATGCCCGCAGGCTCGGGTGAAGGAATGTATCAAAGAGGTCAGGATAGCCAAGGTCGTGGAGAAGGATCAGGCAGAAACAGATAAGATCGAGGTCGAAACAGATGAGCAATATTCTAAAAATATCCATTATAATTTTTGCCATATCGGCATGCGGAGAGGTGCGGGAACCGGAAATAGAAGCCGATCAGGGGCATGAGTCAGCCCAGGATGAATTCTTCCAAAATGTGTCTTCATTGTGTGGTGAGCTTTTTGCAGGTGCATCCACATTTCCTGATGATCCGGGGCATCCATTGGTTGATACCCCGCTACGTGCGCATGTAGCCGGGTGTGAAGAACACGAAATAAAAATTGATTTTTATCGCGATGGTGACACATGGCATGCAACATGGGTTTTATCAATAAGAGACCAGGGCTTGCATCTCTATCATGACCACTTGGGTGAACGGGATGAAGAGGATGTTTTGACAGGTTACGGTGGCTATGCTGATGACCGGGGTGATGAGAACCAGCAATTTTTCCCAGCTGATCAAGCCACTGCCGAGATGCTCCCGGAGGCTGCCACCAATGTATGGATGATGCAATGGAATCCTGTTGATAGTACTTTCGTATACGATCTGGAGCGACATGAGGAATCCCGCTACAGAGCCGTCTTGTCATTGCAGTGATTTTTTCTCTGATTTATGTTTGCTTCCTGCTCGCCTGCTTCTTAAAAGTATTATTACAAATGCGCTAATTAGTTGTCCCAAAAATATCCCAAAGTAGCGGGGTGTTTTGTTATGTTTGCTTAGTCTCTGTATAATATGCTATGTGCCTTCGAGGCTATTATTTGTTGCGTCAAAACCCAAAGAACGAGTGATTATTGCGGGTCTGAAAAGTAATTGGTTGATGATCCGGCCGGCGTAATCCTCGAATAAATCTCTATATTTTATGCCAGAATTATTAATTGACAGGGAATTACAACAGTACGAAAAAATACCCGCCAAAGTCTATGAATTCCCGGACAGGCCTTCCATGCTTGCTGCCAGGGAAATCGCCGACCTGATCATAGATCGACAAAATAACAATCAAAATGCTGTTTTGGGGTTGGCGACAGGCTCTACTCCCAAAAGTGTATACAACGAGCTTGTCAAAATTCATAAAAATGAGGGGTTGAGTTTTCACAATGTGATTACGTTCAACCTGGATGAATACTACCCCATGGATCCGGATCATCCACAGAGCTATGTCCGGTTTATGAATCAACACCTTTTTGATCATATCGATATTGACCCGAAAAACATTCATATACCCGACGGGACGGTTCCAAGGGATCAGGTTTTTGACTATTGCAGTCATTATGAAGAAAAAATTCGCAATGCCGGCGGACTGGATATCCAGATACTTGGTATCGGCAGAACCGGCCATGTAGGTTTTAACGAACCAGGCTCCTCCCGTGAATCCAGAACTCGATTGGTGACCCTTGACAAGGTGACCCGTATAGATGCATCCAAAGATTTTTTCGACCTGGAGAACGTGCCTAAAACAGCAATTACGATGGGTGTTGGGACTATTCTGGAGGCGCGCAGGATTATTTTGATGGCATACGGACTTGCCAAAGCAGAGATAATCGAACGCACAATTGAAGGCGGTATATCCGAAGTTGTACCGGCAACGTTTTTGCAGACCCACCCCAATACCAGTTTTTACCTTGACAAAGAGGCCGCTTCCGAGTTAACACGTTTTAAAAGGCCCTGGCTGGTCGGGTCTGTTGACTGGAATACAAAAATGATTCGCAGTGCTGTTGTATGGCTTTGCTTGCGGTTACAAAAACCGATACTCAAACTCACCGATGAAGATTATACCGAAAACGGACTTGGCGAGTTGATTACAGCACATGGGCCGGCTTATAATATTAATATTAAAATATTTAATGATGTCCAGCATACTATAACCGGTTGGCCGGGTGGAAAACCGAATGCCGATGACTCAAACAGGCCCGAGCGCGCCCAGCCTTATCCCAAAAGAGTGTTAGTGTTCAGCCCACATCCCGATGATGACGTTATATCAATGGGAGGAACGTTTTTGAGGCTCATTGATCAGGGACATGAGGTGCATGTTGCCTATCAGACATCTGGTAATATCGCTGTACTTGATGAGGATGCGGTTCGTTTTGCTGATTTTGTAAGAATTTATGCAAAAGAGTTTGACCTGAAGGGCGAGGAGGCAGAAAATATCTTTCAACGCATTCAGGAGTTCCTTAGATCAAAAAAGTACACGGATATCGATATTCCTGAGCTTCGAAAGATCAAGGGCCTGATTCGCGTGGCGGAAGCAAGGGCCGCCGCACACTTTTGCGGCCTTCCGGATGAGAAAATCCACTTTCTGAACCTTCCTTTCTATGAAACCGGCAAAGTTGCTAAAAAACCTCTTGGAGAGGAGGATTTTCAAATAACCATGGACTTGTTGAACAGGATCAAGCCTCATCAGGTTTATGCAGCAGGTGATCTGGCGGACCCGCATGGGACTCACAAGGTGTGCCTGGAAGCTGTGAAGGAAGCAATCCACCGATCTGCTGATCAGGATTGGATTGATGATTGCTATGTATGGCTTTACAAAGGGGCATGGCACGAATGGGATATTGAACAGATCGAAATGGCCGTACCCATCAGTCCGGATGAGTTGGCACGGAAACGACGAGCCATATTTAAACATCAATCACAGAAAGACAATGTTGCTTTCAGAGGGGATGACATGCGGGAGTTTTGGCAGCGTGCCGAAGCCCGAAACCGTGGTACAGCGGAATTGTATGACAAGCTTGGAATGGCTGAGTATGAAGCAATAGAGGCTTTTGTGCGGTGGATGCCCGGTGATTGAGCCGGGATAACACCCCGATACAGGTCTTGATGGGAAAGTCAATGTCTTTTTCACATTGAGCCACGGTCTGGGAGCGGTTCCATCTTATTCCCGTTGGTTGTACTCTTCATTGCTCTTGGGTAAACTGTATCCATACAAAAGTATTGCTCCCGATAATATTGGTAATCTCTTATCGAAAGGATCGGAACGCCGAGCCTTAGACTGCAATAATTAACCACTATATTAAGATTATTTGCTCTTTATGAAACACTTTATCCCCCTATTGTGCTTTTTTGTCTTTTTCACGCTAACCTCTTGTGATCCTGGAAATGAATTGCAAGTGGAAACTCATGATTCACCTGTCTATGAAACCGAGTTAAAGGATAACTGGCAGCTATTCTCTTCCGATGAGCTTGAACAGACGGGAGAGAATATTTCTACTGCCGGTTTTGACGATGACTATGGGTATCCTGTTACTTTGCCCGCCACCGTGGTGCATGGCCTTATGCAGAACGGTTATTACCCGGATGTTTTTGAACCATTTGTTCTTGAGAATCTTGACAAAGAGCCTTATGAGGTTCCCTGGTGGTATAGAACGGAGTTTGAGGCTGAGCTGGAGGATGGTTTTGAAAACTATCAAATCACATTTGACGGTATCAATTTCAAGGCGAATATCTGGCTGAATGGCCAACTTGTTGCCGATGAGGAGCAGATTCAGGGTTCTTATGGCGTGTGGAACTTTGATATTTCGGATTATGTGCAAGTCGGCAATAATATTCTGGCTGTCGAGATTATTCCTCCGGTCTTCGGTGAGGATATAAGCAAGGGGTTTGTGGACTGGAATCCGACTCCACCAGACAGAAGCATGGGGTTATGGCGTGGTGTTTTCCTTAAAAAAACCGGACCGGTTTCCATCAGACATACCAATGTGGTATCCTCAGTGGATACGGAAACGCTTGACCTTGCGCGCCTTACGGTATCAACCAGGGCTCGTAATCACACCTCTGAGCCACAGGAGGTTACTTTTAGAGCGGATTTTGAGGACTATACACTCACTATGAACGAAACTCTTGCACCGAATGAAGAGCGCGAAATCTTTTTCAGACCGGATGATTATGACGAACTTGTGATTGAAAATCCGGAGCTCTGGTGGCCCAATAATATGGGTGAACAACATCTGCATGATTTGAACATGAGTGCCGATCTGGGGTACGGACGAAGTGACCAGGAGAGTCTGAGATTCGGTATCCGGGAGATTGATGATTTCTGGAATGAGGATGAGCATCGTGGATTCAAGGTGAACGGAAAAAAGGTTCTTGTGAAGAGCGCCGGTTGGGTGGATGATGTTTTTCTTGCTGACCCGGATGAAAAAGTGAATGCCCAAATGAGATATGCCAAGGAGTTAAATCTCAATTCCATTCGCCTTGAGGCTTTCTGGGGAAGAAATCGGACACTGTTCGATCGTGCCGATGAATACGGCCTGTTGTTAATGCTGGGTTGGACGGCCCATTGGGAGTGGGAAAGCTATACGGGTATTCCTCATGATGAGTATGTCACAATCAGGGGAACGGAGGAAAAGACACTGCATGCTAACAATTACAGAGATCAGGTGCTCTGGCACAGACACCATCCCAGTGTGGCTATATGGACCTATGGAAGTGACAAGCTTCCGCGTCCGGATCTGGAAAGAATGCTGGAAGAGCGTATGGCCAAAGCCGATACAACCCGGCCTATTCTGAGTTATTGTGGTGGTGCGATGCTCATGGGAGATAGTGATCCGAGGATGAGTGAAATCAGTGGACCGTCTGGTGTAAAAATGGAGGGGCCGTATGACTGGGTTCCCCCGATTTACTGGTACATTGATGACCGTTATGGCGGAGCTTTTGGATTCAATACCGAAACCGGGCCCGGCCCTCAGATTCCCCCCATGCCAAGTATTGAAAGGATGATCCCGGAGGAAAACCGGTGGCCCATCGATGATGTCTGGCTTTATTACAGCGGACGAAACCAGTTTGAAAACCTGGATCGATTCCTGGGTGCATTTAACAGCCGATATGGCGAGTCCGATAATCTTGAGGAGTTTTTGCATAAAAACCAGATGGCAAGCTATGAAGCGATGAGACCCATGTTTGAGGCATTTGCTGTCAATAAATATCATGCAACAGGTGTGATTCAGTGGATGTACAACTCTGCCTGGCCGACATTGTACTGGCAGCTTTTTGACTACTATCTCATGCCAAATGGTGCTTATTTTGCAACAAAAAAGGCCGCTGCGCCTCTGCTGCCCATTTACAATTATGACGATCAGAATATTTATCTCAATAATGACTTTTTGGAAAGCCGGGATGACCTGACCTTGAAGACCACGGTTATGGATTTATCATCCAATGTTCTTTTTGAAGATGAAATATCAATCGATATTGCTGGTAATTCCTCAATAATGGCGATGGAAATGCCTGAAATAGAAGAATTGACCACAACCTATTTTATGGATCTGCGACTCCTGGATGAGAACGGTGATGAAATAGAAAACAATTTCTACTGGCTTTCGACTGTAGATGATGTTCCGGATTTTGATGAGACGACGTGGTACTGGACGCCGAATAAACAGCATGCTGATTTAACTGATTTGAATTCGATGCCCAAAACTACAGTTGATTTCAGCTACGATGTGAGTCAGAATGGAGAAGAATACGTGATAGAGGCAAAGATCGATAATAGTACGGATATGCTCGCATTCTTCATAGAGCTTATCGTGATGGATGAGCGTTCCGGTGAGGCGGTCTTGCCGGTTTATTGGGATGACAACTATATAAGCCTTCTTCCCGGTGAACAACGTATTCTCAAGGCCGTAGTTTCATCTGATGATGTAAACAGGTCAGATATTGATGTAAAAATTGGAGGTTGGAATGTCGAATAAGTCTTTGTCTGTAATAGGCGTGGATCTGGGAGGAACCAACATGCGCGCCGGATTGGTCGAAAATGATACCATTGTTAAGACTTCTAAAAACCTGGTGCCGGTCACCGATGATCCCGATGTAGTAGTGGATGTGCTGAAGGATACTATCCGGGATGCTTACAAACCCAATGTAGCCGGAATAGGGATAGGTGTTCCAAGTGTTGTAGACACTGAGCGAGGGATTGTCTACGATGTGGAAAATATTCCGTCCTGGAAAGAGGTATATTTGAAAGATATACTGGAAAAAGAGTTTAAAGTGCCGGTGTACATCAATAACGATGCAAACTGCTTTGCGGTGGGAGAACGTCATTTTGGAGCCGGGAAAAAGTACGACGATTTTGTTGGACTGATTACGGGTACCGGAATGGGAGGAGGTATCATAAAAAATGGACATTTGTTGCCTGATCAGAACTGTGGCGCGGGAGAATTTGGAATCATCCCCTACAAAGATCACAATTTGGAGTATTATTGCAGTGGAAATTTCTTCAGTGTGTTTTACGGAACGGATGCGAAAGCCATTGAGGAAAGAGTGGAGGCAGGAGATTCTGAGGCTATCGAAGCAATGAAAGCCTATGGAAAACATCTTGGTGTGACTATAAAAATTATCATGTCCACACTGGATCCCGCAGCTATCATTATCGGCGGCGGTGTCTCCAAAAGCTTTCATCAGTATGAGAAAGGGATGTGGGAGGAAATTAATACATTTGATTACTCAGGTTCGGTTGAAAAGCTGAATGTCATAAAATCAGAACTGGATAATATTGCCATTCTGGGAGCTTCGGCTCTCTATTACGATGCAACGGAATCGTGATAGCATAAAAGAATGCAGTGGCTGTCAAGACTAACCATTTAATATTGGTACTATGAAAAAAAGTACAGGTACTAAACGTGTGTTTATATTCGGAGTTGTATGTTTGCTTGCAGGAGTCCTGGTACAAAACGCTGAAGCTGATAAGAACATGGGCCAACCCCGGACAAAACCAAATGAAAAGGTGTCCGCTGAATTTGTAGAAGCGGAGATGGAGAACCAGGGTAACCAGGATGCGACATGCATGATCTCTATGTGGAATCACAGGCATGATATTGACGTCACGGAATTGGTTGAAGAGCTGGGTATCAATCATGTGTGGTCTCACGATGATCATTATACCGGTCAGGCTTGGGAAAGTACGCATATGCACCGTCTCCTGCAGGTGCCCGGTCTCGAGCAGGTGATGGCAAAAGTTGAAAGATCGGCTTGGGGGTGGGATCATGAAATGTCTTTGCGTCACGCAAAATGGGTCGCCTTACTGTCAACTTTTAACCCCGGAATAACGGGAATGTATCTCAATGACTTCTATGACGAAGTTGAAGAGGGTTATCGCACCGAGGCTGAGTGGCACGAAATAATAGAGGCCTCTAAAGCGATTAATCCGGATCTTAAACTCTGGGTTCCACATTATCCCCATCGTGAACAGGGGCGGCATGATTTTGATTTTGATATCGATGGTGTAATCCTGAACCTGTGGGGCAATGACCCTGACTTGCTTGCAAGAGCGGAGGAGCATCTTGCAGCAGGAGTGTCGCATCATCCGGACAGAGATGTTATGGCCGGCCTTTATCTAAGTGCTGGTCCCGATGGCGGACGCTGGTTGACAGAGGATGAGTTTCGTTTTGTGCTGGGGCACTATGTTGATATGCTTAATGCCGGTAAAATTCAGGGTCTTAGAATCTTTTCAGCCGGTCAATTCAAACAACGTCCGGAGTATATTGAATGGGCGAAAGAGATTCTGGAAGGCGTTGAATGCAGGTAAATGTTGTGCTTTTTATGGCTTAATATCCAGCTGATTTACCCGATAAGGGTTATATGACAGCTTGTTGTGTGCCGTCTGCTTTACAAAAAAACGATGTAAGACAGACGGCTTTTTTATATCAGGTTGTCAGGATTCCTCTCTGGCTATACGAATTTCTTCTGCATTGGGGCTGGCCTGATAAATAACCCATGAACGCTCTCCATCTTTTTGCACATTCCGTGTCTTTGATCGGTTTCCTTGTTCGATAAGAACAGAATTCCATTCATCAGGCACGTCTGTTTTCAATGTCAAAGGCAGATCGTATACGTCACCCAGGGAGTGTGAAAGATTTACGAAAATTTCCTCGCCATTTGTTTCAGATACCAGTTCACTATTCATCCTTTGGCGGATATATTTGGCCACATCCTCGAAGGTTGCTATCCAAAGGTCATTTTCTCTTTCTTTGATGTATCGGTAATAGGTGTCTAATTCTTCATGTGTGATTGGTTCCCATCCGATATCATCAATACCGTGATACACCAGTGTCAACCAGATATTGTCATGGCTCAAAGTGGTGTCCACCCACGATTTTTTAAGTTCCATGGAGGTGTCGGTGAGGGGGCCGCGCTGCCATTGGACATATTCATTATTAGAGGCTCCCGGGTTCAGCTGACTGGAGCGGTTTAGTTCATCCAGGAAAGGTTCCGGCATGCGGTTCCTATTGGCTGGATAAATATCATATAAATATTCCATAACACGCTCATCTTCCGTACCAAAAGGAGCTTCGGCCGAAAATGTGTGTTCCGGTCCCAATTGATTATGGATCTCCAATTTGCTTTTCTCAAGTTCGAAAAGAATATTGTCTTCATCCATCACGGACAGGTAGGGGTGTGTGACAGTGTGACTTCCGAACTCGAAAAAGTCGCCATCAAATGTTCGAAGTTCTTCCCAGGTTATCAAGTCCGTTCCGGGCTCAACATAGAGAACGGAGTTCAGGTAGGGGGTGAAATCGTCATTTCGGGTGTATTCTCCAGCTCTGACATTGGCATAGCCCTGGTCTATCACTTCATGGGCCTGTTCAACGTTTCCCTGTTCATAAAACTGGCCGGCCTGAACGTGGTAATCATAGACATCTTCAAAACCAAGGTAACGTATGGCTGATGCCCGCTCGAAAAAATTCTCCTCATTGGTGGATTCTACTGCAGTTTCCTCTATGATTTCATCAACAGGTCGTCCTACAAATTCCGGTTTGTACTCGGAATCAGGCACTGCCCCGGTAATAATGTAAAAGGTCGCCGGCATGTCCAATGAATCCAGAAGAGGGAGAGCCACCCGAAAATGATTGATGGTTCCGTCATCAAATGTGATGGTGACCGCCCCTTTCTTGTTGTCCTGCCATTTAGCCACTTCGGTGTTTACTTCCCTCAAGGAATCATGTTGACAAGCTTGAATACCTATCACTGCAAAAAGCAGAATGGGCAGAATGAGTCTGAATTTGTTCGTGATGTTATTTGGTGTGTTCATACGGTCAAGAAGGTTCATTTTTTTTTACGAAAGATGCTGGCAGGGGTCATGCCGTTATGTTTGTTCCTGTTTGTAGCTTGGATTGGTTGCTATTAAAATGCGCATAAATGCATCCATTGTAATCACCATTCCATCGCAGCAATACAATGGAACCGTTCCCAATGTATAGTTTTTGCAAGAAACTTTTTTTTGCAATATTCTTCATTCAGTTTATCTATCAAAATTATAATTTACTGTGAATATTATTTTTTACCAATGGATTGGAAAATGATTCATGCACTCCGGAATGGTATTAATCAATAAAAAATGAGAAAAGGTGAGTTTATGAAAAGTCCTAATAGAATCATGGCGCTGATTGCAGTAGTATTTTTGTTTTTTGCAGCTCAAGGTAAAGCTGCTGAAACGGATGATTCGGTTTATTTGCAAATTGATTATATCAAATCTGCAAAGAATCAGGCAACGGATTTTCAGCAAAATCAAAAAGAACGATGGTTGCCCATTCATCAACAGCGAGTGGATCAGGAGGCAATTAACAACTGGAGCATTTATGAAGTTCTGGTTGCCGAGCCTGAAGCCGATTATAATTATGTCGCCATTACCGTAGTAGATGACTTCAGTAACTTGTACAGCACCTATTCGAGTGAAATGATCAATGCTGTTTATCCGAATCAAGATATCCATGAAATTATGGGAGAGCTCAAGTCAGCTCATGAAGTTGTAAACAGTGAAGTGTGGCATATAGAGGGATCTACACATCCGGAAGAAAAAGGGCAAAATATTGGCAAATACATAACAAAAAACTATATGGATGCGAGAGGTGGTTCAGGGGAGCATCGAAGTATGGAATTGGACTTCTGGTTGCCGGTTCACCACGTTCGTGTTGGAAAAGACATATTGAACAGCTGGGAAATGTATTCCCTGGTCAAGCCCAGTGGCGATGCTACCAGGTATACCTACAGTACTATTGATTATTATGAGCGCCTGTCTGACATAGAGGGATCTGTTGGAATGGAGCTTGCCAGAGTCGCCCATCCGGATGAGGATGACTCGGTACTCCAGGATTTCTTCTCTCGTACCGGTCAATCACGGAGTGTTTACAAGACGGAGCTTTGGAGGCTTCTTGAGACAACACTTGAAGTTCAATAAAACATGTCGATTATTTGAAATTTTACCACAATGAGATCGCTGACCCTGTTTGTGACACTGGCTCTTGCATTTACAACTATAGCTTGCAGTACTCAAGTCGGCACGGAGGATTCACAAGGCAGGGAAACTTCCTGTAATGATAAAGATGAGGACAAAAAGCGAATTATTGGCTATGTTTTTGGTCAGAGAGAGGTAGATATTGATCGCTTGAATCCCAATTTATTGACTCATGTAAATTATGCATTTGCAAATGTGGTTGATAATGAGGCGAAGTTGATGAGTTCAAGAGACAAGGAGCAGATAAAGCGTCTGAATGCGCTCAAGGAGAGGAACCCGGACCTGAAAATTCTTCTTTCGGTAGGTGGATGGAGCTGGTCCGGTAATTTTTCAGATATGGCACTGACTGAAGAAACCCGTAATATATTTGCCGAAAGTCTTACGGATTTGATTGTTGAGCATGATTTGGACGGGATAGATATTGATTGGGAATATCCAGGTCAGCTCGGTGACGGTAACAGGTATCGCGCTGAAGATAAACAAAATTTCACCTTGCTGCTTAAGGAGGTCAGGGATAAGCTGGATGCTATGAGTGATGAAGAGGGCAGAAAAGGGATAGACAGATATAAATTGACTATTGCCAGTGGGGCCAATCAGGCTTTTCTGGATAACACGGAGATGGATAGAGCCCATGCGTATCTGGATTTCATTAATATCATGACCTATGATTTTTATGGCGCATGGAGCGGGACTTCGGGCCATCATGCCAATCTTTTTCCATCTGAGCTTCAGCCACATGGGGGATCTGCTTCGCTTGCCGTTGAACAACATGTCGATGCCGGAATACCTGTTGAGAAACTCGTGTTGGGTGTGCCGTTTTATGCCAGAGGTTGGAGTGGTCTTGAAAATGAGCATAACGGACTTTACCAAACGTTCGAAAAAGCTACTGAAAGTGTGCCATACTCTACACTTAAGGAGCATTATATAAACAAGAATGGTTTTGTGCGGTTTTGGGATGATGCGGCTAAAGCTCCCTACTTGTGGAATGAGGACAAGCTGACCTTATACACGTACGATGATGAAGAGTCATTGAAGCACAAGGCTGAATATATAAATGAGTCAGGTATGAGCGGTGCTATGTTTTGGGAATTTTCACACGACGATCAACAAGTTCTGCTGGAAATACTCGAAAGGCACTTGTTGCCTTGAAGTTTATATGCGATGTTTATAGTTAGTAAAATTAAGAGAGACGCTTTTACGGTTGGATAGTCGAACCTCGAGGAGGTGTAAAACAAATAAAACGTTTTGCATGTATTGAGTATGGGCGGTTTCCTAAAAGTTATTATTGGTTGGGTTGATAATATTTATAGTGATCCAAAATAAGCACTTCTATATGATTGGGATCGGTTCCATTCTGCACGGTAATATTGTTATCGTGCAAAGTCTTCGTTAAAATGAGTTGTGTATAGAACTTCGCATGATAACGTGTATATAAGATCATGTGTGGCAAAGTGTGCTATGTGTATATATGTCATGGTTTGAAATATGTGTTAGAATAATGATATATGTACGGTTTTTGTTTGAGACATTTATTGAAAACATAATGATTTAATAAAATTGATGATGATTATTGGTCATATTTTTAAAAAAACAAGTGGTTTAGCCATCACAGGGTTATGTGCTTTTCTGATGGTCGTGATATCTGGTTCTGGTGTCATGGCTCAGGACTTTTCCATTGAAGGGAGGGTGTTATCTGCTCAGGAAGAAACGCCTCTAACGGGTGTTACCATTCAGGAAAGTGGTACAGCGACGGGCACGTTTTCCGATATTGATGGCAATTTCTCACTTTCGGTTTCCGGTCCCGATGCCGAGCTCATTTTTACCTACGTTGGCTTTCAAGCTGATACCGTAAATGTAGATGGAAGGGATTTTATTACCGTTTTTCTTCAGGAACGCATTGTAGAGATGCAAGATGAGGTGGTCATTACGGCTCTTGGTTTAGAGCGGGATCGTCAGTCCATCTCACATTCAATCACTTCAATCAATGCGGAAGATCTTGTCCGTGGAACGGAGAGTAATGTTGCCAATCTGCTTCAGGGCCAGGTAGCAGGTGTTGAAGTGACACCTACTGGAGGAGGAGTGGGAGCATCTTCAAGGGTGGTTATCAGAGGTGTATCCTCCCTTGATGGGCACAATCAACCTCTGTATGTTGTTGATGGAATTCCTATCGACAACCGTGTTCTAGAAACCGATGGTTCCGGACAACGAGGTGGTAATGTCGGAATGTGGGGAGGTTTTGATGGGGGTGATGGTATCCAAAGTATCAACCCTGCCGATATTGAAAGCATGACGGTTTTAAGAGGGGCGTCGGCGGCAGCTCTGTACGGGGAGCGCGCGAAGGATGGTGTCATCTTGATAACCACTAAACAGGGCGAGTCCGGAAGTGTACGTATCGAATTCAGCAATACCACTACTTTTGATTTCGTACATACAAGCCATCAAGATTGGCAAACAGATTATGGTCAGGGCTATAGTGGAACCCGGCCGTCGGATGAAGATCAGTCCGGGAACAGTATGCAGCGCAGCTGGGGGGAACGTATGGATGGACGCCCAGCCGTTATGATGGATGGAAGCGAGGCCCCTTATGAAGATTTGGGAGATCCTCAAAGCCGTTTTTATCAAACGGGCGTATCGCTTCGCAATGATCTTGTCATTACCGGAGGGACCGAAGCATCAACATATTACATCTCCGCTTCAAACCTCAGTACAGAGGGGATTATTCCAAACTCAACACTTGACAGGACTTCTTTAACTCTCAGGGGCACGGCTACTATTGGCCGACTCAGAGCAGATGCCCGAGCCAATTACATCAATGAGGATATTAGTAATCGTCCACATATTTCCGATCTTCCGGGTAACATAAACTCCCCTATTCGCAGGTTGGCCCGCAATGTGCCCATTTCGGTGTTGAAGGAGAATGTATATCACGAGGATGGCAGTGCTTTCCGGCTTCCATCAGGAAGTGCCTGGCAATCCAATCCCTATTGGGTAATTAATGAATGGGGTAATCAGGATGATCGTGACCGCCTGATCGGTTCTCTGAAGTTGGATTTTGAGATTAATGACTGGCTTCTGCTTACCGGTAGAACAGGCATTGACACATACGACCAACGTCGCAGGACATGGAGAGGATGGGGTACAACGCATGTTCCGGGCGGTAATATGAATGACCGTACGTTTCTGGTTCAAGAGAGAAATACCGACCTGTTTCTTACAGGCAACTACGACGTGACATCAACCATAAATATGGACGGTATGTTTGGTGGCGGCATCCGAAAATCGGAAGATGAAATGATGGGGTATGATGGCGATGGCTATATTTTTCCGGGACTAACGACTATTTCCAATATGGAAACCTCCACCAACGCTTATGGCTTTTCAGAAAAGGAGGTTCGTTCATTGTATGGCTCGATGCAGGTAGGCTACCGTGAATACTTGTATTTTAATTTTACCGGTCGTAATGACTGGTCTTCTACACTTCCGGATGATGGTAATTCTTTCTTCTATCCATCTATCGGGGCCAGTCTGGTGTTCAGCGAGGCCTTTGCCCCCGTAATGCCGGACTGGATAAGTTTTGGACAGTTGCGCGCGTCATGGGCAGAAGTGGGAAGTGATACCAGCCCATACCGGCTTAACCTTGATTATCGGATTGTTCAACCCTCCTTTGATGGTAATATTATGGCTGAAATCGGTTCCTCAGAAGTGCCTCTGGCTGACTTGAAGCCATCTATTACCCAAGAGGTGGAAATAGGAACGGATATCCGTTTTCTGGATGACAAAATCGGTATAGAGGTGGCCTGGTATGATCGACAAACCACCAACCAGATTCTCGGCGCCAACGTATCTACTTCTTCAGGTTATGATAGACGCTTGATTAATGCGGGTCGAATTGATAACACCGGTTATGAAGTTCAATTAAATGTGACCCCTGTAGCTACACGAAATTTCTTCTGGCGTTCATCTTTTAATTATGCAAGAAACAAGAGCATGGTTGTTGAGTTGATTGAGGGTAGTGAAGTACTTGAACTCGGCCGTAGCCGCCGGGAACAGGAATGGATAATCGCTGAAGAAGGCAAGGAGTTTGGACAGATATGGGGTAGGCCCTATCTGCGCGAACCCCAGGTTGATGCCTCTGGAAATATTCTGCGAGATGAGGATGGCAATCCTATACCCGATCCGAATGGTGAAATCGTGCACGTGAATGGTCTTCCTGTGCAGGGGGCACTGACCTATCTTGGTCGTGGTACACCAACATGGACAGGTGGAATGACGAACAGGCTTTCCTACAAATCATTTTCGTTGAATGCAGGAATCGGTGTTCAGTGGGGAGGGCAGATCTATTCCGGTAGCAATGCCGAGTCCTATCAGTTCGGCCGCCATAAAAACACACTCATTGGTCGGGAGGAGGCTGACCAGTATAGAGATGCTGTTACCGGAAACTGGTTGCCTACGTTTGTCGGAGAGGGGGTTAAGGCTGAACAGCTCCGGGATGATGATGGCAATTTTGTTACCGATGAAGATGGAAACAGGGTCATAGAATATGTAGATAATGATGTTGCGGTAACTCCATACGATTACTACAACCGTATTGGTTCCAACAGTCAGGGTATGTCGGAAGAGTTCGTATATGACGCAAATGTCATCTATGTGAGGCAGATCCAATTAGGTTACAGAGTGCCTGCTCGATATGCTTCCAGGATAGGGGCAAATGGTGCATCGGTTTCAATCGTGGCAAGAAATCCATTTGTGATATACAGTTCTGCGCCGAATATCGATCCGACTCAGAGCTTGCAGAGAGGAAATGCCCAGGGGCTTGAACTGGACAACGTTCCTTCCGTTCGTAGTGTCGGTTTTAATATCGACCTGCAGTTTTGACTCCCTGTAAATCTTTCCAAATAAAACCATATGTATAAAAAGATGAGTAAGATATCTAACATTATTTCAAAGAAGGCAGTACTGAAAAAGACACTGTTACTTCTGTTTTTGCCATTTGGAACTCTTTTTATGAGTTCCTGTGATGGTATTGGTGATTTCGGTGACATGAATGAAAATCCGACACAGGTGACATCGGTCCCACCGGAATACCAGTTCACCCGTATACAACTGCAAGCGGGCGGAAACCGTGAGATGATAAGCCGTGGTACATATCGCCATGGCGGTTCTGTCATTCAACAGGTAGCAAGGACCTGGCATGGAGGCAATGAATACAGCTTCAATATTCTTAACCGTGATGCCAACTCCTGGTATATGCAAAACGCCTACACGAGTCAGGTAAAGTTGATCGAGGATGTTGTGCATATGGTTCAGGAGATGAAGGATGAAGATCAGGATGTGGATAATTTGATGGCGGTTAGCAGGATCATGCGGGTTTATATCTATCATGAGTTAACCGATATGTATGGTGATATCCCATACTTCGAAGCGGGTAAGGGATACACCGATCTGAATTTTACACCGGTTTATGATCCGCAATCCGAAATCTATAGAGATATGCTAAATGAGCTGGACGAAGCAGTGGCTCAATTAGATGAGGATCAGCCGACATACCGGTCACAGGATTTGTTCTACGACGGCAGTGTTAGTCAGTGGAGGAGATTCGGAAACTCACTGAGATTGCGGCTTGCTTTACGTCTGGTTAAAGTTGATCCTGCCACGGCCGAAGCCGAGGCTGTTGCTGCGATTAATGCTCCGGGAGGCTTGATGAGGAGTAATGACGATACGGCCTATATCCAAAAACTGGATGAAGAAGGTACTCATTCTACCGACCTGCGAGGTAATGCCGACTTTTATGTAGCCGCCGAAAACCTATGGAATGTATCCCAGACTTTTATTGATTGGCTTAAGGATAAGGAAGATCCCAGGATTTCGGTATTCGCGGCCCTTGTAGATGGAGGATACAGAGGTGATCTCATTTCGACAGATCCGGATAGCATCGTGGGTTTGCCGAATGGTTGGAGGACTCAGGACCTCAATAACGATGAACATCCGAGCTATGAAATGGTCGGGGATATTCATTCGGACCACAATATGAGTGGAAGTGTTGAGAATGCCTATGCGAAAATTAATCCTGTTATGTGGCAGCTTGATGGTCCGAGATTTTTCCTCACTTACGCGCAATCTTCACTGCATCATGCCGAAGCTGTTGCCCGTGGTTGGGTCGGTGGTGATGCTGCACAACTTTATGAAGAAGGCGTCCGTGCCGCTCTTGAACAACTTGAACTATACGGTAGTGATGCCGTTATTCCATCCGATTACATAGATGACTATCTGGTTCGCAACGCATTGGATGAGAATCAGGCAATTAAACAAATAAACGAGCAATACTGGGCTGCCAGTTTTCTGAGCTTCATAGAGGGTTGGGCTAATACCAGACGTTCCGGGTATCCTGATTTAGAACCTCCGCGAGTGGATTCCGATGAACTTCCATTTAATGATGAGACCGGTGGTGTTGTGCCTCGCAGGATGGTTTATCCGGTCGGAGAGGAGATGAGGAATCCTGACAATATGCAGGAAGCCCTGAATCGGCAAAATATTACTACCGGTCCCAGTATGATAACCACACCCGTTTGGTGGGATAAATGAAACCGGTAAACTATCTATCAGTTTAAACCAATAAAATGAGTTTGAAAATGAGATTTTTGTATATAATGATGCTTACCCTGTCCCTTTCCCTGCTTTTTTTGGGATGCGACAGTAACAGTAATGGAGATGATGTATCCTATCCCGCTCAAATGGGTAACTGGCAGTTGAACTCCCCGGATCATGCAGAGTGGACAGGAGATGCTGCAAATAGCACATCCGATTATCGTATTGAAATCAACCGGGAAGAGACACCCTACTGGAAGGAGGAAAACGCAGAAATGGCATGGTTGAGTACCATGTTTACCATTACCTTTGAAGATCTTACCGGAACCGATCCTGATGAAATAGGTGAGTTTCGTCTTTCCTTCTATCCCGATGGTGAAGTCGAAGAGGACCTCTATGAGGATGAATTGGAGCTGAATGATGAAATCGCGAGAGTAAGGCTTCGTTTCAATTCTATGGGTATTGATGAAATCAAACCCTTAAATAATGGTTACAGCGCAGTTGGTCATTACCGTTATCGCATGTGGAGATGCAGTGTTTATCCTTCTATAGAGCCCCCGGATGTTCAAAATACGTTCCAGTTTAATGCCTATGACCTGGATGTTCTTGATGCCGGTTTTGCAGATGATTGGGATGAGCTTTATTTGCTGCACAGATATGAAATAGATGCAGAGGGGTATCTGGATATCTTACAACAGATGATATGTGAATAACCTGTATCAATCAATTCCTCCTCCACAAGAAACACCTGCACAGTATACTTTTTTATAGGGTAAAGTATCTGTGTGGGTGTTTTGTTTTAGTAAAAACATTTTATTTATAAATATTGTGTTAATAGTACATGTTATTGTACAAGGATAGGTGGAAGAAAGTATATGATTTAGATCATATTGGAACCGGTACCAATCTGACTAAAGTATTGCTAACATTATCATGCCTGTATATCATGATAATAACAATCAGCTGCGATGGTGATTTGTAATCACAAAGTCTGATATTGTTACATTTTATATAAATTAAAAAAGGGTAAATAATAATGAAAATAACATCTACTATAAGCGTTGTCTTTCTATTTATATTCGCTTTATCTATTCAGAACTCAAATGCGCAATCCCTGGAGTTGGAAAATTTTTCCGATGTTGAAGGTCCAACAGTTACTTCCTGGAATGTAACCGGAGGTGACCATACGTTAAGTCAGGATGGGATGGCGGGCCTTCTTGAGTATCATGTCCTTGGAGATCAGGGATGGGGCGGACAGGTTGACGTTGCCATCCAGCTTGATGAAGAGGGTGACCAGGATTTCTTCCCGGATGTATCCGACTATGATGGTTTTCATTTACGTTATATGGTAGAAGAGCCCGCGGATAACGAGGCTGTGTATCTGACGGTTAAAGTCAATATTCAAAGTATGGATCCGGGTAACACCGAAGAAACCTGGGAAATGCGCTTTGGTGATGCATTGCTTGATGACTCAGGCGAATGGCAGGATCTGTACATCCCGTTTGACAGCCTGGCCATACCGCAATGGCGTGTCGACGCTGGTCAGGCCGGTGACAATATCTT
>CAYMBG010000032.1:14994-24715 GCA_964388615.1 uncultured Chitinophagales bacterium | reverse complement strand
ACCTGCGACCCTCTGCTCCCAAAGCAGATGCGCTACCGGACTGCGCTACGCCCCGATCATAATTTTCAACCGAATGAGGTCAACTTTGAATGTCGATCGCTTCGATGTCAACAAGAAAAAAGAACACAACGGAAACAAATCATTAACTATTCACTTGTTCCGCTTTTGACAAGATTATAAAGATAAAAGAAAAATTAAACCAAATCAATCATCAGCTGCCTAATATTTCTTCATCGATAAAAATTACGGGTAAAAGCTTGAGCTTCTTTTTTCCCGAAAACCCTGATATGAAACAGAGCATGGATTAATCCGCTACCGTATCCCAAAAGTTGCGAAAAGGCTGCCGGAGGGATTAGCAATGCGGCTTTGGTCTGTTTGGTTAAGCGCCATCCGTCCAAAAACAAAAGAATTACAAACAAAACCACCGGTATCCATAACCATCCGGATAGAAAGGGAATGGAGATAAAAGCAGCCAATATATAAAGAACAAAAAAAGAGGGCATCAGATGAATGGCCTTCATGGTTCCGGGATGACGCTGTTGCAAGACCACCCTGGCCATACCGGAGTTGTAAACTTGTTTGAAAAATTTTTTGAGATCGGTTCGTCTTTTGTGATATACCCAGGCTTTATCGAGTAGGGCGGGCCGATATCCGGCTGCAATCAGACGCATGCTTAAATCCAGGTCTTCGCCAAATCGAAGTGCGGAGAAGCCATCGACATGCTGGAATGCTGTTTTGCGTATCCCCATGTTGAAGCTTCTGGGGTAGTATCGATCCAACTGTTTTTTACCACCACGAATACCACCGGTGGTAAAGAATGAGGTCATGGCATAATCAATCGCTTTCTGGGTAGCTGAAAAATCGGAAGAAGCACGGTCGGGTCCACCGAAAATATCAATATTCCGGTCAGCTGTACCCTGTTTAACAGCGTTAATATAGCCTTTCGGGATTACACAGTCGGAATCGAAGAATATCAGCCATTCGCCATTAGCTGTTCCGGCTCCTGTATTTCTGGCTTTGCCCGGGCCTGTGTTTTCCTGGTAAATGTAGCGGATGTTAAGTGAATGTTCATATTTCCTGCATACCGCCTTGGAATGCTCTTCGGATCCGTCATCCACAACGATAATCTCAATTTGTAGCGACAGATCGGGCTTCTCTGAGTGCGTATTTGAACTATTGTTTTTGTCGAAAATATCCACTTGTGTCCCGGCGTTCTTACTGGAGTCTTGTTTGAGCTTTGCTTTTGATGTTTTTTGGTTTCCGGAGTGCGATTCAGCAGCGTATTCCAGGTCCGTTTTCAAACTTTCCAACAGCTCGGCAAGCTCTTCGGGTCGATTATAAACCGGTATAATTATGGAAAAAAAGGGAGGCATTTTTGCAGATTGGTCTGTGACTACTTTTCTCAGTATTTCCAATAATGTTAGTAAATCAATGAATGAATGTCATGTTTTGATTTCATAATTCGTTATCGCTTTGATTTTACCCAATCTTTTTGTCATTTATTATAGTTTCAACCAGGGGTTCCCATGATTCGTGTTCAACTTGTAGTCGTACTGATAATTTCAGCAATTGTAACCCTCCAGCTGAGTTCAACGCCGGTACATAGTCAAGGCCTTTCTTTTTCCTATTATCCGCCAACAGAAGATTTTTCAGATGATGAATTCCGTATGGATCTGCATAAAGATGTTAGCGAAGCCCGAACGGTTCGCATTCGGGGTAATGAACTCGTTTTCGGTGATGGTTCCAACATGATTTCCGGTGCTTATCAATGGGCATTCAGCGAGAATCGTGCCTATATTGGAGCTTTGTATGTGCAAGGCAATCACGTATCCGTTGAGATTTATCGCACCGATGGTACACTTGTGAACCGGATACATCCTGTGGCTGACTATGATCCGGATGATCCGTCAATCCGGTTGTTTATGCGCAATGACGGGAGTTTTATTTATCAGGATAACATCGCCGGGTTCAGCTTTTTTGATAAGCGCGAAGGGCAGCTGTATCGTGCTTCCAACAGTTCGGGAAGTCCGGATGGAGAAACTATTTCAGAATTATTTGCCCCTGCAGCTGCACGTTCTGTTTTTTTGGTGAACCCGGAGATCTATCATGGAGAGCGTGTCCAATCGCGCGTACAGTCGGTGGATTATGTGGGTTCACCAATACAGGTGGCGCTTTTTGAGGGAATGCGGATTATTGATATTCAGGTGCATTCAACCGGAAGGTTGCTCCTTGTTCATGCAGAGGAACAGGCAAGCGGCCATCATTTCGGCTTCGTGTTATCATATCGTGGTCACAATATTGCTGAAATTGACTACGAGGACGAGCTGATGGAGGAGTTGGTTTTAAGTTCATGTGGCGGCTATGTCACCGGCCGGGCTTCAGGCAGGGTTATGGTGCATGAAACCATATCCGGGGAGAGGATGGGCAGTGCCAGCTTTCGGGAGACCGTACTCATCGCTCAATACATGCCGGATCAGGTTCTCGCCGTAATCACGGGTCGCAAGTCTACAGAACGTAACCTCAATGACCTTAGGGGTCATATGATAGACCTTCAACAGCGCGATGTCATTCGGGAGCGTACAGAATTAAATACGATTGCGTCAGAATATTTCCCATTGAAACTGGAATACATCAATTCCGGATCGTACCTGATTCGTGGTACAAGCCGCTATATACAAATGCGTCATGAACTTTGACGCATTTGTTTAGTTGTCGCTGTTATGCGATATATTTTCAGATGATTCTCCGTTACCGGACTCGCTATCGCTCTGTTTCGTGAGCTTTTCCGGGTATTTCCATTCGAATGCAAGTCCGTCGCGGGAGTTGTTCATTTTTATGCGTATCAGCGACCCTTCCGGTTTGTCAGCTCCCAGGAGCTCTTCCGCCAGCGGATCTTCAATGTGACGTTGAATGGCACGCTGAAGGGGTCGGGCTCCAAATTTTTGATCAAACCCTTTTTCCGTCAGGAAATCCTTGGCTCCTTTTGTGATATTAATTTTGTATCCGAGGTTTTCGATCCTTAGGAAGAGTTCAGCAGACATGTTGTCTATAATCTTGAATATATCTTCTTTTTCAAGCGCCTTAAAGACGATGACGTCATCCACTCGATTCAGGAACTCAGGATTGAACACCTTATTGAGGGCATCCTGAATGGTTGATTTCATCTTCGCATAGTCGGAGGTAGCTTCGGAAGAGGAAAAACCAATACCACGTCCCAGGTTTTTGATATCCCGTGCTCCGATGTTGGAGGTCATGATGATAATGGTGTTCCGAAAATCAACTTTTCGTCCCAGGCTGTCGGTGAGTATTCCGTCGTCCAGCACCTGAAGCAAGAGATTGAAAACATCCGGATGTGCTTTCTCGATTTCATCCAACAAAATCACGCTATATGGTTTTCGACGGACTTTCTCGGTCAGCATTCCACCTTCTTCATACCCCACATATCCCGGAGGTGCCCCAACAAGGCGCGATACGGAAAATTTCTCCATATACTCACTCATATCAACACGTATGAGGGAATCGATGGATTCGAACAGGTATTTGGCCATCACTTTGGCCAGCTCGGTTTTACCAACCCCTGTCGGTCCGAGGAAAATGAATGAGCCTATGGGTCTGGAGGGATCTTTCAGGCCGGCACGTGTCCGTTGAATGGCTTTGCTCAATTTCTCAATTGCCTCTTCCTGTCCAATAACTTGAGAAGATAGCTCTTCCTTCATCTTAAGTAACTTCTGGCCTTCACTCTGAGCGATCTTGTCAACGGGAATGCCGGTCATCATCGCTACGACTTTCGCTACATCCTGTTCTTCAACATTGTAGACGATCTTTTCCGCTTCTTTTTCCCATTCGCGCTGTTTTTGTTCCAGCTCTTCAATAAGTCGTTTTTCGTTGTCACGCAACCTTGCAGCATCTTCGAACCGTTGCTTTTTAACCATATTGTTTTTTTCAGCACTGGTTCGTTCAATTTCTTCTTCCAGCTTCACAATATTATCCGGTACCGTAATATTGGACAGATGAACCCTGGCTCCGGCCTCATCCAGCGCATCTATGGCTTTGTCGGGCAGAAAACGGTCTGTGATGTAACGGTCTGAGATGGTGACACAGGAGTTTAAGGCTTCATCGGAGTACCGGACGCTATGATGCTTTTCATATTTACCTTTTATTTGGTTCAGAATGGTCAATGTCTCTTCCGGGGAGGTGGCGTCGACCATGATTTTTTGGAATCGCCTTTCGAGAGCACCGTCTTTTTCGATATGCTGACGGTATTCGTTCAACGTTGTTGCTCCGATGGCCTGGACATCTCCACGTGCCAATGCTGGTTTGAGCATGTTGGATGCATCGAGTGAGCCGCTTGCTCCCCCCGCTCCCACAATCGTATGAAGCTCATCGATGAAGAGTATGATATTGGGAATTTTCTCCAGTTCATTCATGATGGCTTTCATTCGCTCTTCGAATTGTCCCCGGTATTTTGTTCCGGCAACAAGTGCGGCAAGGTCAAGGGCCATGACTCTCTTGTCGTAGAGGACCCGGGAAACTTTCCGCTCAATTATCCGTAATGCCAATCCTTCCGCGATTGCGGTTTTGCCGACACCGGGCTCACCAATAAGGACCGGATTGTTTTTTTTGCGTCGGCTTAGAACCTGGGCTACCCGCTCGATTTCCTTTTCTCGGCCAACAATGGGATCCAGCTTCTCCTCTTCGGCCAGTTTGGTGAGATCGCGACCAAAATTATCAAGTACAGGAGTTTTTGTTTTTTCCATTTTTCTTTCTCTTGCGCTACCGGATGAGGATTGTGGGTTTTCGGAAGGAGGGGACTCGCTTGCTTGTGGTCTGGGAGTCTCTGATTTGGGAGCATTTCCGGATACAATTAGATCCAGATCTTCCCGCACAGCGTCGTAGGTGACATTAAACTGTTGTAGCACCTGCGCGGCAATGTTCTCATCATCACGTAGCAATGATAACAACAGATGCTCGGTGCCAATAGTGTCGCTTTTGTATAGCTTGGCTTCCAGGTAAGTGATACGCAAAACCTTTTCGGCTTGCTTTGTCAACGGGATATTTCCCACGGTGACGGCCGCCCCTGTTCCACGTACGGTTTCTTCAATAGTCTTTTTCAACTTGTAGAGATCACAACGTAAATTCTTTAAAATTTTGATAGCGACTCCATCACCCAGACGAAGAATTCCGAGAATGAGATGTTCTGTACCTATGTAGTCGTGACCGAGACGCAACGCCTCTTCACGGCTGAATTGTATGACATCGCGGACTCGGTTTGAAAAATTCCCTTCCATAAAAAATAAGCGTATATGGATGCAGTTTATTGCTTTTCTATTTACCTAATGAAAAACCATTGCGGTTTGCAAAACGTTCAGAACGAACAACGAAAGTAGTTCCACATTAGTGTAAATGCAAGTGTCAGGATTGCATTATTTCACTGGCGCGTAATGTCCGGAAGGGAATCGCAGAGTGGAAAGTGGAATAATTAAATGAGCTTGGAAATAGTTGAGCACTACCGGCCTAGAAAAGTGCTTTGCCGGTCATTTCTTCCGGTTGAGGAATATCCATCAATTTCAGGAGTGAAGGTGCAACATCAGCCAGAATTCCGTCCTGTGTTGCAGTTACTGCGGGCTCATTTACAATAATAAAGGGCACTTTACTGGTAGTATGGGCTGTGTGTGGGCTGCCGTCAGCTTCTTTCATTTTATCAGCATTGCCATGGTCGGAGATGACAATAGTCTTGTAATTCTGCCCTGAAGCAGCTTCAAGTACTTTTTTGAGACAGTCATCGACTGTTTCAACCGCTTTGACCGTGGCATCGAAATCGCCGGTGTGTCCAACCATATCCGGATTGGCAAAATTCAGGATGATCAGGTCATAGGTGTTTCCATGTATCAATTCGACCAGTTCATCCGTCAATTCGGGAGCACTCATTTCCGGTTGATGATCATATGTCGGAACTTTGGGGCTTTGTACGAGTTTGCGATCTTCTCCGTCGTTGGGTTCCTCTACACCACCATTAAAAAAGTAGGTTACGTGCGGATATTTTTCAGTTTCGGCGATTCTCAGTTGTCGCATCTTGCGATTGGCAATGACTTCGCCGAGTGTGTTGTTCATTGAAATTGGAGGATATGCCACGTGAACATTTTGATATCGCTTGTCATACTGGGTAAATGATACGTAGTGCAGATCCAGGTCTTTTTCGACAGGAAAATCTGAAAATCCGGTTTCTGTCAAAGCTGTTGTGATTTGCCGGGCCCGGTCGCCGCGAATGTTGTAGAATATCACGGGATCACCTTTTTGCAAACGGGATTCGGGTGATTGATCAAAGAGCAGAGGGTCTATGAATTCATCGGTAATGTTATTCTCATAGGACTGTTTGACGGCATCCACAGGGTCTTCGGCATATTCTCCCTTTCCTCTTACAAGGAGGTCGTATGCTTTTTGTGTGCGCTCCCAGCGACGGTCACGATCCATGGCATAATATCGACCGACAACAGAAACCAATTTTCCCACTCCTGTTTCTTCACATTTCTCCTGGAAGGTCTTAATATAATTTGCCGCACCGTGGGGAGATGTGTCTCTGCCATCTGTAAATGCATGCACAAAAACCTTTTCGATACCCTGCTGTTTGAATAACCGAAGCAAAGCGAATATATGGTTGTTGTGGCTGTGTACCCCTCCATCCGAAAAAAGGCCCATGATATGAACTTTCCCCGACTTTTTAGCCTGCCGGGCAGCACTCTGCAGAGCCTCATTTTCAAAAAAACCGCCTTCCTCAATATCTTTGTTGACGCGGGTAAGCTCTTGCCAGACAATTCTTCCGGCACCGATATTAAGATGCCCGACCTCTGAGTTGCCGAATTGACCTTCAGGGAGTCCTACATCCATACCAGAGGCACTTAGCAATGAATTTGGACAAGTTGCCAGCAGCGAGTCTACGTATGGCGTGTTAGCGGTTTTGATAGCGCTGACGGAGTCGTCTTCAGGTATACCGTATCCATCAAGAATTGCGAGAAGGGCTTTAGCCATGACAATTTTTTTTCGTTTCGTTAAAAGAGGAACCCGTCCGGATGTCATGTTCTTGAGAAGAAGATTCGGACGGATGTGCTATCCGGAACAATCGGAACGAAATAAAATAGTATACCGGTCCGATATAGGTCTGACGGGATTAATTTGTGGTCGGATGCCTGAAAAATTACAGGTTGTTCACGTGCCGGACCAACTTAGATTTTTTGTTGGCGGCATTGTTTTTATGAACCAACCCTTTGCAGGCAAGACGGTCAATGTAGGAAACAGCATCGCCAAGTAGTTTTTCAGCACGTTCCTTTTCGCTGGTCTCAAAGACTTTGCTAGTGAGTGTTCTCATTTTGGACCGTTTGTCGCGATTTGCCAATCGTCTTTTGGCGGATTGGCGGACTCGTTTTTCTGCTGATTTATGTTGCGGCATGTTTATTAGAGAGACTTTGCTTTGTTTTGGATTTTTTATATCTGAGATAGATTACAAATTTATCATTATAGCCAATTAGTAACAAGAATTTTTTGCAAAAAAATAAGATATCGCATAAATTACCTAACATTTTCATAATTCGAAGCATAATTTCAGAAATTGGAATTAAACGTTAATCATTGATCATAGTTATAGATGGGCCGGCTGGAGCCGGTAAAAGTTCAACTGCCAAAGAAGTAGCACGCCACACCGGTTTTGACTATGTGGATAGTGGTGCAATTTACCGCGGCTTTACCTATTTATATGTGATTTGTGATTATGAGTCATCCCGGTTTCTGAACGTGCTGGATGATCACGGACTGGATTTTGATTTTAAGGGTTTGGATGCGCGGGTGTATTACAAGAATCGTGATGTTACCCGTGAAATTCGCTCGAAAACAGTCAATGATTGTGTGAGTAAGGTTGCGACCTTGCAGGAAGTGCGAGATCAAGTTCGCAATGTACTCAGGCAACGCTCCGGTCATGGAAGTGTGGTTTTGGAAGGCAGGGATTTGGGATCGGTTGTTTTTCCCGATGCAGATCTTAAAATCTTTCTGACCGCGGATCAGGCGGCACGTGCGCAACGCAGATATGCAGAGGAACTGGAAAAAGGTAGTGATGTTACATTTGAAGAAGTTCTTCAAAACGTTAGGGAGCGAGACCGGGTTGATTCTACTCGAACTATCGACCCGCTCAAAAAGGCTGATGATGCGATTGTGATCGATTCAACTTCTTTAAGTTTTGATGAACAAGTAAGAAAAATTTTGGAAATCGTTGGCCAGAATAAGGCCAACTCTGAAAAACAGACTAACTAAAAAAACATAAACCCCAATCCCCTGATTTGAGTACCAGTCAGGTGGCTAACAGAAACAAAGGATTGCTAAATGACCGATGAACTAAAAAGAGATCAGAAAACAGAGGAAACCCCTGAGAGTAAAACTGCTGCAACCGGAAAAGAAGCACCCGTAGAAAAACCGGAAACCGGACAGGAAGATGAACAAAAGCAACCTGAACAAGTTTCAGGTACACAAGCAGGCTCAACATCCGAAGAAGCTTCCACATCCGATGCGTCGGATCAGGATGCCGAAGCACCTGCAACGGAAACATCTTCAGAATCAGAATCAGAAGCAGCAACAGCAGAACAAGAAGAACAGGTTGTTGACGAATCTTATATCCCGGCCTACACCGGAGAAGTCAGTGAGAAAATTTATAAGTTAGAGGAACTGCAGGAGTCGTCCGAAGAATACAGCGAAGACCAGTTCAGTGAATTGGTAAAGATGTATGAAGGAACACTGACCGCGTTCACAGAAAAAGAAATTGTTACGGGTCGCGTCCTCACTTTTGATGAAAAATATGTAATTGTAGACATCGGTTTTAAGTCCGAAGGTATTGTTCCCCTGAACGAGTTTAAGGAACCTGAGAACCTGAATGTAGGCGATGAGGTTGAGGTATTTCTTGACAAAGTCGAAGACAGGGATGGCCAGTTGGTGCTTTCGCGCCGCAAAGCCGATTCGCTGAGAACCTGGCAGGAAATTGAGGAAGCGCACCATACCGAAAAAATCATCGAAGGATATATTAAACGGCGCATAAAAGGCGGTATGGTAGTTGATATACATGGAATTGATGCGTTCCTTCCCGGCTCACAGATCGACGTACGCCCTGTTCGCGACTTTGACGCCTATGTCGGGAAAACCATGGAATTCATGGTGGTAAAACTGAATATGCCCAGCGAGAATGTTGTGGTTTCCCACCGGGCACTTGTTGAATCCGACCTTGAGGAACAACGAGAGCAGATCCTTTCCAGCATGGAACCCGGACAGATTCTCGAAGGAGTGGTTAAAAACATCACCGACTTTGGAGTATTTATTGACCTTGGCGGTGTTGACGGTTTGCTTCACATTACGGACCTGTAATGGGGACGTGTAGAACATCCTTCGGAAATTGTACGATTGGATCAGCGTTTAAATGTCGTGGTCCTGGAGTTTGATGAAGAGCGAAAAAGAATCTCTCTTGGACTAAAACAGCTCCAGCCCCATCCCTGGGATGAGATCGATGAAAAATATCCTGAAAATATTCAAGTCCAGGGCAAAGTGGTTTCAATTGCCGATTATGGTGCATTCATAGAGCTGGAGAAAGGTGTTGAAGGATTGGTTCATATCAGTGAAATGTCCTGGACTCAGCATATAAAGCACCCGTCACAACTGGTTGAGAAAAACCAGGTGATTGAATGTGTCGTTC
>CAYMBG010000032.1:13422-14984 GCA_964388615.1 uncultured Chitinophagales bacterium | reverse complement strand
ATGAAAGGAAAGTATCTCTTGGTGTTAAACAGTTGCAATCCGACCCATGGGAGGACTTGCTTGATCGCTATCCGGTTGGTTCCAAACATAAAGGTGTTGTCAGAAACCTGACAAACTTTGGCGTTTTTGTTGAACTCGAGCCCGGTATTGACGGTCTTGTTCACATTTCAGACATGAGCTGGACCGACAAGGTTAACCATCCCAGTGAGATTGTAAACAAAGGCGAAGAACTGGAGGTGGTTATACTCTCTGTGGATTTTGATAACAGAAGAATTTCTCTGGGACATAAGCAGACGGAAGAGAATCCCTGGGAAAAATATGCGGTTGAGTATGCGGTTGGTAATGAAGTAGAAGCGACGGTCACGAAAGTTACCGACAAGGGGGTATTTGCAAAATTACCGCTTGGTGTGGAAGGCTTCATGCCGGCACGGGAAGCTGAGAAAGGCGAAACGCTTTCTGAGTCCTACAAAGAAGGGGATTCTATCAAAGTTGTTGTTACGGAATTTGATGAAAACAACAAAAGCATTATCATCAGCCAAAACAAAGTAGGGCAGATGAAAGAAGTCCCCAAAGAAAGTGCGCCCAAAAGCAAAAAGAAAGAATCCCAGACCGAATCTCCCGCTTCAGGTGCATTAACCCTGGGCGAAATGTCAGGTCTGAAAGATTTGAAAGAGAAGCTGCAGAAAAAGGAAGACGAATCATCAAGTGGCGATGATAAATAACAATCATTCAGCTTGTGTCGTTAGCAGGTAAAAGTCTAAAAAACTTAAGGGAGTATGGCACTGGTTGTCATACTCCTTTTTGTAGCTCTCACGCATGTCGTCCCGGAATATGATGAACAACGTTTCTGAAAATGGTACATCCGCTACAATGCTGGAACATCTGAAAAAGGTGTTGCATAACATTGTCCCGGAAACCGAGCTTATTGTAAAAGCCGAAATAGCCTACGAGATCAATCGTCTTAAAAAAGAGAAAAACGCTGTGATTCTGGGGCACAATTATATGGAGCCCGCTCTTTTTTACAGCATACCTGATCACGTTGGTGATTCCCTTGGATTGGCTCGTATCGCTGCTGAAACAAATGCCGAACGCATTGTATTCTGCGGGGTACGTTTCATGGCTGAAACTGCAAAAATCCTGAATCCGGATCGTATGGTCTTGTTGCCGGCCGAGGTGGCCGGTTGCTCGCTTGCATCCAGTATAACAGCTCAGGATGTGCGCGAACTCAAGTCAAAGTATCCCGGATTACCGGTTGTTACCTACATCAATACCTATGCGGATGTTAAGGCAGAAACGGATGTGTGTTGTACCTCAAGTAATGCCTCGGACATTGTCAGTAAACTTGAAAGTGATTCTGTGATTTGTCTGCCGGATGAGTTTTTGGCCAAAAATATTGCTATAGAAACCGGTAAAAACGTTATATATCCGGGTAAAGACCTTAGCGGTAATGAGGATATGGTGATTTGGGACGGACGTTGTGAAGTTCATGACAAATTTACGGTTGCAGATATTGAAAATGCCAGGAGACAATTCCCTGATACCGTTGTCGTGGCCCATCCGGA
>CAYMBG010000032.1:0-13322 GCA_964388615.1 uncultured Chitinophagales bacterium | reverse complement strand
TTTTTGGTAATGCGAACATCTGTTCGCGGTACAAATTTTAATTTCATTGGAATTTAATTTGTTTGTTTGTAAACGTTACACTGTAATTTTAAAAATAAATAGTATTATATGCAACGTCATTATAGCAATCTTATTATGGAACCTGAATGCTTTTCAATAAAATTTCAATGATATCATCTGTTTTTATTTCTTCAGCTTCTGCTTCATATGTTAAAACAATCCTGTGACGAAGAGTGTCATAGGCAATAGCGCGTATGTCTTCCGGTGTAACATATGCCCTGTGGTTGCAAAAAGCTTGTGCTCTTGAAGCAAGATTCAAGTTAATACTCCCCCTTGGTGACGCTCCATATTCTATCCAACCACTTATTTTTGATAGATTAAATTGTTCGGGCTTTCTGGTAGCCATTATCAAATCGATAATATATTGTTCAACCCGTTCATCCATATATATATCATTAATGATTTTCCTGGCATCGAAGATCTTTTGTGGCTTCACAACAGGGTTTAGTGATAATGGTTTACTGGTTCTTGCCATACGTCTCATGATTTCCAACTCCTCCTGATCAGTTGGATAGTCAATTTTGATTTTAAGCATGAATCGGTCAATCTGGGCTTCCGGTAACGGGTAGGTCCCCTCTTGTTCAATGGGATTTTGAGTTGCCAGCACCAGGAATGGATCATCCAGCAAAAAAGTTTCTTCCCCGATTGTTACCTGGCGTTCTTGCATAGCCTCAAGTAGAGCGCTTTGAACTTTTGCGGGAGATCGATTGATTTCGTCAGCCAGTATAATATTGGAAAAAATGGGTCCTTTTTTTACTGAGAAATCACCGGTTTTCTGGTTGAATATTAAAGTCCCTATGACGTCGGCGGGCAGCAAGTCCGGAGTAAATTGTATTCGCTGAAAGCCTGTATCAATAACCTTCGCGAGACTCGAAACAGTAAGGGTTTTTGCAAGCCCGGGTACTCCTTCCAGTAAGATATGCCCATTCGCAAGTATACCGGTCAAAAGGAGATCAACCATGTTTTTCTGGCCAATAATTACTTTTTCAAGTTCCTTGTGGACATCAGCAATAAACGAACTTGATTGTTCAATTTTCTCTGTCAGGGCCTGCATGTCTGAATGATGATTCATGAATAATCCGGTTTTGAAAATAACTAAGAGATGAAATGATAGAATTCTGAAATGAAAAATGAACTTCTTTTCATTTAATTCCGGAATTTAATAAAAAAAACAACGGAAGCATTAACCGGGGCTACCGGAGTTGATGTTATGGCTTTCGCATATTTCCTGTTGTCGGTTTATTCTTTCTGAGCTATTTTTTTATCGCAATATGGTTGAAGACAGAAAGATTTTTAGCTACCTTACGGCTCATTTTCAATTCTAGTAACCCATGGAAATTTACTTCTTTATACTTTTCGCGACACTGGCCGTAGCATCAGCCCTGGCGATGATTTTGAGCAAGGATACGGTAAATAGCGCCCTTTTCCTTGTACTGAATCTGATATCTGTTGCAGCAATCTTTTTATTGCTCAAAGCCCAGTTTCTCGCAGTCGTTCAAGTGTTGATTTATGCCGGCGCTATAATGGTACTCTTTTTATTTGTGATTATGTTGCTTAACCTTAGCAACGAGGAACACATGTCACGTCGGTTCAGCATCAAGCACACATTGGCCTTTCTACTGGGTGTTATTGTTTTTTCACAACTGATTTATGCCATTGCCGGTGCAACCGGAACACTGCCTGTCATATCACCGGATATGGAGCAGGTAGGAACGGTTGAGGCTTTAGGTGATGCCATGTTCACCACCTACATGCTGCCCGTGCTTGTAACCGCTATTTTGCTTACAGCAGCTATAGTGGGAGCCATTTTAATCGCGCAACAAAAATACACTGAAAAATAAATGATAGAGATAGATTGGTTTCTCGGTTTATCAGCGGTCCTGTTTACCATTGGGGTTATTGGTGTCCTCACCCGCAAGAACGCCATTGTCATGTTTATGTCAGCTGAGCTCATGCTAAACGCCGTAAATCTTACTCTTGTTTCTTTCAGTGCTCAATGGGGTGATGTTCACGGTCAAATACTGGTGTTCTTTTCACTTTGCGTGGCAGCCGCAGAAGCAGCCGTGGGACTTGCTATTATAATAGCCATTTACCGTAAATACCTCAGTGTTGACATTACCAAAATCAACTTGTTGCGATGGTGATGAGCCGGGATCGCCTTGTAATGAATGGTCCACATACAGTGGGCGATTTTTATTTCATAAAGCAAATTGCAAATTTTTAACAAACTGGTAACAGCTTAATTTCATGGACTCATACGTTCATCTCGTACCCTGGATCGTGCTTATTCCGCTTGTCGGCTTTTTGATTAACGGAATAGCAGGGCTGGCTTCGGAATCTTACCGGGGAATGAAAAATATTATCGGGTTTATCGCGAACATCTCCGTGTTTCTTCCCTTCTTGCTGGCGGTCTATCTGTTTGTTGTCATGCAAACGGACAGCGAGAGTGCGAGTATCAGTCTTTTTACCTGGATTCAGGCAGATCATTTCAGTACAGATATCGGGTATCGACTTGATCAATTATCGCTGCTTATGACTCTTGTAGTGACAGGAGTCGGTTCACTGATCCATTTTTATTCTATCGGTTACATGGCAGGGGACGCCGGATACTGGAAGTTTTTTGCTTTCATGAATCTCTTCATATTTGCAATGCTGAATCTGGTTCTGGCCGACAATATGCTCCTTCTGTTTCTCGGCTGGGAAGGTGTCGGTCTGTGCTCCTATCTGCTGATTGGATTTTGGTATACCGATATGTCCAAATCCGATGCCGCTAAAAAAGCGTTCTTGTATAACAGAGTTGGAGATTTCGCTTTTTTGATCGCCATGTTCATGATTTTCCAGGTAGTCGGCTCACTTACATTTGACGATATCCTGTCTGGAACGGCTCTTTTCAGTACGGATCAGGTTTTTATAATCGGTCTGCTTATTCTGATTGGTGCTACTGGTAAAAGTGCACAAATTCCCTTGTTTGTCTGGCTCCCGGATGCAATGGCAGGGCCTACTTCAGTGTCTGCATTGATCCATGCTGCTACCATGGTTACGGCTGGTGTCTATGTCATATCGCGCTTGTCTCCTTTCTTCATGCTCTCCGCAGAGTTAATGCTTTTTGTTGCTGTTATTGGAGCGTTTACGGCCATTGTTGCGGCAACCATAGCACTAACGCGTTATGATATTAAAGCTGTACTGGCCTATTCTACAATCTCCCAGCTTGGATTTATGTTTCTGGCACTTGGCTCCGGAGCTTTTGTTGCCGCGATGTTCCATGTCGTGACCCATGCCTTTTTCAAGGCTTGCTTGTTTTTGGGTTCCGGGTCGGTTATACATGCCATGCATCATGCCGAACACAAATTGCATGAAGAGGGAAAGCACGTAGATTTCGACCCCCAGGATATGCGCTTTATGGGCGGCTTGAAAGCCTACTTGCCGGCCACGTATAAAACTTTTTTGATAGCCACTATTGCGATTGCCGGAATTCCACCCCTCGCAGGCTTTTTCTCAAAGGATGAGATCCTGGTAATGACTTTTAATGCCGGGACAGGTGCATATGGCCCAGTTTACATCGGACTATGGGTTATTGCTCTCATCACGGCATTCCTGACTGCTTTTTATATGTTCAGACTCACTTTGGGAATATTTCATGGAACGTTCAGGCTTCCGAAAAAAGTAAAAGAGGCCGCAGGTTCCAATAAGTATCTGCATGAAAGTCCGTTTACCATGACTTCCGTGCTCTGGGTTTTGGCAGTATTGGCCATCATAGGCGGGTTTATCGGTATTCCCAACTTTGTTGTTGCAACTTTTACGGGCACGGCGGATGTCAATTTGCTTTCCAACTGGCTGGGCAACGTCACAATGGATGCCGACCTCATATTGAGCAAACAGGTTGAATGGATGCTGCTGTTTGGATCTGTTGTAATCGCACTTGTCGGTGTATTCGTGGCTTACATGCTTTATAGTGATAATGACCCCGAAAGCCAGGATAAGCGTATCGCTTTAAAATTTGGAGCACTTTATCAAGTCTGGAATGAAAAATACCTGTTGGATGAAATATACGAAGGAGGAATCGTCAGGCCTGTAGTGCGCTTTTCAGATCGCGTTCTTGCTGTTTTTGATGTAAAAATCATAGATGGTTTTGTTAATCTGACAGCAATTGTTGTTCGGTTTTTCGGAAGTGTTCTTCGTTTCTTTCAAACCGGCCTGGTACAAACCTATGCTTATGCAATTGTACTGGGGGTTATTGTTGTCATGTTTTTGTTACTGTTTCGATAATTATCAATTCTGTATAAATGGAATTACTGCTAAATATTGTCATATACCTGCCCCTTTTGGGAGCACTGCTATTGCTGGTAATAAGACAGGATGAATGGGTTAGGTGGACAAGCCTTTTGGTTACCACGTTAACTTTTATCCTCTCCATTCCGCTATTGCTTCAGTTTGATATTTCGACAACAGGAAGTGTACAGTATCTGACAGTCAGCGAACCATTAGTGGCCGACTGGGATGTGAAATACATGATGGGCCTGGATGGTATCAGCTTGTTGTTGTTCATGCTGACTACCTTTATGGCTCCGATTGTGGTGTTATCAGCCTGGAGTTCTGCAAAAAAACACGTGGCCGGTTTTTATTCCATGCTGTTGATCCTTCAAACCGGATCATTAGGAGTGTTTGCAGCGATGGACCTTTTTATGTTCTATGTATTTTTTGAGCTCACACAGATACCAATGTTTTTCCTTATTGGTGTTTGGGGAGGGGCTGACCGGATACATGCCACGGTCAAATTTTTTATTTATACGCTGGTTGGATTCCTGCTCTTACTTGTAGCACTGCTCTATGTGGGTTATGCCGCAGGTAATATGGTCAATCAAGGAGTGTTTACAACCGATATGAGGCTACTGACAAGCCCTGCCTTCCAACTCGGGCTTGTTGAGCAAACCTGGCTGTTTTTTGCTTTCGGATTCGCTTTTTGCATCAAGGTTCCCATATTTCCGTTCCATAGCTGGTTGCCTCTTGCCCACACCGAGGCACCCACTGCCGGCTCTGTGGTACTCGCGGCTATAGCTCTTAAAATGGGTACATATGCGGTTTTGCGCTATTTGATTCCGCTTTTCCCAAATGCTGCCATTACGTTCGCACCGCTCTTTGCTGTACTCGGCGTGATTGGTATCATCTATGGTGCGTTGGTGGCCATGGTACAAAAGGATGTTAAAAAACTTATAGCCTATTCCTCGATCAGCCATCTTGGATTTGTGGTGCTCGGGATGTTTGCATTTAATACCATTGGTGCTCAAGGAGCAGTTATTCAAATGGTTAATCACGGCTTGTCAACCGGGGCGCTGTTTATCATTGTTGGGATGATCTATGAACGACGTCATACCCGTATGATATCGGACTTTGGCGGTATTGCGAAAAAAATGCCGGTATTTACCGTAATGTTCATGATAGCCACACTGGCATCTATTGGCCTGCCGGGTTTGAATGGTTTCGTGGGTGAATTTTTAATTCTGGTCGGTACCTTCAATTCGGAACTGCTTGGTTCCTATTGGTATGCCGTCATTGGTGCTCTGGGGGTCATTCTTGCAGCTGCCTATATGCTATGGATGTTTCAGAGAGTCATGTTCGGCCCCATAACCAATGAGGAAAACAACAAGTTGACCGATATCAACGCCCGCGAAATTACCGTACTATTACCATTAATGGTTTTTATCGTTTGGATCGGGATTCGTCCTACCGATTTTACAAAGTATTCAGAAGCTCAGGTTGACCATTTGTTAGAGGATACACGAACCCGAGCTGAAACCATCGCCAATAATGCACAGGATGAGCAATTACCCAACTGGACTCAGAAGATTTATGGTATTACTCCAAATCTTGTTTCCAATTTTGAAAACAAAAACACCGAGGAGAAACGATGACGACACCACTTGATCCTGCAGCTCTTGAGAAAGCACTTGCTGAATTGAATGGCTGGAGTGTAGAAGGGGAAAAACTGACACGGCAATTTTCATTTGCCGATTTCCGTGAAGCAATGGCTTTTATGGTCAGGGTTGCATTTGAGGCTGAAGATATGGGGCATCACCCGGAGTTATTCAATGTGTACAAAGATGTGCGCATTCAGTTGGCAACACATGATGCAGATGGAAAAATAACTCAAAAAGATATTGAACTTGCCAAACGTATAGACGCTATCTAAACGGAATTCATGGAATCAGCAAACGAATTATTGACCATTTTACCGCTCATTATCATCGGAGCAGCCGGCTTGTTGGTTATGACGCTGGATGCATTTACCGAAAATGCCCGTCTTTCTTATTGGGTAACAATTATTTTTTCGGTTTCGGCTCTGGTGGTTTCTATAAATGCTCTCTTTCTGCCAACAGGTACTTCCTTTCATGATTTGGTTACCTACGGAGGTATAGCGGCTTTTGGATCGCTGCTGGTCATGATCGGCACCCTATTTACCGTCTTGTTGACAAGGGATTATCTGGAAAAGATCGGACATCACATCGCGGAAGTGTACTCTATGATACTTTTCGCTTCTTTTGGGATGCTGTTGTTGGTACAATCCAACAATCTTATCACCTTGTTTTTGGGTATTGAAACCATGTCCATTTCGCTCTATGTACTTGCCGGACTGGTAAAGGGTGAAAAGAAAGCTATCGAGGCCGCACTGAAATACTTCCTCTTGGGAGCGTTTTCAACGGGATTCCTCCTTTATGGCATAGCTTTGCTTTATGGCGCATCCGGCTCAACATTTCTTGTGGATATTGCAGCAGCTGAGAACAAGGGACTCATTTATTGGGCCGGTGTAGGCCTGCTGTTGGTTGGCTTCTTTTTTAAGATTTCCATTGTTCCTTTCCACATGTGGACACCGGACGTTTACCAGGGAGCACCTACCACTATTACGGCTTTTATGGCCACAGCATCCAAAGCAGCTGGTGTAGTTGCTTTCATCCTGGTTTTGAGCAGAGCATTGCCGGAGGCTCGCGGCGAATGGTCAGACGTTTTATGGCTCTTTGCTATACTGACGATGGTCATCGGAAACCTGTTGGCATTGGTACAGGAAAATGTCAAAAGGATGCTGGCCTACTCAAGCATTGCACATGCCGGATATATCATGATAGGCCTGGCGGCAGGAACAACCGCTGCCTACAACGCCGTGCTGTTCTATCTGTTTGCCTATACCTTGATGAACCTTGGCGCTTTCGGTATAGTGGCCTTTTATGAATGGCACAAGAAGCTTGATTTTACAGAAATTAAAAACTATGCCGGTCTTGGTTTTCAACAACCTGTTATGGGTGTGCTGATGTCCATTTTCTTATTTTCCATGATAGGTATTCCACCTTTTGCAGGGTTTATAGGTAAATACCGGGTCTTTGCATCGGCGATAGATGAGGGTTTGATAGGATTGGTCATCGTCGGAGTGCTGGCGAGTGCTGCAAGCGTTTATTACTATTTACGCGTAATGATTTTTCTTTATATGAAAGAAAATGACAGCGGAACCGTGCTTGAAAAACCAGGTTTGATTTACATGATTGCGCTGCTCATTCTTGGTGGACTTACTGTTTACTATGGAATCAATCCCGGTAACTTGATTGACCTTATTGGAAGTTTTAAAAGTGCTGTCTATTGATTCGTTTTCTGCTGTAATTGGAGCTGTTCAAAAGGCTGGTGATCCCTGTATATTCAGATGATAATTCGTGTTTATGATCATAACTGTTATGCCCGTTGGAATAAAGCCTCATTATCTGTATCTTAACGCCGCCTGCCGCTGGAAAAACCAACGGCTGTTTCCATTTAAACAACCAAAGGTGATATGAAAAAGATTTTTTATGAAGTTACTTTTATCATTAATCCCGTTCTCGAGGAGGACCAGGTAAAAACAGTCAAAGAAAACTTTGAATCGTTTATTACCGAAAAAGGTGCGGAGATTGATGAAGTGGATGAGTGGGGTATCAAACGCCTTGCTTATGAAATGGATGGAAAAAACAGTGGGTACTATGTTAATGCCTATTTCCATGCTCCCTCGACAATCGTCAAAGATCTGGAGAGATATTTCAAACTGCAGGAAAACGTGATAAGACATCTTATGCTTAAGTATGACAATAAGATGCTGAAACACAGAGAATTGCAAAAGAAAGGCAAGTTACCTGTGATTTTTGCGGAAGTACCTGAAGAGGAAGTTTAACCATCTATTTAAAACCAATAAAGTTATGCTTAAAAACCCTGCACATCCCAAAAAAGGAAATCTCAAGGAGAAAGAGTGCAAATTTACACAAGCGGGTGTCGTTTACATCGACTACAAAGATGTGGATACTCTGGAACGCTTCATCAACGATCAGGGTAAAATTCTGCCCCGTCGCGTGACTGGTACCAGTGCAAAGTATCAACGGCAACTCGCCCTGGCCATAAAACGGGCTCGACATCTCGGATTTCTTCCATTTGTTGCCGAAAATATCAGATAATCACTTTTTCAGGAGTTAAACATGCAAGTTATTCTTAAACAGGATGTAGATAAACTGGGGCTCGCCGGTGAACTAGTAGATGTAAAGGACGGTTATGGCAGAAACCATCTGCTTCCAAGCGGCAAGGCGGTTCTTGCAACCTCCGGCGCCCGAAAAGCTGTTGATAACCAACTTAAAAAAGTTGTTGAACAGCGAAAAGCTGACCTGGAGTCGGCTAAAGAAATGGCCCAGGAACTTCAGGGAGTCAATGTTACCATCGCAATGAAAGCCGGTGAGAAAGGCAAAATATTTGGCTCTGTCACTAATATGCAAATTGCTGAAGCTCTTAAGGATAAAGGGTTTGATATCGATCGCCGGAAGATTCAAATGGATGGGAACGTTAAACATCTGGGTGAATACACCGCGACGATTAACCTTCATGAAGAGGTTAAGGTGAACCTGACTTTTTGGGTTGTTAAAGCTGAGGACTGATCTTCAGGATAGACTATCTTTTTTGATCATTTCGTTCTTGTAAAGGAAACACAACAGATGTGTTTCCTTTTTTTTTACCCGGGATAAGCTCAATTATATTTTTTGAGAATACGGATCTTCATTTGGGTTGTTGCAACAGCAAGCATGTCAGCCATAGACGTGCATGCGCAGAGCACCTTGCAAAAAAGTCGTCATTTTGCAGTATCTGAGATCGACTCTATGGTGCAACTGGATCGCTGGATCCTTCCGGAAACTTTTGAAGTGTATGCCGATACCTCGATACTTGATGGTCAATCATGGACACTGAACCCGGTGAGCGGCGACTGGAGTTGGGATGTCGAACCTGGCAGACGCCTGCAAACCGACTCGCTTCATTTTTATTACCAAATCTGGCCCATAGATATGCCCGTATCTGTCTATGACAGAGTATGGACTCGTACCGATACGCTTGATCAAGAGGATATTCAATCGGGTGAATTTGAGAAGCTCGCAAGAAGGCCAGCGAGAAGTCAAGCTTTGTTTGCCGATACCGAGTTGCAACGAAGCGGAAGTCTTCGACGTGGCGTGGTTGTGGGATCTGCCCAGGATTTTTCACTGGAGAGCGGTTTGAATTTTGATATTTCAGGAAATATCACTGAAGATATAGAGCTGGTCGCCTCATTGACGGATCGTAGCACTCCCATTCAGCCCGATGGAACTACCCAGACTCTTCGGGAATTTGATCAGGTATACATACGTATGCAGCATGAACTTGGCATGTTGCAAATGGGGGATGTTGATATGAGGCTTGATGAAAGCAGTTTTGCAGTCATCGATCGCAGGCTTCAGGGAGTTAACCTCCAGACAAACCTGGACCGTTATGGTGACTATCAAGGATCGGCTGCTGTTGTACGAGGAGAATATCATGAAATGGAATTTAATGGACAGGGTGGGGTACAGGGTCCCTACCGGCTTTCAGGTGCAGAAAATGAGTCTTTCATCATCGTACTTGCAGGGTCAGAGCGGGTTTATATCAACGGCCGGCGACTGGTTAGAGGGGAAGAAAACGATTATGTGATTGATTACGGCCTTGGAGAAATAACATTTACATCCAATCAGATTATTACGGATCATACACGTATCACAGTTGATTTCCAGTATATGACCGATGCTTATACCCGTACTGTTGTTGCTGCCGAAGCCGAAAACGATGAACTTCTAAACGGGCGGCTCTCCTTGGGCGCTTCAGTGATTCGAGAAGCCGATAATGTCAATTTGAGCAGTCAACTTTTTCTATCCGATACCGAACGCGAAGTATTGCGTCAGGCTGGAGACGATCCTGACAAAGCGGTCATTAGTGGGGCCGAAGCCGTGGAATTTCAAAGGGATGCCGACTTTTTGCTGTACAGCAGGGTTGATACGGTTTACAGAGGTGAAGAATATCAGATATTTGAACACATTCCGGGAGATACCTCCGGTGTATACCGCGTGGATTTCAGCCGGGTCGGTGATGGAGAGGGTGATTACCGAAGGGTAGGAAGAGCCGCCAATGGCATTCTTTATGAGTGGGCCGGACCGGGTCAGGGTGAATATGCTCCTCAAAGGCGAATTCCCAGACCCACGGAACAGAACATGATGGCACTTCGCAGTACTTATCGCGCTACTTCCCACCTCAATATTTATGGAGAATGGGCCGGCAGTCAGTTTGATCAAAATCGACTCTCGCAGATTGACAATCATAACAATAACGACATGAGTATTCTTGGCGGGATCGCATTAAAGTCCCGACAGTTATCGCTCGGACAGGTGGGTTTTGATTTGAAAGGACGATACGAAGGAGCTGATTTCACGTATTTCGACCGGGTCAGAGAAGTCGAGTTCGGCAGGCGCTGGAACCTTGTAGAACGACGGAATGCCGGAGAAAAACGTATAGAAGGATCGGGTAATTGGTCACCTACCGGACATACAAATATCGAAGTCGGTGGTGGGATGATTGAAATTGGAGATTTTGACGGAACCAGAGGGGATTTGCATGTTCGCTCTTCCGAGCAGGGATTACCGGAGCTGGACTATTTTTTAGAATATATATCCAGTAATGATCGATTCCGGGATGAAGATGGCAGGTGGTGGCGTCAAAGGGGACGACTGGACTATGAGTGGTCTATACCATTAGGCACACTACAACCGGAGCTGGAGTTCGAGACGGAGGACAGGACGCAAAAGCCCATTCATTCCGATTCACTGCTCTCCGAGTCAATGCGCTTTTTTGAAATGGCTCCGGGCTTGTATTATCAGCTTTCGAATGAATTGCGAATAGGCAGTACGATTAACTACAGAAGAGATTATGGTGTTCTTGATGGAAGCTTGTCCCGCAAATCCTACGGATTGACCCAGCGCTATCATCTTCATTTCCAGAAAGACGATCTGTTTCAGACTGAGAATATGCTGGGGTTACGTTTACGTCGTTTTGAGGAGGATTTTAGAAATGACCAGCTTTCGGATAGAAAAGGGGTCTTGATCCGATCCGTGACCGACTACCGTCCATGGGATCGATTTCTGGATACACAGTTTTTATATGATGTCAATACAGAACGAAGATCGCTGTTGCAAGAAGCGTTTATTGAAGTAGGACCCGAGATGGGCCAGTATGTATGGGAGGATTTGAATCAGGATGGTGTACAGCAAATCGATGAATTTTTTCCAGAGCAAAACCAGAACGAAGGTACGTTTATAAAACAACTGATTCCTTCAGATGAGTTGTTTCCAGTAATTTCATTGCGGGCTCGCTGGCGTACTACTCTGGATTTTTCCCGGTTAATCGATTCGCATGACGCCCGCTATTCTGACCGCTTGGAGTTTCTTTCCGGTATTCAGTGGAGATCGGTGGTGGATGTAAGTGAAGAAAACCGCACAGAGAATCTGGAGGATATCTATTTGTTGCAGTTTAATCAATTTCGTGACGATTCTCTTACGATATCAGGAAGATGGTATGTCGATCAGGAGATTACTTTTTTCCGGAACAATACACGTCGTGAATTACGATTATCGGCGGATCGGCTGTTATCGCAAAATCAACAGTCTAGTGGTGTAGAGAAACAACATGTAGACAATGTAATTATCAGGGGAGGAGGCCGGATCAGCAGGCGTTATCGGGCCTCTGTAAAAATGTCGCTTGGAAGAAATGAAAGTCTGAGCGAATCTTTTACCTCAAGGAACTATCTTATATCCAGCCGGGTTTTTCGCCCCAGACTGGATATCCGATGGGACCAATCATGGCAATCAGGTGTTGGTTTCTCGCTTATCAGGAAAACGGATCGATTTCCTGATGAAGATGCCAAGGTTACCGGTTTTAGAGTTTTTGGTGATTCAAGACTCCATATGAGCACACGTTGGCAGTCAACGCTCAGACTGGAGCATAGAAGTTATAAACGTGATGGAGGTCAGGCTACCAGTATGGGACAGTTTGAACTGACAGAAGGTGCTGGTTTGGGTGACACCTGGGCATGGTCCCTACAGTCAGATTACAGAATAAGTGATTTCTTGAGGGCAAGTTTTCAGTATGAAGGGCGTTCTGTTTCCGGAAGGACACCTGTGCAAACTCTGCGATTTACAGTTAATGCAGTTTTTTGAATTTTTTTTTTGAAAAAAATCATATTATACAGCGTTATATTTGATGGTTATAACTATACAATTGTTGAATGGAAAGATCATACTGCAAAGCCATTATGGTCTAAGGTATCTGAACCGAAAATTAGTTAGGATACAGTGCTTGATAGGCGCTTTTTTTTATTATTATTTAGATAGTTACTTATGATCTTTAGAACATTGGCAGGGAACGGAAGTGATGTTACCTTAAAGAATATGCTGCTCTGTTTCGGCCTTTGACATTTGATTTAAAATAGTCTATAATCTCAATATTGCATTTTTGACTCATATTAGAACACAACATTAGGAAAAAAATCGGAGAATCGTATGACCCTCTCGTTTAGTGCACTGCTTTTCCAGGGCGCCCTGGAAGAAGGATTTTTCAACATGCTTGTCGGATATTTCAATGAAGGCGGGCCGTTTATGTGGCCTGTTCTTATTGCCTTGATCCTTGGACTTGCAATATTTCTTGAGCGTTTAATTACGCTTAACCGAGCTGATATTAATACCCGGAATTTTATTCTTGATGTTAAGGAAGCGCTTCAAGATGGCGGTATTAATGCTGCTGAAGAACTTTGTTCCTCGACAAGAGGACCGGTAGCATCGGTTTTTCAAGCCGGTTTACTTCGTGCGGATGAAGGTATTGATGCCGCTGAAAAAGCTATACAGTCCTATGGCTCCATTGAAATGAGTTTTCTTGAAAGAGGA
>CAYMBG010000031.1:0-24742 GCA_964388615.1 uncultured Chitinophagales bacterium | reverse complement strand
AATTAAACAACTTTATATCAAGTAGTTACGGTTTTTTTTCAGGCAAATTGGCCTGCCATTGTAATGCGGGTTCTGCATTGCCTATATTTATGTACAATGACACCCCAGACTTTTCGGAGTGGACTCAATTTTGCTAATTTAACTCACGGATTCTGGTGTTCTTTATCTATTGGCTTTGAAGTTTCTGTTGATACATTTTATAGTCCCAACTTCACTAGATAATTGGCGTTCCTCGGAGTAATACTCGAAATCTTTTAACAGTTCCAAGATCAGCTTTTTATCATTTATAGAATGATATTCAAGCATTATTACTTGAATTTTATCAAGAACAGGTTTTAGGCTTTTCAAAATCGACAATTCTGCCCCCTCTGTGTCAATTTTCAAAACGTCTATTTTTTCGATATTCAACTCCTTAAGAACCTCCAAAGCATCCTTTATTTCAATCTTAACCTTTGATGCTCCCCGATATTGTTGCGATGTACTACTAGCACCTGTATTGACGGGGTTCTGGTACAGAATCAAACTTTCATTCTTATCACCCAATCCAAAAAAGTATTTTTTAATATTGTCATGGTTTTGGGTATTTATCCGTAGCAAAGGAAAGACTTGAGGATTTGGTTCAAAACTGTAAATCTTAGCTTTATTGTTCCACCCAGTTGCGTATAGTGCAAATGCACCGATATTTCCTCCAATATCCAGGATGATTGCGTCATCACTAATATCATAATCATCAGGCAGACTATATTCATTTTCAATTAAAATATTCTTTAATCTGAAAATCTCCTTTTCAGGAATTAGTATTTCGAAATCTTTAACTCTTGCATTGACAACTTTTGAAGGAAGATTAAGCTTTTCTTCCATATCTGCTGTAAGGACAAGTTTTTCCTCCGGAGTTTTATTAAAATGAATCTTATCCATCACTTCCGGATTCCCATCCAATACCCCCAGCAATTTCTGCTCCTGCGGACCGCTTAAATAGGTCGTCAGATCCTTCAGCAGAATCCAGGCTTCCACGGTTTTTACCATCAGCCATTTACTAAGATCGGTTTTGATAGAGGCGTTGTCCTGTTCGGGAACGGGCAGCATGAAGGGCAGGGCCATGTCCATGTTTTCCTGTCCCATTTTCGTGGTTTTGATCAGCTTCTGCATAATCTCTACGGCCTGATCTCTTTTCCCAAGAGCATTCAGTGTGCGAACCAGCGTAAATACAACGGAAGTGCTATTCGCTCCCTGGTTATACAATTGAATGAGAATCTGAGCCGCATTCAGCATTAGAATCGTTTTTTGGCTTCGAGGCTGTTCAAACTCTGAATTGTGGACGTCGATTTTCTCAGCCGCGATCAGATAATTGAGCGCCTGCAGATAGCTCATGATGCCCTCTGATTCATCATGATTTTCCCATTCCTCCATCAGATCAACAGTCCATGGAAGTTTGCTTAATTCTCTCTTCCACAGGTCTTGTTCCACTTCTTTTGGTGTGATGGTTTCATTATGCAGCCAGCCATCTTTTCTGAAATCATCTAAAAGCCTCTCCGGAATGGCAATCAGATTTTGCAGGTATAAATCGGCGCCTGCTTCAATCTCATGTTCGGCCAGAACTCCGGGGCCGGGTATGTATTCATACAGCTTGTATCCGGTTTCCTTTATTTCTTTAGCAAAGGCGGCTGCTTTCTGTTCGGTGATGGAAATCACCAGTACGGGCGACTCACTTTCCAACAACTCGGTGGCTCCTTTCAGTACATCGGATTCTTTTCCATTTACATCTACTTTCAGGAAATCCACCTTTGGTGCGCCTTCAAACTGCCACCAGGCATCCAGTACTACAGCCGACACTTCTTCCTCTCCGGATTCATTCAGCTTGTTTTGCTCCGGAGTATCGGCTGATTTCAAGGATTGTTTGCCTGATCGGTCTGATACGGCTTTTCCTATGATCTCCGTGTGATCAAACCCGTTCTCCAGCTTACTCATCTCCAAATGTCGCCGACATACCGACCCCGGCTCAAACGCATACACTTTCCCTTCCGGCCCAACTTTTTTTGCCATGGGCAGCGCATACACCCCGAATCCGGCGCCGACATCCACTACGTTCATGCCGGGCTTGAGATAGTCCCGTACAAACTGGAGCTCCGGCTCGTACCACTGCTCCTGCTCCAAAAGCACATAGGGTGTCAGCATGTTCAGATCCGCCGGGGTGCAGATCACCACTTCGTCTTTGGTCTCGATTTTCCAGGTTTTCGACTTGTCATTGCGGGTGCTTTCGTTGCCGAAACTTCCATTGACGGTACTCTTGCTGGTCTCCGCTTTAGATACTTCGGTATGGCGTGTTTCATCCCGGCCGTTAACTGCCGGCGAACTCCCGTTATTTGAACTAATATCAGTGGATTCATTCGAAACATCACCCGTAACATCCCCAGAAGCATTTCCAGAAATAATTCCCGATACATTTTCCGAAGCATCATTTAAAACATTTTCCGACTCACTTCCCGAGACATTCTTACTTACACTCTCGGATGATTGCACCACTTCCACCTCCTCCACAGCCTCTACCGCGATATGATCCCGCCATTCTTCGGCGCCGGACTCCCAGCCGGCCACCCGCTGCTTCCACATCTCCCGCAACGCCCCATCCAGATGCGCCCCGAATCGCTCGCCATCACAAAGCGGCGAACGGCGGACCTGCTCGCGCAGCCCGTCTCGCATCCCGGCCAGGGCTTCTGTATCACCCGCCAGCGAAACCGCCTTTTCTATATACTCGTCCCAGTTCTCTGCCACCAGCTCAGAGAGTCCGGCATTGGCAAGGTGTGTCGCCGAATGGCGCCCGGCAAACGTCGGACCCGGCAGTGTCACTACCGGCACTCCCATCCAAAGCGCCTCGCACGTACTTAAACCGCCCGAATATGGCCACGGATCCAGCGCCACATCCACCTCATTGTATTTTTCCAGCAATTCGGTATGGGGCGATTGCCCTTCAAATTCCAGCCGATCCGCGGCAATTCCCAGTGAAAGCATTTTCTCAACAATTCGACTGGTGAAGATCTCACTGTCATACTGTTTGCTTTTGAGAATCAGGCGACTGCCCGGTACCCGCCTCATGATTTCCGCCCACTTTTCCAGCAAGACCGGATTCACTTTTGTTGGATTGTTAAAACAACCGAACCTTACCGTTCCATCCCCCGCGGATGGCAATGCCCGCACATCAGGCGCATGATCCGGTGGCAAAAAACAGATATAATCGTCCGGCATCCGAACCAATTTCTCCGTGTAATATGATTCCGTCCCGGCCGGAGTCTCGTGCCAATCGGTGATCAGGTAATCAACAGAGCGCAAGCCGGTGGTATTGAACAGTCCGCCAACCCACTTTACGATCACCGGCGCCGGCTCCAAAGCCACCATCTTAAGTCGATTGTCCGCCGAATGACCCGAGAGCTCCACGAGAATATCAATCTCGTCGTCGCGAATCATATCGGCAACTACCTCGTTCGAGTAACCTATTACCGACTTCCAGCTATCCGAAACCGCATGGATTCGTTTTGTCAACGCATCAAAGACATTATTGGTCGTATAACAGTAGACCTCAAACTGCTCTTTGGGCAAATGTTCGAGTCCGGCTGTGATCATCCAGCCCACGGGATGCCTCCAGAATCCTCCTGAAATCAGCCCGATCCGCAGTTTTCGTTGTGGATCCTTGTTGACCGGCTCCGGACGCTCCGGACGCTCTTCCGGTGCAAAACACCTATCCCATTTTTTGTGCGCCTCAAAAATATCGTCCCGGCTCCGCTCCGGGTTGTAATGCAGCCCCATCAGATAGTTTGAAAACGACTTCATCGACGACGGATGGTCACGAAATACCCGCAAATAATTCTCTTCCGATTCGTTAAATCGCCCGATATCTTGCAGGGTCACCGCATAGTCCACTCTCACAGAAGCTAAACCCGGATGCTCGGACAAAATCTCCTCATAGCGGGAAATTGCTTCCGCATACCGGCCACGAGCCCGGTCGATTTCCGACAGCGTGATGCGCGCATTCAAATCCTTCGGTTTCCTGCTCAGAATCTCTTCCAATGCCTGCTCCGCTTCATCGAATTTCTGAAGCTTTTGTAACAGACGCGCCTTATCGGTTACCGCTTCATAATATTCCGGATTAATTTTTACGGTGATATCATAAAGCTCCAGCGCTTTTTTCAGATTGCCCTGATCCCGATAGATCGTTGCTATGCGATATGCCACCCCGGCACTGCGCGGATCCAGTTGATTGGCCCTCTGGTAACATTTCAAAGCCTCTTCGAGTCTGGCCTGGGCCCGGTAAACGGAACCCAGATTGAGCCACGCCTGGAAATAATCCTCCCGCCGCTTCAATGCTTCCTGCCCGGTACGAGCGGCTTCGTCCAGGTTGCCCAAATCCAGATGAACCACCGACAAGAGATACCAGGTCTCCGGTTCGTCTGATCCGCGACTCAATGCCTCCTGAAGAAAATTACAAGCGTTCTTATATTCGCGCTTTTTGGATAACGCCACACCTGCATAGTGAAATGCCTGCCAGGAGGTGCTCTTTTTCTTGAGGAGTGGTTTAAGCACCTCCATTGCCTTATCAATATTGGGCTTTTTGGCGTTTAACAGGGCTTTTGCACGCTGAATCTGAAGTTTCATCGGCTGTTCGAATTAATTGATCGTTCAAAAAAGAATTTCAATACTCTTCAGACCTGTGCTACAAATAATGTGCCAGCTTATCTGGCACAAAAATTGCATACCTGGGGGTGAAGATCACGAAAACCTGTAACAGAATGATCCCGAAACCGGACAGCTGGTTCCTGTAACACCAGAAAGTTTAAAAGATCCTAATCCCGGATCTATTAAGTTTTTTTTCCAAAAAACCGATAACCCGATTAAACCCAACATTTATAAACTTCACAAGCAATGCGAAATCCACAACTTGAATATCAGCGTCAGTCGGTGATGAACGCGTCGCCCATCAAATTGGTCATTAAACTTTACGACCTGGCCATTCAGGCTTCTTATCGGGAAGATGACAAAAAACTTCGGGATATCCTGTCTACACTCATTAAGGGCCTGGATTTTGAACATGAGCCGGCGGAACAGCTGTTTAACTTGTACCGGTACTGTCAGGACTTGTCGAGGCAGAAAAAGTTTGATGAAATCCGTGAGATTCTCGAACCATTGCGCGAGGCCTGGGAGGATACCGCCACTCAGGCAACGGTGCAAAACGCCAACGGCATCTGAAATCACCCCTAACCGCACGATACACCCCCATTTCTAACAAACACCATAATGGACTCCGTAGGAAATATTTTCCAACAAACCAATCCTTACGAAAAATTTGTCCAGCAGCTGGTACAAATTGAGAGCCGGACCAAGTTCCAGCTTGAAGCACAGCAGGGTGTCCATCGGGAACGAAAGGAAGCTTTAGGTGCCGTCAGTTCATCCATCTCCAAATTCAACAGCAAACTGGATGAACTGGATAATCCGGACAACAATGCGTTTCAATCACTGAAAACCTCCTCATCGAACGAAAGTTTCGTACAGGTTCATTCCGCCGAAGGAATCGACCGGGCTTCCACCTACAACATTGACGTGGAGCGTGTGGCTACCAACGACATCGCTATGTCAGAGGTCTTTACCGGTGAGGATACGGACCTGGCCGCCCAGGGCGACGGATCGGTTACGCTGACCATCGGCGATAAAACCGAAATCATTACCCTCAATACCCAGAAAGATGACGGTGACGGGAATATGGTGGATATGACCAACCACGAAATTCTTGATGGTTTAGCCGCTCAAATCGCCGAACATTTTGGTGATCAGGCGCAGGCCAACGTCTTCCAGGTTAATAATGATGAGGTGCAATTTTCCATTCAAAGTCTGCAGAACGGATTTGAAAACCGGATCCAGTTCGACGATGACGCTACTGGTGTGCTGGATACCATCATCAACGGGGATGGGGTTTCAGATGGAATAACCCACCTTGTGGATCAGGAGCAGCTGGATGCACGATTTACTATTGACGGTGTCACTTTTGAACGCGGTACCAATTTCGTGGATGATGCCATCACCGGACTCAGCTTCGAGATGCTCAAACCGACCATGGGGACGGAACAGATGTCCGTCCAGCGGGATACCGAAACGTCCCGCGCCAATGTGGATGATTTTGTCTCCGCCTTTAATCAGATGAACAAAACCATACGGGACCGTACTTTTATTGATGCCGAGGGTGACCGGCGGGGAGCCTTGCAGGATATGAGGTCGGTGCGGAACCTCACCGTAAATCTGAGACAAACAGGCCTGCTGCCCATGGAAGGAGCTGAAGAGGGACAGATTGCCCGTCTGTCAGATTTGGGCATTGGCTTTGAAAATGACGGTACCATGACCGTGGAAGACTCCGGCAAGCTGGATGAAGCCCTGGCCGAGCGTCCGGAGGAGGTGGAGGCTCTTTTCACCAGCGAGAACTCCCCGATTGCATCCATGAAAGAACAAACCGAGGCTTATACCCGAAGAGGAACCGGTATCCTTGCCTCCATGGAGGATGGGATTGACCAGCAAATCAACCGCCTGGACAATCGTATTGCCGCCCAGGAACGGTATCTGCAGCAATATGAGGAGCGGCAGCGAGCCGAATTTAACGAATTGCAACAGATCATCACCCAAGGCGAAGACCAGTTCAACCGGGTCATGTCATTCCAGCAAAACATGGGAATGTGGTAACCAAATATACCGATTAAAATGAATCCCATTACCGAACGAATTAATAATCTTGTAACACTCAGCCGGGAACTGCTGAGCAGCGTGGATAACGATGCGTTACCTCTGGATCAGATTCAGGAAACCATAGAAAAACGTCAAAAATTGATTGATGAACTGGATCCACTTATCGCTGAAGTGGACCTATCGCAGATTCCTGCGGAAGAACAGGATACGCTGACCCAGGCTTTTCGCACTTACAGGGAACTGCACCACGCTTTGCAGCCTGTGCTGAACAAACAGCTGGAAGGCCAAAAAACGGAACTGGGTGACGCCTCCAGGCGACGTAAGGCCGAGGACCAATATCATGTTTTGGAAACACCGGACATTTCTTATTTTACAGACAGCAAATAATAGCCAATAGCTATGGATATCAATAAACTTTCGACACACCTGAACGGCACACAAGCCGCAGGACAAAAAGCTCAAACCAGCGGAGTATCAGCTGTGGGCGAAGCCCAGAAAAGCACCGCCGACAAAGTTACGCTCGATGGATATCAATTCAAAAAGAATGAGCTCTTGTTCGCCAAAACAGAGTTGGACAAACAATCCAGTATTGCATTTGACAACGTGAGAGCTGTCAAGGCACAGTTGAATGAGTTTGAGCAGGCCAAGGCGGAATCCCCGGAAAAAGCAGCATCGACCGAAATGGGACAGAAATTGAATGATCCTGCTGTCTGGGAAAGCATCGCCCAGAAAATACTGGGCAGCTAATCCCTGTAGTTGAGACATTTTGTGTTTTGATTCAAAACGATCCGGACATCACTTTGATCTTTCGGATTTTTCGTCTATCATCTATTGGCTATGTACTCATGATATTTATACCAATAGTCAATGAACGGACGAATCTTAATTCTGGATGACGACAAGCTCTTGTTAGGATTCATGGAAGAGCATCTCTCCATGAATAACTATGAAGTGATCGCTTTTGGGTCTCCTGTAGATGCCCTCTCTCATCTTGAAAAAAACAGCGTTGACCTCGTCGTCAGCGATGTCAAAATGAATGAGATGACCGGGGATGAGGTGATGGCTCACATCAACCAAAACCACCCCGATACCGGTATAATTCTCATTACCGGTTTTGGAAGCATCAACCATTCGGTCAATGCCATTCGTAAGGGAGCTTTTGACTATATCACCAAGCCTTTCACCGCCCGTGAAATCCTCTACAGGGTGAACCGGTTTTTTGAAACGGCCCTGGAGGAACGCAAAATAAATGCCGCACAAGCCTCTGCCGCCGGGAAACCTTCAAATGCCGAATCCGGGCATGACCCGGCACCCGACAAAGAAAGAGCTTCTGCCACTAAAGGCAAACCGGCCAAACCGGATGCCAAAGAGATCAAAATGGTGGGGCGCCACCCTCACATCCAGCGTTTGCTCAGCATGCTGCCCCAGATTGCTAAAAACAATGCCCCCATCCTTATACAGGGGGTCAGCGGCACCGGGAAAGAGGTTTACGCGCATCTGATCCATCATGAAAGCGACCGGGCCGCCGGACCCTATCTCAAAATCAATTGTGCCAATCTGCCTTCCGAACTTGTGGAAAGCACGCTTTTCGGTCATATCAAAGGCTCTTTTACCGGTGCCATTAACGACCGAAAAGGAGCCTTCGACGAAGCCCATGGCGGCACCCTGCTACTTGACGAAGTCACCGAAATCGACATCAATGTACAAGCAAAACTTCTGCGTGTCCTGCAGGAAAAAGAGTTTCTGCGTGTAGGTAGCCAAAAGCCGATAAAAGTGGATGTCCGCATCATTGCAACCACCAATCGAAATATCATGGAAAGTATCGCGGATAAACAGTTCCGCGAAGACCTCTACTACCGGCTGAACGTATTTCCCATTAACATCCCGCCTCTAAAGGATCGCAAAGAAGATATACCGTTACTTGCACAGCACTTTATCGATCTTTACACCGCGCAATACGGACTTGCAGAGAAGAAGCTTTCAAAAGAACTTGCAAACTACCTGATGGAGCAGGAATGGAAGGGAAATGTCAGAGAGCTGGATAATAAAATCCACCGGGGCATGATTTTGTCACAGGATGACCCGGATATTACGGTTGAACATATTGAGGATCATCTTTTCACCAATGTTGATGAAGAGATCAAAAGCGAGGTCCTCTCGGATGTACCGCTTATGCCTATCGATGAAATGGAATTGCAGATGATCAAAAAGGCGCTGGAAAAAACCCAGGGCAACCAGAAAAAAGCCGGTAAAATGCTCGGTATTTCTGACCGCACCATTCGAAACAAGCTTAAAAACAGTGGATGGACGCAGGATACGGAAGGTAATCCGATTTGATAACCGGCACATCCTGAATGGCCTGATCAACCGGTTTTCTTTCTCTTCTTTATTCGTAAGCGGGAAATAACCTGCTGCGCTTTACTGATATCTTTGCTTTTTGAAAGCGCGACAAGCCATCGCCTCATGTAGGCTTCATTGGATGGCTGATGTTCCAGTAACTCCTGATAGCGGGCGGAGGCAAACTCATACCAACCTCGCTCCATAAACAGCGCCAGAAACTCAAAAATCTGTTTTTCAGCCTCACCTTCCACATTGTCAGGAAAACTATCGGCAAATAACTTGAAAAAATAGGACGTTGCTTGTTCATAATGTTCCTGCTCGGTAGCAAATAGCAACAGGCGATGCAGAAAGTCGGAGTCCACCTTGCCGCCCCTGATCGTATACAATTTGCGATAATGCTCATACGATGCTTTTCGCATGCCTGCTCTGAATGCGACCTCCGCCAAATGTTCCAGTGTTTCTTGAACAGGCAAAACCTTATCGAAATTGGCGGCTGTTGCCTCCCCCATCAACGCATAATAGCGCAATAAAATCTCATGAGCCTCCTCCCAACGCTTGGCCAGTTGATGAATCCTGAACAGTATAAGATAGGGCAGCCGCTGCCTGTAGTCGAGGCGAATCGACTTAGTGGCCATTTCCAGTGCTTGAGACCACTTGTATTGCTCAGCCATGCAACTTGCCAGTCCGTTCATGGCCGCAAGACGGTCATGCTGCAGAACCTCACCGGCTTTCATTACTTTCCGGTATTGCGCCGCCGCATGGACATACTGCTTGTTATCAAAATACCGCGCTCCCAATGACAGATAAACCTGCGGTGAAGGGCACTTGACCGATAACTCCTCCTCGGGATCGAGATTATCCATAAGCGGGGTATCACGATGCACAAAAATTGCCTGGTCACCTACTTTGATATCGTTTCGATGGATATAAGAAGTGCAGTCGGGCAGATGTTTTCCGTCAAATAGTATCGCACCGGTATTGGCCACCATCCGCATCTGGAAACATTGCCGAAGCGTCTCCCCCTCACGCCATTGAATCAGTAGCGGCGGCCAGGTTCTGACATGATCTCTTTTCATGGCTGTCAATGCCAATAGATCGACCATCTCATCATCCTCCAGAAACAGCACCCATGGATCCTCGATTTTTGAGAGCACCTGATTCCACACCTGTGACCGGTAGTCGCCCGGTTCATACTCAGTCCAGCACACTTCCTCAGGAATAAACGACGGACGAGGAGCCGGGGCGGCGACATGTACCGATGAAAAGAATATCAGCCACTGGCGAACGGTCTCGATCCTCAATTTGGAAAGCTCGGTCAGATAGAGTACCGAAGCGATGTCCGTAAATTTCTTTTCTACAACGGAAACGGAGGGAGCCGTCGAGCTCGAAGGAATAATGAGATTTCTGTCTTCCATAGCAAATCGGTTTTATAGTATGAGAACAATCCCAATCAGAGATAGTCCAGCAGGGTATTATGAATCATTTGGGAATGCACCGCCATGGCTGCTTCAAAGGATACCTGGGTGCGTTGCAGATCGGAAAAAGCTTTTGCAAAATCGGTATCAACCAGATTGCTGACATCCGATTTCATTACAATTTTGGAGGATTCATATTGCTCATTCATGAATTCCATCCGGTTAATATTATTACCGAGCCGTGAAGTAACGATAGAAACGTGGTCAATCACCTCGTCTACATCCCCAAGCAATCCATTCAGAGCTCCGGTGTCGTTGTCAGCCAGCGCTTGTTGAATATCCCCTATCACTTCAAACATATCCCCTGCGCTGCTGGTGCGCAGATCGGTCCCGCTCACACTGTTCTCCACAAACAGGTCATCGCCAGCCTGCACTTTCAGTTCGGATTCATTGCTCATATCGGCCACGCCACCGGGCAGGGTATCATCGAACTGAAATGGCCTTTCAGCCGTGTTGGTACCTGCAAACAAGTAACGATCGCCATAGGACATGTTGAGCGTCGCAACCATCGTATCACGAATCCCCTTGATCTCCTCGGACATACTTTCGCGGACACTTTTACTGGATGTGTCGGTAGCCGCCTGGGTAAGGATCCGTTTGATATCCACCAAATTGTCGATAGTTTCGTCAAGTCCTTCCTGTGCAAGCCTGGCCTGCCGCAAACCGCTGCTGATGTTGCTCTGATACTGCTCCTGCTTACGGATATCTCCTTCTACAACCCGGCTTCGCTGAAAGGATATCGGGTCCTGTGACGGAAATCGCACGCTCTTTCCGCTGGATAAATCCGACTGCAGATTCGCCATCTGGCCGCGATTGGTGTTGATATCGCGCATGAAGTCATCAAATATGATTTTCTGTGTAATACGCATGTCTTACCTCACCAGACCTATTAGGGTGTCATACATTTGTTGTGCGCTTGACATTACCCGTGCCGCACCCTGATACGCATTCTGGTACTGAATCATCAGGCTCAACTCTTCATCCATATTCACACCGGCTTCACGCTCCTGCTGTACTTCCAACATGCGGATCTCGGATTCCCGGGTGTCCATGGTGTTGCGTAAACGGGACAATTCACTACCAGGCTGACTAATCGTGTCTACCGAATACTCAACCAATTTTCGGTTTTCTATTAATGGCGCGTTTCGCAATTCTGCTATGGAGGAGGATATCTCTCCATTACCCGCTTCGCCGGCCACCGATGAGGCCGCAATATGCTGGTGATTGTTGGCGATCTCATCATTGATACGAATTGTAGAAGCTTTTATCCCGCCGGGGTCAAAAAAGTCGCGCTGAGTGTCATCTTCCAGGCCATAGCCGTTATTGTGCAGTGCATTGACTTCTGTCACCAGGGTTTCAGCAATGGTATCCAACCGATCAATCATACCCGGGATATCGGACTGATACATTTCAATACCGGCAGCCAGCTTACCGCCTTCCGGATTGATTTTGCGTCCGTTTTCAAGCCGCACATCAAAGGTTTTTGCCACATCGTCGTTGTCGGCCACCAGTTTGCGGTAATTGTCCTCATAAACCACCTGATCCCCACCGATATGGATCTCTATACTGCCGTTCTCTTCTTTGTTGACATCGATATCCACTAAATGAGACAACTCTTCAAGCTTCTTGACCTGCTTATCCAGACTTGCGTTATCCGGTTGCCCCATTGCAATGGATGTGGTGATCGACTGGTTCAAAGCGGCGATATCACTGAGCAAGTCATTGATTTGAGTAATTTCGCTTTGGATAGAATCACGTGTGATATCACTGACCCGGTCCAGGTTTCGGTTCATATCCCCCAGCTTTTCACTGAGCTGTTGCGCCTCACCCACAAGATTGTTCCGCACACTGTAGTCCTGGGGATCATTGGAAAGCTCCGAAAACGAATCAAAAAGCCGTCCCACACGAACATCCAGATCACCGCCTGAGTCCGATGCTATCGATGCCTCAAGCTGCTCCAGCACCTTCTCTTTCTCCTGCATGTATCCCATCTCCTGACGCTTGTCATGCAGTTGCAGATCGGCCAGCTCATTTCGCAATCGCGTGACACCGGCTACATTAACTCCAAGTCCCACATGGTGTCCGGACATACGCTGACCGATTGCTTCTTTATCAATGCGCTGACGGCTGTATCCCGGTGTATCTGCATTGATAACATTATTTGATGTCACGGAAAGCGACCTTTCGGCACTGAACATCCCGCTTTTGGATATCTCAAATATGGATCTCATCTGTTCAAATGATTTGAATGTTTGCCGTCACTGTTATCGCGGCCTGTTACGCCTTTCGGATGCTCATCCTTTCTGGTTCACAGCAATTCCGGAGTCCGTATCAGAGGTTTTTCCATTCTGATGGTAATGCTGGTTCTTTCCACTGCGTTTGCTCATCACAGACCGCATCAAATCCGAGTTCTGTTTTTGGGCAAACTCCAAAAGCTGAATCAATTGATATTGCTGCTCTTGCAGTGTTTCCACATTCCCGGTTATCAGGTCTTGCCAATCGGATATGAAACCGGCATAGCCGGGATAACTATTCTTGAGTTTTTCCAGAGTGACATGCCGTCCATCGGCCGATTTCGGCAGTTCAAGGCTTTGCATCTCCTCCATGAAGGATTGCTCGGCATGATGAAACTGTTGCTGAACCGATGCATTCTTCTCGGTGAGCTCCATGACCCGCTCGGCATCAGAGGCGACAACCGCTTTTAGCTGTTCCTGCATGATATGTGACAGTTCCTGACACTTCTGGTCAAGTAACCTGACTTTAACCGATAAACTGTCAATGGGAAAATAATCTAATTCCTGTTCCGCCATGTTCGTGTCTTTTTTTATGCGTTTTTGTTAAATATCGTTGGAATCCCTTTTAATGGAATGGGCCCCGGTGTCACCTGAAGAAATCCCGTCACTGATTTCCTGTTGACCCTGATCATGTTTATTCTCCTGCCGGTCCCAGTACTGCTCAACCATATCCGCCATTCCGAGCTTTCGCTGCGCAGCCAGTTCACCGGCAAGCGCATCGGTGATGAACTCCCGGTACAAGGCGTTGGACTGTCCGAGTGCCTGTGATTCGTCCGACATTCCAAAACTGTCTTTTGTCATTTGCTCCACCAGATGACGGGCAAAAATCTCCTCAAAATCTTTCGCGGTCTGATCGCGCCGTATCTCCTGACGACGTTCTTCACTGGGTTGATTTCGATCAAGCGTTATGAGGTTATCAATATTCATTGTCTGTTTTCTTTATATGAGCTAATACGGCATGGTCATTTTCACATTCCCATGAAGATTGTCGTGCTGAGTTTACATCACGATTAACTTACCCCTAAGCGAACCCGCACGATCGAGCGCCTGGAAGATGGATATAATGTCACGCGGACTCAGTCCGAGTGTATTCAGGGAACCTGACAACTGCTCCACCGTGGTTTCCGGCTCAAGCAACATGGTTTGGGCCGCCTGCTCGCTAATACCCACTTCCGGAATCTCGCCGATCACAGGCTCACCCGGTGTAAATGGCGGTGGTTGCACCACAAACGGCCTGACCTGCGTCCGGATCTGGATATTGCCATGGGCGATCATCGCCTCGTCAATAATGACATTTCCACCAGCGACTATCGTGCCGGTGCGTTCGTTAATCACAACCCGGGCCGGCGTATCTACAGCTATCTCCTGTTCCATAACCAGACTGGTAAAGAGATTCATGGATCCGGGATCCTGAAAGGCATCCGGCCATGTAATATGCACCAAGCCGGGGTGTTGTACCTCGGCAAGCTCCTCTTCAAATGTGTTGTTCACCTCTTCGGCAATACGCCGGGCATTGGTATGGTTCGGATTTCGCAAAACGAGTCCCAATGGAGCATCAACATTGTGCGAGAACTGCGTATTCCGCTCAACAATCCCCCCTCCCGGCACGGTCGCTGTAAGTGTTTGATTCCGGCTGACTCTCGCCCCGGGTATTTCAGCGGTGATCCCGCCAACAACCAAAGGGCCTTGCGCCTTTGCAAAAACCGCTTCGTTATCGGGATCAAGCAGTGGCGTCTGCAACAATACGCCGCCTTGCAGGCTGCTTGCATCTCCCAGCGAAGAGACCGTCACATCTATTTCACTGCCCGAAGCATGATAGGGGCCGATGGTCGCCGTTACCATTACCGCTGCCACGTTACGGGTTCGAAGCCGGTCTCCATCAACGGTAATGCCAAAGTTCTCCAGCATATTCGCAATGGCCTGGACCGTAAAGACCGAACCCCTGCTGCTCAGTGTGCGGTCACCGGAACGATCCAGACCGGTAACCAGCCCGTAACCGATAAGCTCTTTTCGCTGCGCATACTGGACCTCTACAAGGTCACTGAGCCGGGTCTGGGCATATAAATCACCGAACATCATAAGACTGAGAAGTACCAGGGTCAGGCTTGTAATCCTTCTCCTGCATGTTCCATGCCGCTTATTATTGCGACAAACCGATATATCGTTATTGTTTTTCATGATGGTCAATTTAATTCCCTGACAAGTATTGCCGCTCCCATGGCCGCTCCTACGCCCCAGAAAGCCACTCGCCGTAAGAAACCGGGTCTTCGGGTCATCCGCTTGACGCCTCCTTTTTTCTGGTAATTGATTTCGGCATTCGCCACACGATAGGATGGCACCCTGTTGTCACTATTCACATCATTCGAGCGGACGATCCCTTCAAGTGTGATTTCATGCATCTCTCCATTGATCTCGGTGAGTCTGTTTCCACTTACGATCATATCGCCGCGGTCATTGATGTCGGTAATCTGTACACTCAGGTACCCCTCGAGCAATTGTCGTGAATTGGAAAGGTTGCTCTCATCCGCATTGTAATCCACCGAAGCATCGGTACCGAAATAAGGTTCAAATGGCAGGAAGTTACTGGAAGCGGATCCGGATGCCTGTCCCCCGGTGCTTGATGACCGCCTCATATCGGTATTGGTGCTTCCAGAGATATTCTCCATGAGCACAACGGTTATAATATCCCCAACCTGGTTGGCTTTCACATCGCGATACAACGAGTGCTGCCCTGTTGCAGGCCATGCTGATGCCAATAGGAAGGCAAACACCCAAAGGAAGCAGATTGCGGTAAGTTTGTAATTATTGCTCATTGTCTTGTTGTTTGTCATTTCTAAATAATCAACCGGGGTCCGGTCGTTGCTGCTTGCTGTCTGGCCTGTGCTTTCCGTCCGGCTTTTGCTGTGTGCCGTCTGCACATTTCGCCGGATTCAACAGAGAACCGGACAACTAAAGGGTACGTACCCAATGCACCTCCTCTGATCCGTTTACATTTCCCATATAGGTTTTCCTTGTCTCATCACTGTAAAGGCGTATTGTTTCGTTCAAGGCTCCATTTTGCCGTGCGATGGCGTTGATATCGACCCGCATCCCGTTTCGCATGAAGATCAGTGTAACAGCATCGCCCGCCTCCACCACATATTCCGTTGAAAGATCAGCGTTTCGCACCGGTTCACCCCGTGCAAGCGTGCGCCTGACCGTCTTTCCCTCCATCTCGGCAGACTCGGTCACCAATTGTCCCCGATTACGTGAAACAGGAACCCATCTCAACATCCAGTCATCCCGGGTGATGATTTGTCCGGCTCGTACACGGTCAGCCATTACGGGTATGCGCTTTTCAATCTCAAGCTGAAGTTGCACCTGTACATGTCGACGACGGCCGTTTGCCTCATAGGTAACATCAAAGTTGGTGTTTCGCTCAATATTTCCATCCGGGACAACCTCCCTGATAACGGATCGATCCATCCTGGCCAAACTACCGGGTATCCACCGCGGTGTTACTTCAAACCGGTAACGCTCCGGATCGTACCGTTCCTCAAGCGACTCCATGGCAAGTTCCACAATGGCGGTACGGGCCGGATAGCGGTCTTTTTCGGACGAGAAAGCAGAAGCTGCTTCCAGGATACCGGACAAGGCGATCATCCATGCAATCGCAAAACAAAAGGGTGTTATGTATGCCGATTTACGCAAATCCGGACATTTTTATCGGTTATCGTTTAATACCATTGGTCGCCTGCATCATATCTTCAGCGGTTTGGACCACTTTCGAATTGGTCTCATACGCCCTTTGCGCCTCGATCAGCTGAACCATCTCACTCACAATATCCACATTGGACTGCTCCAGGTATCCTTGCTGCAGGCCTCCAAATCCTTCTTCCGCAGGATTACCATAAAAAGGCATGCCGGATGCTTCGGTTTCGGAATACAGGTTGTCTCCCATCGCATTCAGGCCGGAGGGGTTGACAAATTTCGCGAGTTCAATTTGACCGAGGTCAATCTGCCTGCTCCCATCGGCCATTTTTGCGGTGACTACGCCATCTTTGGAGATATCAACACCCACCGCTTCCATCGGTATTTCGATCATATCAGCCAGAGGCAACCCGGAGTTATTGACCATCAACCCGGTCGAGTTGCGGCTGAAGTTCCCGTCACGGCTGTAGGCAATGTTCCCGTCAGGCATCTCCACCTGAAAAAAGCCACTGCCATTAATGGCGACATCCATGGCACTACCGGTCTCTTCCACCGGCCCCTGCATAAAGTTCCGTATGGTTGCCACCGGCCGGGAGCCGTTGCCAATCTGCAGAGAAGGTCCGTCATTTGAAGGGCTGTTGGCCGACGCCCCGTGCTGGGACGAGGCGATATTTTCATAGAACATATCCTGAAAAGCGATACTGGTACGCTTGTAGCCTGTTGTGTTGACATTGGCCAGGTTATTGGCCACGTTGTCAACCGATTTTTGCTGGGCACTCATCCCGAGTGCACCTGTGCTGAGAGCTCTGAACATAATTTATCTCGTTTAATTCCGGTTAAAATCTTCCCAGTTGATTAGTGGCCTGCGACAGCATTTCATCTGTAGATCTCATGGCACGCTGTTGTGCCTCAAACATCTGCATGTTTCGCATCATATCGGTCATTTCATGGAGTGTTTGTACATTGCCTTTCTCAAACTGCCCCTGCATCACTTTACTCTCAGGGTCCTGAGGCAGTAGCGTAGCGTTCCCGGCTGCAAAACGGGCGGCACTGCGGCGCTCCAGCTGGGATGGGTCCTCCACGCGAACCACTCGTAACTGATCAAACGCCTCATCGTTGATTCGGATCGTCCCATCTTTGGCCACCTCCAGCTGTGCTTCCTGCTGACCATTATCCATGGCGTGAAAGGACTCCGGAATATGGATATGACCTCCCCGGCCCATCACATTCGCGCCATCCCCGGTACGCAAGTATCCGTCCGGGTCCAGATGAAAACGGCCGTTACGTGTCAGCTGCGCTTCGCCGTCATCCTCCACCATGAAAAAACCCTGCCCATCAATGGCGAAATCAAAATCGTTACCGGTCGGCTCCAGCTGCCCCTGTTCAAGAGACACCTGCTGCATCGGTGCCGTTCGTGTTACTTGCTCTCCGTCCACCTGCTCAGTCAACAGCTGCTGAAATAGTTTATCGCTTTTGTATCCAGGCGTATTGATGTTGGCCAGGTTATTTGCGGTCACTTCCTGGGCTCGTGAGAACATTTGCATCGCCTGCATTTGAGCCTGTAATCGATCCATCATAGGATTGTACCGTTCATCAGATTCTTTGGTGTTTGTTACAAAAACTGATTTTCACGGCTGATACGATCAAAATGTGTGCCATTGTAGCTAATGGGATATCCGCGAACGCCAAAGCCCCACACATTTCCCTGATTTCAACACTTTTTTCGATACAAGGCCCCTCCTCTCTCTGAACACAGACACACTGGTTCTTTGGGCCGGGTATCGACAGGAATTTCCTTTCCTTTAGCGAATCGGGAAATGTTTTCCGTATCAGGAGAGCTTTTTTTTCCTTCCACCCGCGCTGGTCAACTCGCAACACCCCCGGCACGATATACGCACAGGGAAACCATCGCCATGTTTCGTCAATGTTTTGTATCCGGAGGGGGTTTTGGTATCCATTTTGAAACAGATTCCGGTATGTCAGATAAGAAAAATGATCAAGAAAAAACCGAAGAACCCACGGCACGGAAGCTTGAGAAAGCCCGTGAAGAAGGTAATGTAAGCATCAGCAAGGAGGTGTCCTCCGTTTTGCTGATGTTTGCGGCTATCATGATGCTGCTCTCCACAGGGAGCTTCATGTACGGTCGTATCGAAGCCATGTTCGAGACCTTTTTCGTCAACGCCGGAATGCCTCTTAATAACGAAGAACAGGCATTGACCTACCTTGAAACAGCTATGCGCTTCGGTTTTGAGATGATCACCCCGCTGCTGATCATCCTGCTTGTAACGGCCCTGCTGGTAAATATGGCACAAACAGGCGCGGTATTTTCGACCAAAAAGATTAAACCCAAAGGCAGTAACATCAGCCCGGCAAAAGGCATAAAAAAGATTTTTTCCCTGAAAGGGTTCGTCGAACTGGTTAAAGGGTTCACCAAACTTTTTATCGTGGGTATTGTGATTTATTTCACGGTCCGTAACGATGTAGAGCACTTTCTGACCTTCTCCGTACTTCCAATGGGCGAGAGCCTCTCAGAAGCAGGTTCCTATATATTGGTATTTGTCGGACGGATTCTTGCCGCGCTTTTCATCCTTTCCGTGCTTGATGCCATTTATCAGCGCTTCCAGCACCACAAAGACCTCAGAATGTCAAAGCAGGAGGTTAAGGACGAACACAAACAGATGGAAGGGGATCCCCAGATAAAGAGTCAGCGCCGGAAATTTGCCATGTCAATGCGAAGACGCAAGCGAATGGATCACTCGGTCCTTAGTTCGGATGTGGTAGTAACCAACCCGACACATTACGCCGTGGCGCTTCGATATGACCCCGATCACAACGAAGCTCCGATCGTAGAAGTCAAGGGTCAGCGTAAAAAAGCACTCCGCATAAAAGAACTCGCCAAGCATTATGGCATACCAATTGTAGAAAACAAACCGGTGGCCCAGGCATTGTTCGCCTCCGCCAATGAGGATGAATACATTCCGGCGGATCTTTACAGAGCGGTCGCCGAAATCCTCGCTTACGTGTACAAACTCAAAAACAAAAGCAACTGATATAGCACATGTCCGGACTCCTTACCAATAGCAGTCAACTAAAAAGCATGTTCTTCCGGACCGACGTCCTGATCTCATCCAGTATCGTTATTATACTGATGATCATGATCCTGCCTGTTCCGGCCGGTGTAATGGATTTCTTCCTCGCCATCAGTGTCTCGCTCTCCCTGGTGGTTCTGCTTGTTGCTTTTTATACTCTGAAACCACTGGAATTTGCGGTTTTTCCAGGGATGCTGCTGATTCTCACGCTGTTTCGCTTATCATTAAATGTGGCCACTACCCGGCTTATCCTGAATGATGCTTATGCCGGGGAGCTGATCCAGTCGTTCGGCAATTTCATGGTTCAGGGGAATTTTGTGATTGGGATCATCATCTTCTCGGTGCTGATCATCATCAATTTTGTAGTGATCACAAAAGGGGCCACACGTATTGCGGAAGTAGCCGCCCGGTTTACTCTTGACGCGATGCCCGGCAAGCAGATGGCTATCGACGCGGATCTGCAGGCCGGATTGCTGACGGACATGGAAGCCAAAAACCGGCGTGAAGAGATCGCAAATGAGGCCGATTTTTACGGGGCTATGGACGGTGCCAGTAAGTTCGTCCGTGGTGATGTGATCGCAGCTTTGCTTATCACTTTTATCAACGTAATCGGCGGATTGCTCATCGGAACCATGCAGCAGGGTATGTCGCTTGCCGAAGCGGCCGAGGTGTATACGCTGCTGACAATCGGTGACGGCCTGGTTTCTCAAATACCGGCCTTGTTGATCTCCACCGCCGCCGGTATCATTGTTTCACGTGCCGCCTCGGAAGGAAATTTAAGTGAGGAGATGACCTCGCAGCTGATGGGCAATCCCAAGACCGTGGTAATCGGTGCCTGCTTCGTATTCTTTATAGGAATCCTTCCCGGGCTCCCCATTATTCCGTTCTGGCTCCTCGGAAGCTTGTTCTTGTTCATCGCATACAAAAAACACAACAGCAACGAACGGGAGAAAGAGGAAGCCCATACGACAGAGCAGCAAAAGCCCCAGGGTGAGAAAGAGGAGCGCGTGGAAGATTATCTGCTTCTGGACACACTGGAACTGGAAATCGGATACAGCTTGATTCCCATGGTCGAAGCCAGTCAGGGTGGCGATCTGCTCGAACGTATGTCATCGCTGCGAAAACAACTTGCATCCGAACTTGGTATTATCATACCATCTATTCGCATACGCGACAATGTTCAGTTGGATGCCAATCATTATACGATCAAGATGAGGGGCATCATGCAAGGCGAAGGGGAGTTGCTTCCGGGTTACCATCTTGCTCTGCTTCCGAGCGATTTTAAGCCCGACATCCAGGGTATCAGCACCAAGGATCCGACATTCGGCATGGATGCTATCTGGATAAGCGGAAAAAACAAGTCACAGGCGGAAAAATATGGCTTGTCGGTTATCGAAGCAGGGGCCGTTATCACCACCCACCTGATGGAAGTGCTCAAGAAAAATGCGCACAAACTGGTGGATCGTCAAATGACCAAGCGTCTTGTTGATAACCTCAAAGAACACTCCCCCGCCCTGGTTGATGAGATGGTTCCCGATGTCCTTAAATATGGCGAAATACAGAAAGTGATCAAACGGCTGCTGCGCGAACGCGTTCCGGTCAGGGATCTTACCACGATACTGGAAACATTGGCGGATCACAGCGCGCAGACCAAAAACACCGATGTGCTTACCGAATACACCCGTGCAGCTCTTGCTGAAACCATAACCGGCCAGTATAAAACCAGTAACAACGAAATACAGGTTACCGTGCTTGCCTCGCAACTGGAATCCCATCTTATCGGGCAGGCACAACAGGGCATGCTGAATTCCAATACCTTAGGTTTCACACCCAAAACCGTAGAAGAACTCTACATGAGTGCCTCAAAAGTACTGGAGCAGATGATTCGGCAGGGGCTGGAACCGGTCATGCTCACGTCACCGGTTTTACGACCGACAATTTATGATTTTTTGGTACCAATTTTGCCTGAGATAGTAGTACTGTCATACAATGACATCAGTCCCGATGTACAGATTAAAACCTTTGACCGTATCGGACTGGAAAAGAAAAAACTTGAAGAACCCGAACCGGCATGATACTTAAGAAATTTTTTGGGAAAACCATTGAGATGGCAAGAAAAAGTGCCCGTCAAATGTACGGGGACGATATTGTTATTCTTGAGTCATTTGATGCAGACGGAAAGAATGATGCCGGTGTTACGGTTCTTGTAGATTCGCCGGCCGCATCCTCCCGGAAAAAAGACAAGAGCAAAGAGGAAGAGTCCCGCTTTCGCAATGTGTTTTATCAAAGAAGTGATATCGCACCGGCAAAAAGCACCGGAAATGAGGAAAAAAGTTCAGCCAAAGAAAAGCCCCCGGAAAAAATCAGCAATAATTTAAAATCATTGCGGGAGCTGGCCCATAAGGAGATGGAAAAGAATAAAAAGCAGCCAGTCGCGGAAGCCAACCCTGACCGGTATGAAACCACTTCTGACCCGTATGAAACCACTTCTGACCGACCGGCCGCAACAGCGGATGGCCAACGAAAAAAAACCCGTTTTCAGCCGGGAGCAGGAACCTCCAATATCCGGGGTTTTGGGAAAAAAGCACGGAATGGTATTTTGGAGGATACTTCCAACAACCTGACAGGTAACAGCACCGCGACGAAATCTTTTTCGCAGGATAGCCCGGCGAAGCAAAACGGGACCGGTTACGACAATATGGCTCCTGGAAACAGCAACCGTACGAAGTTTGTTCCGGGAATCGAACCGGACCGATCCACAGAAGACAAAGAAGCGGCCCAAAGATACCGGTTCCAGCCCAGTAATACCCAGGTCGTTCAATCCGGGGAAACAGCCTCTCTGGCGGCCAAAAATCAGCGTGAGGTGTCCGCTTTGCACAAACGATTCGACAAGCTGGAATCATTGCTGGACTCCGCTCTGATCTCCTCGAATCTGGATTATGCCTCGCATCCCGCTTTTCAGCAACTGGTCCAAACCGGTATCAAGCCGACTGTCATCGCACGGTGGTTCCGCGAAATCATGGAAAGCGGTATTGACCCGGATGAGCAGCCCGGACAGTTCATGTCGGCTCTATCCTCCATCATCAGAAGAGCCTTGAAGAGCGAGAACCATTTTTCGCCCGAAAAGTTTATGATGTTTGTCGGGCCCTCCGGTTCGGGCAAGACTCATTTGATCATGAAGCTATTATTGCATCCGGAATATCTGGCCGGCAAAAAATTGGCAGTGGTATCGCTGCTGCCGCCAGAACAGCAAGGACAGCCATTTTATACCATTTTAAAACCATTTTGTGAGGATCACGGCATCACCTGCTACACAGTCCGTGACACCAGTGATGTGAAAGCACATATACAAGATTGGGAAGCGTATGATCATGTCCTGATCGATTCCCCGGCCATACCGGTAGAGCAGGAAAGCTCCTTCCGGCAATACTGGAAAATGAGGCAGACCATCGCGTCCTTGACGGAATTGGAGGTACACTATGTCGTCAACGCTTCACTGAACCGTTACTATTTCCGCACTTCGGGAAGTGTACATCAACCCCTTCAACCCGATTTTGTAGCCATAACACATCTGGACGAGGTCTCCGAATGGGGTCCGGTTATCCCGTTTCTTGAAGAGATGGGATGCGGTGCCCGCTACATCAGCATGGGTTCATCGGTCCCCGGCGGTTTGGCCGAATTCAGCCCGGCCTGGTTTGCCCAACAAGTTCTGCAAGACACCTGAGAAATATGACACACATGAATAACTCGAAACAACCCTTCATTATCGCCACCGTCAGCGGAAAAGGCGGTGTCGGCAAAAGCATGGCCAGCGTCAACATCGCCGGCACGCTGCAGAATATGGGATATTCGGTCGGGCTGGTTGATGCCGATATCGGCATGTCCAATTGTGCCACTTTGCTTAATGAGCAAACAGATGCCACCGTAATGCATTGGGTTCGGGGAGAATGCGGACTTGAAGACCTGCCTCACGACAGTGACGGATTGACCCTTGTAACAGGATCCGACGAACCGGGTCAGAATGATCGGGATCTTGAGCTGTTAATGGAGGCCATGGATCAGGTGCTGATCGCTATGGCCGAGGATTACGACATCATCGTCATTGATACGCCCGCAGGTTCCGGTGAACTTAGTTTGTGGGCTCTCGACCGTGCTCAGCTTGGAATGATCCTGTTGGTTGATGAACCTACGGCCATATCTGACGTGTACCGCTTCTGCAAATACATTTTGAGTATTGATCCCACCTATCCGTTCGCCAGTGTGGTAAATTTTGCCAGTGACGAGACCACCGCAAGCAGCATCCACCATCGTTTCAACACCATCCTGCAATATTTCATGAACCAGGAGATCTCCTATCTGGGATTTATACCAGACAGTGACCTGATCCGCCGGTCGGTTCAGAAACAGACACCTGTAACGCGTCTTGAACCCGACTCCATGGAAAACCGGGAATTTCAATTTATAGCGCACAATATCATTAGTGCCATGCCGGAACAACCGGTCCAGCAAAGGCAAGGAACCATGAGCCAAGATTAAGTATAAAATACCATGTTAATACGATTGATAACCGCCGTATCCCTGTTGATATTCGCCCTGTTAATGATGTCGGGCAACCAAGTTGACCTGGCTCTTTACCGAAGCCTGATCGTATTTCTGATACTGTTTACCGGTGTTTATCTAACCGTATTTATTATTAATATTTTACAGCAGACCAACAACTCCAAAGCATCCACATCAACATCAACAGCTTCAAATTCATCACCCTCGTCCGGGTCGTCCAATGAATCAACCACGGAAAAAAGCAGTGGTGGTGAGAACAAAGCTCAGAAAAAATAATAAGCCATGGGTGACAAATCATTACAAGAATTGGTGGACACCTACTGCGAAGAGCCCGTTGATGGACTTCGTAATGCCATCATCAGCAAGTCGATGCCTTTGGTTCGCAGCATTATCGGCAAAATCAAGCGGCCGGATCATCCCTTAACCAACCGTGAAGACCTGGAAAGTGCAGGAATCAGCGGATTGCTCCAGGCTCTCGACAGCTACGACAGTGATAAAAACATCCAATTCAACACGTTTGCCTATTACCGCATTCGCGGTAGTGTGATTGATTACCTCAGGAAAGTGGATCAGA
>CAYMBG010000030.1:10487-25257 GCA_964388615.1 uncultured Chitinophagales bacterium | reverse complement strand
CAAAAGTATCTACCTCCGATTTTCGTAACGGCCTCACTATTATGTTGAATGGTGAGATTTACAGTATCCTTGAGTTTTTACATGTAAAACCTGGAAAAGGCGGAGCTTTTGTAAGAACCAAACTAAAAGGGGTGACATCCGGCAAGGTCCTGGAAAAAACGTTCCGGGCCGGTGAAAGCGTAGAAGCCGTACGGGTAGAGCGCAGGCCATACCAATTCCTTTATCAGGAAGGGGATGTATACCATTTCATGCACAAAGAGACTTTTGAACAAATTCCTGTTCCCGAAGAAAAAATAAGCCGTGCTAACTTTCTCAAAGAAAACCAGGAAGTTCAGATAGTGGTACTGGCTGAGAGCGAAGAGCTGCTCTTTGCCGAACTCCCCGACCAGGTGGTTTTGGAAGTTGTTGAGACAGAGCCAGGTGTCAAAGGGGATACCGCTCAGGGTGGTTCAAAAGCTGCCAAACTCGACTCCGGAGCCTCCATACAGGTGCCACTATTTATTAATGAGGGAGATTTGGTCAAAGTTAATTCCAAAGACGGAACCTATCTGGAACGCGTCAAACTCTAAATTAACCGGGTATTTGATTTATGAATCTTAAAACTGTTAAAAGCCTGCTTAAACTTATATCCGACACGGATGTTAATGAGGTCGAGATTGAGGAGGGCGAATTTAAAATCAGAGTTAAAAAACAACCGGATATCATTCAAAGAGCTGAATCAGCTCCAATGTACCAGGGATCCCCAGCAGCGGTCGGGTATCAGATGCCACCTGCCGATGCCCCTCAACAGCAGGCACCGGCACCACAAACACAAAGCCCGTCCCCCGCTGGAGATAGCAGCAAGGAAGATGATAACCTGAATACGGTCCGGTCGCCTATTGTAGGTACCTTTTACCGATCTCCTTCACCGGAATCGGAACCCTTTATCAATATCGGTGACACTGTAGCCACTGGTGATGTCCTGTGTATCGTGGAAGCCATGAAGATCATGAACGAAATTGAAGCGGAACACAGCGGCAAAGTTGTGAAATTGCTTGTCGATGATGGACAACCAGTTGAATTCGACCAACCCTTGTTCCTCATTCAGCCCTCCTGACCTCTATGTTTGATAAAATTCTCATTGCCAATCGCGGCGAAATTGCACTCAGAATTATCCGCACTTGCCGGGAAATGGGTATCAAGACGGTTGCGGTCTACTCGACCGCTGACGAAAAGAGCCTGCACGTCAAGTTTGCGGATGAAGCGGTTTGTATTGGCCCTCCCCCGGCAAGGGAGAGCTATCTGAAAATACCAAGAATTATCGCTGCTGCTGAAATTACAGACGCCAAGGCCATACACCCTGGTTACGGATTTCTGGCTGAAAACGCCGAGTTTTCACGAATATGTGAAGAGCATAATATCAAGTTCATCGGTCCATCCCCCAAGATGATCGATACCATGGGCAATAAATCCATGGCACGTGAGAACATGAAAAAATATGGCGTTCCCACTATTCCAGGAAGCACCGGCATCATTGAAAATGCCAAACAGGCAAAAGTAATAGCCGCCGAAATCGGTTATCCGGTCATCTTTAAAGCATCGGCCGGCGGAGGTGGCCGCGGCATGCGCATCTGCATGAGCGAAAGTGATATTGAACGACAACTCATCGCGGCACGCAACGAATCCGAGGCCTGCTTCGGAAGCAAAGAAATATATCTGGAAAAATTCATTGTGGAACCCCGTCACGTGGAAGTGCAGATCATCGGTGACCGTCATGGACAGGTTATACATCTCGGCGAGCGCGACTGCTCCATGCAGCGAAGACATCAAAAAATGCTGGAGGAATCCCCTTGTCCGGTCATGACCCCCGAATTGCGGGAGAAAATGGGACAAGCGGCTATTGCAGCTGCTGAAACCGTTCATTACGAAGGGGCTGGCACTATCGAATTTTTACTGGATAAAGATCACAACTTCTACTTCATGGAGATGAACACCAGAATCCAGGTTGAACATCCCGTTACCGAAGAGGTGACCAACGAGGATCTGATCCAGCTTCAAATCGAAGTAGCCGCCGGGCTGCCCCTGCAAAAGAAAAAGCTTAAGATGCGTGGACACTCCATTGAATGCCGAATCAACGCCGAAGACCCGGCATTCAACTTCCGTCCTTCAGCCGGACAAATCAAGGCGTTCCACACTCCGGGTGGTCACAGCGTTCGCGTGGATACCCACGCCTATTCCGGGTATTCCGTACCACCCCATTATGATTCCATGATTGCCAAGCTGATCGTCAGCGCACCCGATCGTAAGCAAGCGATAGCACGTATGAAACGGGCACTAAACGAATTTGTAATCGAAGGGATCAAAACCAATATTCCTTATCAGTTGCAACTAATGGATGACCCCAACTTTACAAGTGGCCAGTTCGACACAAAATACCTCGAAGACCACTTTGTATTCAACAATGAAACATCTTAATTATTAAGTATCTATGAATCATCCTGAAGAATTAAAATATACGCGTGAACACGAATGGATTCGTGACAACGGAGATGGCACCGTCACAGTCGGCATTACCGACTTTGCACAAAGCGAATTAGGAGACATCGTCTTTGTAGAAATTGACAAAGTGGGTGAAACCGTCGAAAAAGATCAGCCTTTCGGTACGGTCGAAGCGGTTAAAACCGTTTCAGAGTTATTCATGCCTTTATCTGGAGAAATCCAGAAGTGGAATGAGGAACTTGAGGATGAGCCGGAACTGATCAACTCCGACCCTTACGGCAAAGGTTGGATGATTACCATCAAACTCTCCAATAGCTCAGAACTCGATCAGTTGCTGACCGTAGATGATTACAAGAAGATCATTGCTTAGCAACAATCTCTTTTGAAATAATTTGTCAGGATGCATTACGGCAGAACGGCAAATATGGAAGTACGTGCTTGGACCCTCCCTGTCTGACGGGCTCCGAGCACTGGAACTGTTTATCACCTTTAATCTTTTCAGACATTACCCTGGATGATTACACCCGAAAAAGAATGGATTCTGATCCTGGATTACGGGTCTCAATACAATCAACTGATTGCCCGGAGAGTTCGCGAAAGCCAGGTTTATTGCGAAATACACCCGTATAACAGCGACCTGAAAAAATTTGAGAATAATCCTCCCTCCGGGATTATTCTCTCCGGGGGACCTATGAGTGTCAACGACCCGGATGCTCCCGGTTTGAATCAGGATATCTTCGGGTGGAATGTCCCCATCCTCGGTATCTGCTACGGCTTGCAACTCATAACCCACTATCGCAAACCCGGCTCAGTATCAAATGCCAAAAAAAGGGAATATGGAAGAGCGAAAATTTCAATTATTAAACAAAACGAGCTCTTCGCAGGTATACCCGACTCCAGTATAGTCTGGATGAGTCATGGTGATCAGATCATCAATTTACCGGACAGTTTCGAGATTATCGCCCGAACCGACAATGCCCCGATAGCCGCTGTCAAAGATATCACCCTGCCCGTCTATGGCGTACAATTCCATCCGGAAGTGGTTCACACCGACTGCGGACGGCAGATTATACACAACTTTGTCCGGAATATATGCAACCTGAAAGGAATATGGACCGCAGAATCTTTTATTGAAAGTGCAATTGCACAAATCCAACAAGAAGCCGGAGACGGACATGTTATTTGTGGCTTGTCGGGAGGGGTTGATTCCACCGTGGCCGCGACATTGCTTCATCGGGCTATCGGTGACCGATTGCTCTGTGTTTTTGTCAACAACGGGGTTTTGCGAAAAAATGAGTTCGAAGATGTCCAGAGATTGTACACCGAGAAACTGAAGTTGCCGGTTAAAGCCGTAGATGCTTCCGACCTCTTTCTGAGCAGGCTGGAAGGCATCAGTGACCCTGAAAAAAAGCGCAAAGTCATTGGTAACACCTTTATAGAAGTCTTTGATCAAGCCATCTCCGAAGAGGATGGCTTCACTCACCTTGCCCAGGGTACGCTCTATCCCGATGTCATCGAAAGTGTCTCCTTCAAGGGGCCCTCTGCCACCATCAAATCACACCACAATGTTGGTGGACTTCCCGAAAAAATGAATCTCAAGCTCATTGAACCACTCAGAGAGCTTTTTAAAGATGAGGTTCGCAAAGTCGGCGAATCGCTTGCCATTCCCAAAGATTTCATTCAACGCCACCCCTTCCCTGGACCCGGATTATCCATCCGTATCATGTCCGAAATAACACGGGAGAAAGTCACTCTGTTACAGGAAGCAGATGCCATTTATATCGAAGAGTTGCGTAAACAGAATCTTTATGATTCGGTATGGCAGGCCTTTGTGGTGTTGCTGCCGGTGCAAAGTGTCGGGGTTATGGGTGACGAGCGGACTTATGAATATGTCGTAAGCCTTCGGGCGGTTACCAGTGTGGACGGCATGACAGCAGACTGGGCTCATTTGCCTTACGATTTTCTTGGCCGTGTTTCAAATCGCATAATCAATGAAGTAAAAGGTATTAACCGGGTGGTTTATGATATCAGCTCCAAACCTCCTGCCACTATCGAATGGGAATAGCCATGCTCATCAACGCTCGCCTGTTAACTCAAGCCGGAACGGTTTGCATCTTACTACTGCTATCGGCTCTCGGTGTTGCCGCAAAAAGCAACATTACAGCTGAAGAAACAGCTCATTATGTTACTGCTTCGGATGAGGAGCACTTTGAAACCGCCATGAGGTTTTACAGAGATGCCGAGTATGATTCATCGGCTCACTATTTTGCTCAAATCAATCAGCCGGAAGCTCGCCTTTTTGCCGGTAAAAGCTATTTTGCCCTGGGCGATTACGCACTCGCTAAACTGTATTTGGGCAATCTGGACCGCGAGGATGACACCCGTCTATTTGATGAAGCCAGATACACCATGGCATTGGTGAAATTTCAGACCCGAGAGTTCGGGCGCAGCCTGGATATTCTTTTTGACATTAAATCCCGCCCAGCCTACCAGGATCTGCACCGGGATGCCGAGGTTCTATACGATCAGATTATGGGATACCTCACGACGGAACAACGCCGGATTGCATTTACACAAAGTCGCTCGGCACGGGTCCAGCTGGATATCTTGCGATACGGTCTCGATTTCATGAATCGCAGTGAAGCACAAGAGCTCTACCAGGCCGTTTACCCCCTCTATGAGGCTGCCATCGACACCAACATCCTTCATGCCGTCGAACGAAGAATCGATAACATGCCTGAAGAAGTACCGGCATCGCAAGAATACGGAGAGCCTCCTGACGGTATAGTTTACAACATCGGAGTTTTGCTACCGGAAGCCGAAACAGGAAGTTCGGAATGGCGTATTTCAAGGGCTTTGTACAACGGATACCTGCTTGCAGCTGAAGAGTTCAACAGAGAACACGACAATAAACGGATTCGACTGCACCACCTTCCCACATCCGACACCACACTCACAAATGAGGCCGCTATAGCCAAACTGGCATGGAACCACCATGCCGATGCTATTCTCGGACCGCTTTTTTCTGATTCCGCTTATCGTATCCGCCATCTGGCCGAAGATTACCAGATACCACTTATCCCTCCATTGGCCAATGCCGATACGTTGAATATCAACAATCCGTACCTCTTTCAAATCAACCCGACATTTGAAGCTCGTGGCAAAGCGATGGCTCAATTTGCGGTCAATGAGCTGGAACTGGATACCCTGGCGGTTATTACACAGAGCAACCAACCTGTGGCCCGCGAAGCCCGGTCATTTCGAAATGAAGCCGAACGTCTTGGAGCCGTTGTACTCCATTATTTCAGTGAAAATTTTGAAGCCAGAGCTTTTGAAGTGGATCATATTACTCGTCTTTTTGCTGGAGATGAGCGTTATGTTGAAATTGATGATGATGACGAATTTGAGTTAACGCCGGTTGAAGGCCTTTATATCTCATTGACCGGGCGAGGATCCGAACAGTTAATTGAACTGATTCTTAATGATTTACAAGCTACCCGAAGCGACGTTACCATACTGAGTAATGAGGAAATGGCTCATGTAGAGCTTAGCGATGCACGACGCCAATATTTTGATATTTATTACAGTAACTTCTTTTACAGAGATAATGACCGTCGTGAGACGCATCTGTTTCAGGAAGATTACCAAGCACTTACCGGTACCAATGCGAATGACTTCGCTCATTTGGGATATGATGTTGCCACTTTTCTTTTTCAATCCATCGACGAACTGAAAAATCCGGCACGGTTGAAACCAGAGTTGCGCCATCGTCCTTTTTTTAAAGGAGTAATCACCAACATTCACTTTCAGGGCACCCATGTCAATCAGAACCTGCACTTCCTGCAAATTGAACGCGACCAAACTGTCCTGTTCCAAAAAGATGATGAAAACGAAGATGATTAAGCGGTAAAAGGCGTATGCAACAGGTATCCGGCAGGGAACGCTATCATCCCGTCAATCAGACTCACCAGTACCTTCTTTAGTTTTGTTGTTGATCCGCGGCTTCCTGCCGCTCTTGTTCGGCACGCTTTCTTCTCTCTTCCCGAAGCCAATCTGTCCACTCCCTGCTTTTCCTGCGGTGTTCGGCGTAGGTTTTGGAGAAAGCATGAGTGCCCTCTGGTGTAGCCACCATATACATGTAGTCATGGTCATCCGGGAACAGTGCCGCTCTTATGGACGAATAAGATGGATTGGTAATAGGCCCGGGTGGTAATCCGAAAATACGATACGTATTGTAAGGATGATCAATTCTGTAATCGACATACACCAACCGGCTTCGTTCTCCCTTGGCATAATTTACGGTTGGGTCAGCCTGCAAGCGCCATCTTTGATTCAACCTGTTCCAATATAATCCGCTGATAGCCGCTTTTTCATCGCTGTAACGTGCTTCCCATTCGATAATTGAAGCCAACGTGGTGATTTCATCAACAGCGCGGCCCAATTCCTCCATTCTTTGGGCATAAGGATCAATCACTCTGCTTTCAAACTCCGATAGAAGCCTTGCGAGCAATCTTTCTGGTCCGGTTGTCCAATACACCTCATAGGTATTGGGCAGAACACGTCCATATAGCTGATGTGGCTCCAAATCATACTGTGCCAGAAAAGAGGTATCCTGCATCGCTGTTTCCAGTTCATTCACATCAAATCGCATTTGACGTGCGATGTGAATTTTAAGGGCCTGTTTGGAGACACCCTCCGGAATCCGCAATGGCTTGGGATCCTGCAATCCCATAGCCAGTTTGGACAGGAACTCTGGATAGGTAAACGATCCTTCAAAAGTATAGCGGCCGGCATTAAAACGTCGGTATCTCAAAATTTCGGAAGCCCAATTGAGGCCCTGACGGTCATACGTGATCATGTTTTCGTCAAGCAGATTGACCAGTTCATCGAGGGTGATATTGTTCTCTATGAGTAACTCCGTATTCGGCTCAGCTAAAATTGCCTCCGCCTGGTAAAGGCGGTAATATCGCACACCCAGAACGGCTAAAAAGGAGAACGAAAAAACCAGGATGCCGACAATCCATTGTCGCAAATTGAGATGCTTGAAAAAAGATAGGCTCATTGTTGCATTACTACTGTTAATATACTTCTATGATTTCGCGGTTTTTTTTCCGCGATTGAATCATAGCTACGATAGAAGTTATGCCATAAATAAGTAGAAACGCAGCAACGATGATAGATATGATATCAGGGAACATAATCAGGAGAACTGCCGCCAGTAACGGAAAGAAAGCAATGGCGGTCAGTCCGCCGCTAAAAAGTGTTCCTATACCAATAACCAATAAAAAGAATGCGAAGAAATAAGGAATAAAAGCCGGAAACACAAAAATAAACACGCCGGTAACCACCGATAAGGCCACCATCAAGGAAGGAGCGCGAAACACCAGAAAGATGAGTCCTGCGGCAATCAGATAACTCCCTAAAATGTAATACAATGCGTCGGGCCACAATAAAACCAGAACACCGGTAATAATAGCAAGCAAAGCATGAAATACTCTGCGCTTACCGGAGCTGTTGTTCATAATAAACTGCACGTGTGTAGCCATAATGATTCTCTGAAATGATCTATTCCATGTTGGATGAAAAATACAAACAACAGGCCGTTAAAAGAAACAGATGGTTATCCATAATTAACAAATCCATGATTTTTTTATCTGAGTCCTGCAATTTCCAGTTTCCGATATGTTCGCCATAGATATTGAAGGCATGGATGACCCCACCGGACAAGATCCATATCGTGCGATCAATCACCCTGACCCGGTGCAGGTTGGGAAACACACCTATGGATGCAAGTTCATGCCCGCTGCCTGTGAGTACATATACCTTCCCGGATTCACTGTCTGACACAAACAGGGACTCTTCGGCGTACATTAAAGAGACCGGCCGATCTATATGCTCCAGGGAAAGATATTGCAGGTAACTTCCATTGGCATCGAAATGATACACGCTCTTCCCCGTGCTGTCCAGCACATAACTCTCCCCGATAGTGTTCGAGGTAATATCTGACGGTTGAAATGTTTTATCATCCAAAACCCAACCGGGAACTTGCAACAAGCGAAGGTATCTAAGAGAATCATCAAGCAGGACTACCTCTTCAGAACCGTTATTAACAACAGCGACATAGGTTTGAGCCAAAGAAGCCACCGCTCCCGGACGATCCAGTTCGGATAAGTCAATATGCTCATGGTTGATTGTTTCCCGATCATCCAGGCTAACTTGAAGAACAGAGATTCTATCGCCATCGGATTCGGTAATCATCAATTCCTCTGGATATCGATATTCGATACTGTGGGCCTTTTTGAGATTATCGGTCAGCAAATGGGTTTCCAGTGCAAGCGTGTCGGATGAGACGTCAGCTTCATGTGACCCGATTGAAGCCACAACGAACGAGTACATGACCATCACCATCAGAAAAGCTGCACTCAGTACTTTTGAGATAAGGATCACGCCGTACCGAACTGAAACAATGAAGCGCAACAGCGATAAGGTATGGCCGTTCAGATTTTTTTGCATACGTATGAATTTCAAAAAGCTATAACCAGTTCACATAAACCTGTCCGGTCAAGCCCCTTTCGACCGGGATATCTTGCTGAATAAAAAAACGGGCTGGCGGACGATATGGATCAACGCTGCCGGGATCCCACTTTTGCGAATCATTACGTATCTCAAAAACGCGAAGCCGGTAATTACCCGTTGGTAAGCGGAGTACATCAAATTGGTCACCAGTAAACGTTTCGGATCTTTCGGTTACTCCCATCTCATCTTCCAAAGTAAGGTGATACCGGGTAGTATCGCTGACAGGCTCCTCTATCATCACTTCCAAGCCGCCCAACTGATCTTCATAGAGTATATCTGGAACAATAGAGCGCCTTTCCAGTATCTCATCATCCCATATTCGAACTTCATAGTCCTCGCCCTGCTGCCATTCGTCCTCGGGATATACATAAAGCAGATTGTCATGGACTTCGGCATAGGGCCAGGATTCATGGGTTGTTTGGGATTCAATAACCGTCAGGGAGTCCAGTACCTCTGGTGTTTGATCTAAAAGCTTTGCATATCGAAAAATGAGCGGCATATCGGAGGCAATACCATGGCGGGTATCCTGACCAACATATCGTGCAAAGGTCGTATCCGCTTCATCGGAACCGGGAAACAATTCAACAGAGCTTTCAGCTGCATTACCGGCCAGATCCTCAATTCCCTGCATTTCTATTCCATAGGATTGATCATCGGGAAGCGGGTTCAAGGATTCGGCCAATAGAATATTGGGATTGTCTCCATCGACATAAAGAGGTATGGCATCCGCTGCAAACGTCTCATCTTCATGAGAGATCGAGAGTATCGCATCCTGTGCAAAATCAACATCTTTGGAAAAACGCAATCTCATACGAACCTCCGAGAGCATTCCCACCGCCTGTAAAACCGGTGGTATGGTATCTTCCGAAGTGACAAATACGGTACCGGCATCAAGCTCTCCTGCAAAATCCAGTTCCAGGGTATCTGCTTGAAAAGGTTGTGCATCCTCGCGTTCCCGATCCCAGCGCCGGTTTCGGTTCCGGTCATCCAGCCAGAACGCCTTGTACCTTCCTTCCCTGAGATAATTGAATCGGACGACACCTGCAGAATCGGCCTCCCCTACATAATTTGCCGATTCCTCAAGATCAGCAGGATGCCGGTAAAGCACCACACGCTCGCCCATCAAGCCCTCCCCGGTTTGGGCATCCCTCACTGTTGCGGTAATACGACCTTGATCGATATCCGGTCCGGTCGATAAGGCCAGTTGATAGGGACCGGCTATATTATTGTTCCGGGTGTCCTGCAAATCGGTTCCTATGGTGAAGATGAAGGTGGTAGTATCCGGAAGAGGATCGTTAAATTCGACCGTTGCCCTGCGACGCCGCCAACTGATTTCATAATCCAGGTTGACATCAGGCTCCATGCGGAATGCATCTTGAAAGCTGTTACGATCAATGTACTTGCTGAACTCAAAGCGAATTTGATCCTGGTCAAAATTCGTCGTTCCGGTAGCCGGTTCGGTTTCAACAACCTCAGGAGGGGTGGTATCCCTTGGTCCACCCGTGGGTTGCGTTGGAGTTGCACATTGCCCAAAAAGGATGGCCAATAACGCGAATGATAGTAATACTTTAAGTCGATATATGCTCATGGGAATCAACGCCTGACATTATACAGCAAGTAAACTGTAACGGTTATAGCACCCGTAATTATTGCCGGCTCGGCAAAGCGTTTCAAAAAGGCGGAGCGACGGGAATCTTGCTGGGCATGAAATGCCGAGGGTCCCCAATCGCCTGTCAGTGTGTCCCATTGATCTGCGGTTATCTGCTCCTCTACAGAAAACGATTCACTCCAAACAGCTTCCACCTCCCGATCCGGATTCAACCAGGTAAAAATGACCTCCGAACTTAAAATACGTTTGTATTCACTACCGCCACGTCGAATCAGGAGATTATCGGGTTCCCACTCCATTCGGATGGTATGGAAAGCGGCTGCGTTATCGGCCACCCGCACTTCCTGCAACAATAATTCCGAGATGATTTTCTCCCTGACTGTAGCAGGGGCATCCATTTCAAGGTTTACGGGTTGTTGTATAACGCGCCCGTCATTGGGTTGCCGGAGCTGACGGTTGTCATCAAGCATGACAAGGAACAGGTTAACGGTTTCGCTTGCTACTATGTCGGCGTTCGTACGAAAATTTGGAGAATCTTCATCGGTTGTTGGCAGGCCGCCCTGCAAACTACCGGCAGGTTGACCAGCGGTTTGATTTGAAACAACCATTACTGCAGCTATAATCACAAAAAGAATTTTTAACATCGGTTGGACAAAACCATCTGGAGTATTCATTTTCTTGAAATATAGCTTATGAAGTTTTGAATTACGAACCCTTAAGGCTATCATATAAGTTGCTGGAGAAAATAAACTTTTACTTAAGACTTTGTTGTTTTTCTGAATGTACAGGCAACATGCAAGCAATATCACGTCATGGCAGTAACTGATATTCCCCATCCGGGATTGTATACGGATCTCTATCAACTGACCATGTGTCAGGGTTATTATAAAACGGGACTGCATCGAAAAAAAGCAAATTTTGATTATTTTTTTCGTCACGCTCCATTTGACGGTGAATACCTTATATTCGCGGGATTAAATGACTTAATTTCAATCCTGGATACGTTCCGGTTCTCACCGGATGAATGCAAATGGTTGGAGCAACAAGGGTTCGACGCTGAATTCTGCAAGTATTTACAGCAATATCGCTTTGATGCCGACATCATATCGGTTCGTGAAGGGGAAGTTGTATTTTCCGGGGAACCGGTTCTCACCGTTTCGGGTCCCCTGCTCTCTTGCCAACTCATTGAGACATTGCTTTTAAATGTGTTGAACTTTCAATCATTGATTGCCACCAAGGCTTCACGATTGAGACAGGCCGCCGGGAGTCGAAAGCTGGTTGATTTTGGATTGAGACGTGGCCAGGGAGCAGGTTCTGTATCTGCAAGCCGGGCCGCTTATATCGGAGGGGTTGATGCAACCTCCAATGTCATGGCCGGCTTTCGCTTCGGAATTCCGACATCGGGTACTATGGCACACTCATGGATACAGTGCTTTGACACTGAACTGGAAGCTTTCAGGACTTACGCTGAACTATACCCTGATAAAAGCATATTGTTAGTGGATACCTACAACTCCCTTGAATCGGGGATTCCAAATGCCATCACGGTGGCCAGGGAGTTGGAATCAAGAGGATATCGTTTGATTGGAATCAGGCTGGATAGTGGTGATCCCGCTGAAATGGCTCCCAAAGCCCGTAAAATGCTCGATGATGCCGGATTTACGGAGGTAGCAATTGCCGTTTCTGACCAGCTCGACGAACCTCGTATCTCCGCACTGGTACAAGCAAATGCACCGGTTGACCTGTTCGGCGTTGGTACCAGACTCATAACCGGCCATCCCGATGGTGCTTTAAGTGGCGTTTATAAAATGAGCGAACTGGACGGGCGGCCCACTATGAAATACACCGATCAAAGCTCGAAACAAAGCCTTCCTGGTAGAAAAGAACTTATGCGCTACAAAGATGATAGTGGTTCTTTCAAACATGACCTCATCTATTTACGTAACCAAGCAGAGCTACCGGACGGAGGTGAGCATTTTCGTTATACCGTGATGGATGCCGGTCATCCCTGTAATCTGGAAACGAATCTGGATGCTATCGCCCGTTACTCAACCAGCAGAATGAAACTTCTTTCAGATTCGGTCAAACGGTTACACGATCCTGCTTGTTACCGGGTGGTAAAGGATGAATCGATATCATCACTAATTGACGAATTAAAGAGCTGAAATCATGAAATGACCATGACCGGGCTGGCGCTCGTACACACAGGCGCATGATTACTAACGGTCATGGCATTACATCTGACGATATAAATCCAAACATTTGAACAGATGAAAGCATTGATTGTTGTAGATACGCAAAATGATTTTTGCCCCGGCGGTGCATTAGCTGTGCCTGAAGGGGATCAGGTGGTGCCAGTGATCAATCAACTCGCCGGACATTTTGACCACGTGATTCATACGCAAGATTGGCATCCGGCAGGTCACCACTCTTTTGCATCATCACACGAAGGCAAAAAACCATTTGATCAGATCGAAATGCCTTATGGGCCGCAGGTTCTTTGGCCGGACCACTGCATCCAGGGAACGCGGGGAGCTGCATTTCATCCCGATCTGGAGACCGACCGAAGCCAGATGATCCTTCGAAAGGGATTTCGCAAGGAAATTGACTCTTACTCGGGTTTTTACGAAAACGATCACAAAACGGCCACCGGTTTAAGCGGATACTTACGTGAAAGAGGTGTTGAAACTGTTTATATTACTGGATTAGCAGCAGATTTTTGCGTAAAATGGACTGCTTCGGATGCACGTAAAGAAGGTTTCATTGTCTATGTCGTCGATGATGCTGTAAAAGGCCTGGACGTAGATGGTTCACTGGATCAAGCATGGAAAGAAATGACTGAAGCCGGGGTCTTGTTTACGCAAACAGATAATCTGATCACCACATAACTGAAGTAAAAGGTTTTCACATACCTGTTTCGGCATCATGTGATTTCCGGTACTGAATGCAGATCGTATGAAAACATTTGATGTTATCATTATCGGTGGGGGGCTCGCCGGACTCTCGACGGCCGCTCACTTGATAGAAAAAGATAAGAATCTAAAAGTTCTGATATTTGACGCCCTCGAAATTGGCCAGGGGGCATCCGGGGTACCCGGCGGAATAGTGAATCCGGTGACCGGACGCAGGGCTAATGTCTTATGGAAGGCAGAATCCAGTATGCAGATGCTGGAGCAACGGCTGAATATGTTGTCTCCACAAAGCGAGACACCACTTCACCTTGAAACAGGTGTCCTTCGCCCCGCCATTGATGAAGAATTGAGCAAGAACTTTCGAAGGGCTATTAAACACGGGCGATGGCCCAAAGGCTGGATTGAGTGGCTTCAGCCGGATAAGACCGCTGAAAAACATCCCTACCTTAAGAAAACATCGGGTGCACTATTCATACCCAGGGGAAAAGTCGTTCAAACTCCCGCTTATCTGCAAACCTACCAATCCTACTTGCAAAAACAGGGCATCACCTTTCTCACGGGCGGGCCGTATCAACTGAATCAAGAAAAACAATGGACTCTGGATACCGGTACCGAAATCTTCTCGGCTCCAATCGCTGTTGTTACCGCGGGATATAAATCACGCGAAAACAAATACTGGACTGACCTGCCGTTGAGTGCTATTAAGGGTCAGGTTGCCATATATGAGTGTTCCCGTCCGGTCGACATGTTGCCGGTAGTATCTGCATATGGATATGTTGCGCCGGTTGACCGGCACAGATTGGTCGTCGGCAGCACTTATGAGCACCATTACCAGGAAACTTCTCCGGACAAGCAAGGCGGGGATTTTCTGGATCAGAAGTTATCCGATCTTGTACCGGATCTTTATGCTCACTGTAAAAGAACGGATTTATGGTCGGGCATTCGTGCTGCAACACCGGATCGACGTCCGCTTGCCGGGAATCATCCCGCTCACAGTTCTCTGTATGTACTTGCCGGGCTGGGATCCAAAGGTCTGCTTTATTCCGAGATAACCGGAAAATTACTTGCCGATCACCTGTTATCTCATCAAAAGATTCCTAAAGATATTTCTCTTTATCGTTTCTCGAAATATCGTGAAATGCGGGAAGCTGCAAGGGAAGAAAAGTGACGTTGCCTGCGCCACATTAGCCCGGGA
>CAYMBG010000030.1:0-10387 GCA_964388615.1 uncultured Chitinophagales bacterium | reverse complement strand
TTAGCCCGGGAGTTGCTGCTTTAATTCCGTTTGGCCATAACAGCTTGCCGTTTGTAATTCCGAAGGAATCTGAAGCGGATATGGTACTCCTTCAGAAGCGAAGTACAACACCGCTCCATGCCGCGGCAATATTAGAGCCGCTGCTACCCGAACTCGGGGTACCCATCATTCCGACTGAAAACTCAAATGATCTGAGATTGATACCTGTACCGAAAGAAAGATTCATAGATGAGTAGCCACCCAGGCGCATTCCGAGTCGGATCGGTATCACATTCACAAGCCGGTATTCGGTACCCAGAGCGGTATAGAGCCGACGGCTGTTGGCACCACGCCCATTGAAACCTTTTCCGATGTCCATCATCACATCCAGTTTCCCCATAGTCAAGGCAGCTCCAATATTCATCATGGGAGTCAACCCGACACGGAGAGATGAGATATCCTCCGGAGCAAAATTAGCATAGATATCACTACCGATACTGTCTTTGAGCACATACTCGAAATAATCGGATAGTTCTCCATCATACTCTTCATCGATGTATTCAAAATCTATGCTGGCCCCTTCCCAGTCAAAGGTATCAACTGCTTTAAACTGACCGGCATCACTGCTGAAGTTTATGCTGCCCATATCGGTAAAGGAGAGGGAGGCTCTCAGAATCTGGGGACCGGAGCCGATTACCGGCATGGAAATATCTTGTATATACCACTCCCAGGTTCCACCCAGATCCAGGGCTAAACCGATTCCATTGACAGAACCAAGATCAGAAAAGGAGTCTCCATCCACATAATCACCCAGAATCGCATCTTTGTTATTGCGTACTCTACGCTCCTGATAATATTCATCAAGATCATCCGTCAGTCCTCCGACACTCTCAATCGAGTAGTCAAAATCATGTACAATCCGTGCGTGATCACCACCGGTCACCTGCAGTTCGGAGATCAGTCCCATTTTCGAATAGTTCATACCAAACAAAATCTTGGGCGCGATACCGGCATAGACCCGCTGCGTACCGGGCTGGAACAGGTCATCGTTCCGCCAGACTTCCATAGCATACCCGAAAGACCATTCGGCGAAGCTAAGCAGCTCCGCCCGGAGGTTTACATTTTTGGGTTGCCCGAACACATCGCTGTTCAGTCCCACAAGTCCCAGTTCAAAAAAACCTTTATTCATGCCTGTGGTACTCATGGCACGTACACGAAAAGCGGTACTGAAAGCCATATCATCCCTTCTGTAGCTACCGCCAAGGGGTACAAAACCAAAGTTAATCCCAAGACGCTGCATATCCTCGTAGCCGGAGCCGAACCAATCATCGGCTATTTCCAGGGCAACCTGAGTGTTGATTAATTTACCGCTTGTGAAGTGATCATTATATAATGATATGTTTGCAAGGCCACCTCCGGCGCTGGTATGCAAACCACTGAAAACACCCACCGTAATGCGTGTGTCATTTTCAGGCAGCATTAAATTGGCCGGATTGATAAAATTGGCGTGATAACTTTTCATATAAGCACCACCTCCACCACCAAGGGCCATATTGGAAGCCGTTAAATGCATTCCCTGTGCATGCAGCTGACTGCACGAAAGCAGGAAGATAAACAGTGTTAATAAAGACAGAATACTGGATATGCGGCACATAAGAACTCCTGTAATCAATTCACCCGGATCGTTGTTTCAAAACTGGCAGTCACACTTAATGTCACATAATCATCAGCTCGCAGCTTAACTTCGCTTGAGCCGTCACGTTCATCGGTATTAAGCTGACCTGAAAGCTTTATCTTGCGAGCCCGGTAAAGGTTATCAAGATTGTCACCTGAGACACGGATCTCTGTGGAACCGATATGGGGCAGGGTTACAAAACGGCTATCCTCATCAACTTGCCCGGCTTCGATACCAAACTTTTCGACCATAACAGGCACACCCTCAACTACCTCTACGATCTGATCAAACTCATCCAGGAACAACAGCTCAAACTCCGTAGTAAAGGGCAGGCCATTCTCATAGTTGATATGCAGCATCATCTCAGAAAGTCGCATATCATCATCCGGACTGGGCAGGTCTGAAAGATCTGCAGAAAGGGTATCCTCAATTGATGCCGGACGGTCAGGCGTAGACAAATTGATCGGTATATCAACTCCCATATGTGTATTGAACGCAACAGGATCAACAATATATCCTTCTTCCGCATCCGGATTGATGATAACTTTACCTACAAATCTTATCTCTGTGGGCATATTACTGAAAAAGTCATCCACATTTGAGTTTTCCGTATTGAACTCGGCAACCTGATTGCGAATCACTTCCCCGATGTTTTGGGCCGGTGTAATTTTGAATTTCACCAGATTTTCCGGGTCAACCGGTGCCTCATCGGCATAAAGATTTCCAACATCATCAACATTGGGATCAACATAGCGTTCTGTTCCAGGCAAACCACTAAGATAAACCCGTTCATTATCATCATTTATACCAACAATAGCTGCAATGACAGTACCCTCGACACCGAGATTGGTTTCATAAACAAGATCAAAACCAGAGTTGGACAGTTGAATATCGGATATCACATCCGATATCGCCTCGAGGTCATCAAATTCACTTATTTCCGCTTCCTCATCGTTAAAAAGATCCAGGTTACCATCGCCATCAAAATCATCATTCAGCAGCTCCACCCGCTGTTGAATATCACCAAGGGCGGTTCGGATTTCCAGATCATCAATATCAACCTGTGCCGTGAACATATCATCTGACCGGACACTGCGAATCGAATCGGCGGGATGATTTCTGGTATTTTCGGTGATCGCGAATACATTGTATTCCAATTTATTACCCGGTGCATAGATTCTGGCGTTTTCCAGTGAAACCCTTTTTTCGGGCTGACCCATATCCGCATCGCTTGTCCTGAGAACTCGGTCATCTCCGACAAACTGAACCCACAAGGAATCAGATTCCGCATAACTTCCATTACCATTACGATTCATGCGGATATTGGGAAAAGAGATGGTCAACGTATCGATATCCATGTCAATTTGATTCACGAAATCGCCGATATTCAGCATCCCCGAAAATACTTCAACATAATGATCCATGGTATGGAGTTTAAAATCCTCATCCGAAATATCCACTTCTCCATGACTGGTAAAGTCCTGTGGATCAAGCACGGATTCCGCGCTGCTTAACTGAACAGATCCTTCCATCTCCGTAATAATAAGATCGGCAGCCCGTATTTCAACCGGATCATCCCCCGGGCCCGTACCGGGAGATGAGGCGGTGCCTTCAAAAGTGATCAGGTCGGAAATACCGACATTGTCAAGTGGCATCGCGACATCAGCTACCTGGCCTGCAGGAATCGTCACCTCATGGACTCGACCGATCTCAGATCCATCTGCAAAATAGCGGCCGGTATTTTTAGCTACAAAATCGGTGGCATTGGTAAATATCAACTCTTCAATGAACATATCAAGCTCACTTTCATTGCGGAAAGTCAGGTCCATTGTTCCGGTATCCACCTGTGCGTTTATAAAATCACCGTCGACTTCTTTGGTATCCTCAAGAAGAATATCCTCCTGCTCTTCAACGTCAGATACGGCTTCAACCAGTTTGAGTTCATTTGTTGCAGACGCTATCTTGAAATTCTGGTTTTCGTCGACCACCACAGCGCTCCCGTCGCTGCCGGCAGTACCAATATCCAATTCATAGGTCAGATTCCGGGTTATGGTCTGGCCGTCCAGATTGATAACCGCTACACCGGTTTCCCCCTGGTCTTCTCCGGGAGCGGGGGGATCAATTTGACCGGGATTAGCACTTCCCTCGAGCACAAACCGGGTAAAACCTGCATTTCCAAGCGCTTCCCCTTCATCATTATAGATGATAATGCCGGGCAACGTGTTTCGATCCGCGCTGGTCACCGGGAGATTGGTATTATTCTGTAAACGCACCGTCAACTCAAAAGGCCCCTCATCGGGGTCATCTGTCACGATAGCATAGACAAACTTTTCATTCTCAATGCTCAAAGGATCGGTTTCCGGGTCAAGTGACTGGGCTGTCACACTGGCAATAGCACGGCTTACTTTAAACGCCTCGTCTGCTGCGGTAACCTTGAGCCTGTAATCCTCAGCCGCTTTCAGCTCCTGGTCTTCAAACTGAACGGTGACCCTGAGCGCCAGCTCGACAGAAAGCTCCTCACCGGTCTCAAACACGATAACTTCATCAACAGTCTCTCCATGGTCAACTCCGCCTTGTACATCTATGGTACTGCCAACCACCATCCCGTCACCGGCTGCGTAACCGGAGAGAAGGCGGGCCTCCACACTGCTTAAGTTCAGCCCCAGATCATTTTCAAATATAAAACGTATGGCGCCCTCATCAACCGTCGCCTCCTGAAAATCACCTACCTCAAGTAAAATATCCACCTCGCTATGACCGGCGTCGATATCCGTTCCTGCAGGTGGTCTGGGAGATATCCCCGTTATCTCAGTAAAATCAGAGGATCCGGATCCTTCAAATTCCGCCTCAAAAACTCCGACTTCTGCAATTTCATCATCTATTCGCTCGCCTTCGCTTTCAATCAGTCCGATCTCTGACTCAAACTCCGAAGAAAAATCATCCACATCAATCAGCCCGATTTCGGTTTCTACTTCTGTAGATGAAATGTCAACAGTCGGTGTAATATCGTCAAAACTGCCAATTTCAAAGTCAATCTCTGAGGAGATACTCACCAAGCCACGGTTTGGCCCGGCCTGCTCGACATCGAAAATATCTTCATAATCCTCACTGGTTGTGTCAATGACCATGCCGCTACCGCTGCCAAGAAATTTATAGGTCATACTCTGGATCAACGGTACTTCCATCGATTGCTGCAGTTCAAAATCCGGGCTGGAAGGCCGTTCACATGAAGACAGGAAAAAAAAAGCCAACAGAAAGGCTGGAAAGCGAACAAAGCTCATGGCAATTTTTAGATTTATTGATTAATCTTCTCCAACAAATATTTATGGCAACCTACCTAAAATCAGTGAGGTAACCCATTACAGCTCATGCTCCCGTGCATAATATTACTATCCCCCTTACAACGTAATAAAAGTATGAAAAAAATCTCACCCATATCAAATATTTTTTTTTAGTTTATTACACAGGGTTAAATTTTGCATTTGGTTACTCTCACAAGCAGAGAAGTAAATTTTGCCCGATGCATTCTATCAGATCCGGGGTGATCGCGTTAAAGATAAGCCTTTTAAAAAAAGAGCGGAGAGAGAGGGATTCGAACCCTCGGTACCCGGTTAGGGTACACTCGCTTTCCAGGCGAGCCCGTTCGACCACTCCGGCATCTCTCCGTTTTGCGAACTATCAACACCTTTTTGGTCACAGGTTGGCAAAGATATGACAAATCATATTGCCGGGCAAGATAAATACCGGAATCCGTTTAAAAGAATCATTCACCGATGTTTCATGCGTTTAAATGTTTGGATATATATCGTCAGATGTAATGTCCATGACCGTATGTAATCATGTACCTGTATGTCCGGGTACCTGTGTGTCCGGGCACCTGCCCGGTCATGGGCATTTCATCTAGTACCAAACTGGAAAGATCTCCTGGTAGTGGATCGAACAGGCTGCCCCTCATGCCGGGCTGGATGAAACTCCCACTCCCTCGCTGCCCGCAACACCCTGTCCCTGAAACCATAGCCGGTCTGTGACACCTGCTCCATCTCACCGGTTGAGCGATTCAAAAGCCGCATTTCATATATCGAAGCTTCGATAACCTCGCCTTCCTGCGAAATGGTAAAAAGCACCTCGATTTCCACATACACGTCAGCCTGCCTTGCGGCGGTAGGCATGACCGGCTCTGTGATACGGCGTACCCTGGGTGGGTGATCGGGATCTTCAACCAGTTCCGGTTCGGTACGTTCGTCTACAAAAGGGGCTAACCGGACTCCCTCCCCTTCCCCCACATTTAACTCCAAATCATATTCCATGTCCACTACTACATCCTCTGGCAAAGTAGTTTCCGGCCGCGGAACCGGAGGTGCCGAGCGGTCTATGGTCACCTCTCCGATCGTTTCCAAAAAATCGCGATCCAAAACCCGCTCCTCTTCAAACCGTCCTGCAAGCGATCTGTCAAGCTCTTCCGATTCCGGCCAGTATCTGAAGAGGGCGATAAAAAACAATAAGGTGCAAATGATCGCTATTTGCATACGCACAAAATAAAAACGTTTGTGCTGCTGCCTGTAAAGAACGCTATTTAAGCCTTTCTTCATTTCGTGTGCGAAATATTCACCGGACAGGATGGGTCGCCACGTATCACGCGTTGCCCTTTTCAAATGCGTTGAGTACAGCACGAATGAAGCCCTGGTGTGCGTCAAGTTGCTTTATCGCCTCTTCGCGACCTACGCCGGCCACTCCCATGACCAAAGCTACTTTTACATTTCCACCGGCTTGATCCAGTAAGCGCGATGATTCGTCATATCCAAGTTTTGTAAACATGGAAATTATCCGTCGCGACCGCTCAACCAGTTTTTGATTTGTGAGCATTAAATCCACCATGACATTCTCATATACTTTGCCAAGGCGAATCATCGCTCCCGTCGTGATCATATTACAAACCATTTTTTGGGCGGTAGCACTTTTCAGGCGCGTACTGCCCATAATAACCTCAGGGCCGACCGGTATATCGACCATGATATCGGGAACCGGATCAATTTCCACCTGGCGGGATGGTACACAGCAAACCATAACGGTTGCAGCACCGCGTCGACGGGCTTCTGTGAGGCAACCAAGAACATATGGTGTTCTACCGCTGGCGGCCAGACCGCAAACCGTGTCTTTTCCGGACACCTCGAGATCAGTGATATCTTTAACCCCGTTTTCCGGCAAGTCCTCAGAACCCTCCTGAGCAGCGAACATGGCGCGGGAACCTCCGGCTATGAGTCCGACGACCTGATCGGGACGAGTCCCGAAAGTGGGGGGACACTCGGCAGCATCCAAAACCCCCAGCCTTCCGCTTGTTCCGGCTCCGCAATATATCAAACGACCGCCCTCTGAAAGTGATTTATGAGCCAATGAAATCACCTGGCTAATCTGCTCACTTCTGCTTCCTACACAATCGGCAACGTCCCGGTCCTCGTTGTTCATCAAGCGCACTATCTCCCGGGGATCCGAAAGATCTATGTGAAAGGTATCGGGGTTTCGTTGCTCGGTTTCCAGCTTTTCAAGCTTTACATACAGGTCATTTTTATCCAGCGACATGGCTTTGAAATAATAGTCATTGTAAATAATAAATCGGGAATTGAATCATACCACATCTTTCCCAAACCCGAAACAGTAATGTGCAAATTCACGACTCCGGGTCACCTCAGGGTACATGGCGCTTCAGAATATCCCCCCAAATTTCCTGTTGTGTGTTACCGGTCTTCATCCAGTAGTCGAACACATGATCGATGGATTTGGAGCGCAGGATATCACTCAACATGTAATTCAAATCCACGTAGGGATCGTCGGGCGTGACAACCAGCCGGATATCGGTACTTCTGATCTCTTCTAAAAGTTCCGGATCATCCAGGTTTGGAAGATATTCGACAGGATTGTTGAAATAAACGTTGTCGTCAAAGTAATCCTCCATGAAAGGCCGTATTTGAAACCGGCCTCCCACAGCAATCGCTTTCTGGATACGACCGGGATACTTTAACAGAAGGTTGACGGCATGATAACCGCCCAAATGGATACCTGCTGCAATGACATACAGTTCATTACTCATTTTATGGATGAAAGGCAGAACCTCATCAATAATATATCCTTCATACTGCCGATGTCGGTTAATCCGGGAACGCGGATCAATATCGGTATTAAAAAAGCTTTCCTGATCGACGGATTCAACACAGAAAATCTGGTTATGACCGTTTTTGACCTGGTAGGACAACGACTCAACAAGCCCCTGTTTCGGCCAGTATGAAGCTGATCCCGAATCTCCGGGTAAGGCAAGAATTGGAATTCCCTCTGTGCCGTAAACGGTCAGGCTGGTTTTTCTTCCCAGACTCGGACTCTGCCAGCTGTGACTCGAACCTTTCATGAACTTTCGGATTACATTAGCGCAATGGGTTGCGGATAGTGTGATTCATTCTTTGATGTTACGATAAGCTAACGGATCACTGCGAATTTTGAAAACTTTTTCGGTCCAGTTTAGATTGAGACTTATTCCAGAGAACTTTTGGCAGTATGCCCATCTTTTGGGTAAAGGTAAGATGGGCGCGGTGATCGAAAACCCCGTATCCGTTCGTTTCTATCTGATCCAGTATACGCGCATAGTTATGTCTCGCCAGATAAACCGGTATCTGACTGTCTTTTGAAAGCAAGGCGATACCTTTGTCAGCACTCTCATAATAGGCGCGCGCGCGAGCTATCTGGAATTTCATCAAGGCAGCAAATTCAGGTGTGACCCGATGCGCCATGAGATCCGCCTCAGAAACATCAAATGATCGCAAATCTTCAGCCGGAAGATAGATACGGTCGCGTTTGAGATCCTCCCCTATGTCGCGTAGGATATTGGTCAGCTGCATCGCAATACCCAGATCAACCGCATGTTCCAGTGCCGAATCATCACTGTAGCCAAATACTTCACTTATCATCAGCCCTACCACCGATGCCACCTTGTAGGAATAGTCGTACAACTCTTCAAATGTATCATATCGTGATTTGTAGAGGTCCATACCCACTCCGTCGATGAGTTGAAGGGGCAACGACATGGATATGTGGTGTCTTCTCAACACATCGGAAAAAGCCAGCAAGATCGGACTATCGGACATTTGGCCATCGTAGGTAGCTTGCAGTTTATCGCGCCACGCCGAGAGCGTCTCTTGAATGTTATCCACTCCTTGTGCATCACCAGTAGTGGAAGCCTGGGCTTCATCCACGGTATTGTCCAGAAATCGACACAAGGCGTAAATAGCAAAAATACTTCGTTGCTTGTGGTAGGGCAAAAACCGGGTTGCCATGTAAAACGTTTTGGCATGATGGCGGGTGATCTTGCGGCAATAATCATAAGCGCCCCGAAGCTCGGGCGCCTGAACCTCATCTATCACTCCGCGATGAAGTGATGTACGCTCGTAAAGAGGCCGGATAACGCGATATGACAGAACGGAAAGTTTATTGCTCATGGCGTTTGTTTTATTATCGTGGTACCATATAAATATGCCTGATACCGGTTTTCGTTCCATTCAATTCCTTCCGTACATAAGAGATTCACCACTGATCCTGATTTATTTATTGTAAGCATAGAATTTATTATATTATTCTGTTAACTGGCTTACATAATGTATCATAGTATAACATTACCTGTTATGAAAGAGCCGGATTTCAATAGTGTCGCGGTATGAACATGAAAACAGAGAACTTCTACGCATAGTTCTTAACGCATCCCGACCCGTTTTCGGGGTAACGACATATCCTGCGGGAGAGGTCTTGTTACGATTACAGATTTTTATCATTAATTCAGATACCCGTCATGGCAAAAAAACAAACTATTTACGATGTTGCAAGGACGGCTAACGTTGCAATTTCAACGGTTTCAAGAGTATTAAATGATTCGCCGTATGTATCCAAAGCTACCAAAGACCGGGTCGAAAATGCCATCAAAGAACTTGATTTCCGTCCACAGGTCAATGCCCGAAAGCTTGCCCGGCGCGAAGCCCAGGTCATAGCAGTGGCACTCCCAACGTTTACGACGCCTTTTTTCAACGAGGTGCTAAAAGGGATCAAGGATCAACTTAAACATACCGACCTCGATTTTATCATCTACAATACCGGTTCAGAGAACTCCGAAGAAACTTTTAAGAAATTCCTGGACCGTGGGATTCCCGATGCTCTTCTCGTTTTTTCAATCAGCATTGACGATTCCATCTCAAAGCGACTGAAAAGTGCCGAAATTCCGGTCGTTCTTGTCGGTTCTCAGCACGATGATTTCAATCACATTTACTGGAACAACTACCGGGGCGGTTACATGGCCGGAGAGCATTTGATCAAGGAAGGGTACAAAAAAATCGGAATGGTTCGTTCACACAGTAAATCTCCTGTTGCCGACTCCCGGGAGAAAGGGTTTCGCGATGTCCTCATCCAGAATCATTTACCATTAAATGATGATTTTTTTGTCAAGGGCATCACACGGAAACACTCCGGTTATAGTGAAGAAGCCGGATTCGAATCGGTCCAGATCATGCAGGAACGTGGCGGACTTCCGGAAGCTATATTCTGTACCAATGACGCTCAGGCAATCGGTGTGATGCACGCTCTGAAAGAAAAGAATCTGCGCATTCCCGAAGATGTCGCCGTTATGGGATACGATAATATCAAAACAGCCGCTTACCTGGGCCTGTCTACCATCAACCAAAAGATGTATGATGTTGGTATCCT
>CAYMBG010000029.1:21470-25280 GCA_964388615.1 uncultured Chitinophagales bacterium | reverse complement strand
TGATGTGTCATGATATTCGGAGTGAGGAGGCGAAGTAATTGATGTGTAAAATGGAATACGACCGTTGGTGGGAATTAAAAAGACCAATAGATCAATTAAATTTACAAACAAGTTTAAAAAACGCAAATGTACCCTTATCCCACTTTAAACAAGAAAAATCCGGGATGGTCTTTTCTCACTTATTTTTATTAAATCTGATGCAGAATTTTCCTGTTCTGTAAAATCAGCATGGAAAGAGTATGATGTATGTACCATAGTGCCAGATGGATCCCTAAACGTAAACTATTATGAAAACACTAAAAAAAACTCATGGGATGCTGAAGGTGTTGCGGCGTAATCATGGCAATGAATTTCCGGGAGGAGAATATGCCGTAGATCCGGTCTATCCATTCAAAATTGATTTCGTTACACCACGATCGGTACGGTTACGTATGACAACCGGTCCTCAGGCAGCCCATCGCAAAGTGTTCAATGGCAAAGCACTGGCAATCGTACAATCGGACGGTAACGCTGGTGAAATCACATTTGAGGCGAAATCCGAAAACCTGCAAAGTGAGCGTCTTATTATCAGGGCGATAAATTGATAATACGGAGCAATGTTGTTACCAGGAGGCTGCCATCCTTTTGTAAAAAATGGCAGCCTTTCAAGGAATAAATTATTCAGGATGTATGTCAAAGAGCCACTGATGAAAGGGCTTATCTGGCTAAACCGCTCCCTGATCCATCATGGCATCCGCTACTTTCACAAAGCCGGCAAGGTTGGCACCTTTTACGTAGTCCACATTGCCGTGTTCATCTTCACCATGTATTACACACTGTTGGTGGATGTTTTTCATGATGTCCAGCAGTTTCGAATCGACTTTTTCCCGATCCCAACTCAATCGAACGGCGTTTTGGGCCATTTCCAGTCCGGAAGTGGCAACCCCGCCAGCGTTAACCGCCTTGCCGGGTCCGAAAATAACGCCATGATCTTGCAGCAGGTGAACTGCTTCCGATGTACACGGCATATTGGCGCCTTCACCCACAATTTTGACTCCTTTTTCGATCAATTGCTTCGCTTGATGTTCATCCATTTCATTCTGCGTGGCACATGGCAAGGCAATGTCGATGTCAATGGGTAGACCCCAGGCGCAATCGCCATCCTGGAAATCAATTTCAGTAAATTTTTCGGCCATTTCATTAACCCGGCCTCTTTCTACATTCTTAAGCTCTTTAAGAGCCTCAAGGTGTTCATGAGTAAAGCCGTCTTTGACCAGGATGCACCCGGAGGAATCCGAAGCACTTATGACCTTTCCACCCAGTTCTAATACTTTCTCTATCGTGAATTGCGCAACATTTCCGGATCCGGATACGGCAACGGTTTTGCCTTCAAAGCTGTCGTTGTTTCGTGCCAGGATTTCCGCAACAAAATAGACTGTACCGTAACCGGTGGCCTCCGGGCGGATAAAAGATCCACCCCAATTCAGATCCTTGCCTGTAAGCACTCCGGTGAATTCGTTTTGAAGTCTCTTGTACTGACCGAAAAGAAAGCCTATTTCACGCGCACCCACACCGATATCTCCGGCGGGAACATCCGTGTATTTGTTGATATGTCTCTGTAATTCGGTCATGAAACTCTGACAGAATCGCATCACCTCAAGGTCGGATTTGCCTTTGGGGTCAAATTCCGAGCCGCCTTTGGCACCTCCAAGCGGCAAGGTTGTAAGCGCGTTTTTGAAAATTTGCTCGAATCCCAAAAATTTGAGCACACTTAAATTCACAGATGGATGGAAACGCAACCCCCCTTTATAAGGCCCAATAGCGGAGTTGAACTGTACGCGGTATCCACGATTGACCTGGACATTGCCCTCATCGTCAACCCATGGGACCCGGAACATTATCACACGTTCAGGCTCCACCATCCTGTGCAAAATGTTTGCCTTTCTATATTTGGGATGATTGTTGATGAATGGAATAACAGTTTCAGCTACTTCCCTGACGGATTGGATAAATTCCGGTTCACCGGGGTTTCGCGTTTCAACCTCCCCCATAAAATTTTCAATCTGTGGCTTATATGAATTCTTCATGTTGTGTAATATTTAATAATATTGAAATAAAAACAGGAGTTTTAATATTTGAAGCTTATAAGTTTACGATTTTATGAGGTTTTATGCATATTTTTTTATTAATAGCCGCCGCGTATATGATTGTGCACGTTTTGTTCATAAAAATCAGCGAGATGCGCATGAAGAGCTTTTGAGAGCGGGGGCATTTGGGAGACAGCGGCATTTTGCTGAGCCTGTAATTTTGAGCTTGCGCCCGGGATTACAGTGGTGACTTCTTTGTGATCCAGAATCCATCTTAAAGCCATTTGAGCCACGGTCATTCCCTCGGGAACCATGCTTTTGAGTTCTTCGGCCAAAGCAACCCCTTTGTTGAAAGGTAATCCGGCAAAAGTTTCTCCGACATTAAATACCTCCCCATCGCGATTAAAGTTTCGGTGGTCTCCTTCACGGAAGGTGGTATCGGGTTTCATTTTTCCGCTAAGCAGGCCGCTGGCCAGGGGTAGCCTGACGATAATGCCGACTCCCTTTTCATAAGCCTTGGGCAAGAGTTCTTTCAAGGGCTTTTGACGAAAAATATTGAAAATGATCTGCAGAGAGGCTAAGCCTTCCTGCTCCAGGCAAATCAGCCCTTCTTCCACGGTCTCTACACTGGCTCCAAACCGTTCAATAAGCCCCATTTCCTGTTGTTCACGCAGCCAGTCAAATACCTTCCCCTCGCGTAGCACCTCAGGTGGTACACAATGAAGCTGGGTAAGGTTCAGCTTTTCCACTCCAAGACGTCCAAGCGATTCTTTGGTGGCGTCAAGAAGAGATTGGCGCGAATATCCATCCGGGTAAATCCCTTTTCTTCCAAGTTTGGTAGCAACAAATGGATCGGCCCGCTTTTTGATAAATGAGCCGATGGAGGCTTCGCTTTCGCTGTTACCGTCACCATAGACATCGGCGGTATCAAAAAATCGAATGCCCAATTGATAGGAGGTTTCCAGAATTTCCTGGGCAATTCGATCATCCCAGGGATGGCCCCATCCACCACCAAGCTGCCAGCAACCGAGTCCGCATTCCGTAATTTGAGGTCCGTTATATCCGAGTGTTCTGCGTTTCATATCCAGTCTGTGTGTTTTGGTGAATGTGTTGCGATAACGAAATTTTTGTTCTTCTGCACTATAACAAGGTAGCAGGTTTTAGCCAAAAAAAAATTCGATGTAATGGTAAAAAGAATCATGGATATGGCGTTGTTTTATTAGTTTTTGTTCTGTGATGTGATTGAAAATGATCGTTTTTAACGATATCATGATCTCATTACAATGCCAGAAAAAAATCAGGATATGAACATTACCAACACAAAAGTGATTGTCTGCAGTCCCGGCAGAAATTTTGTGACTTTCAAGATAGAGACCGACCAAGGGGTGTACGGTGTTGGGGATGCTACGTTAAACGGCCGGGAGTTAGCGGTTGCGTCTTATCTGGAGGATCATGTGGCACCCTGTCTGATCGATCGCGATCCTTCCGAAATTGAGGATATCTGGCAATATCTCTACAAGGGTGCTTACTGGCGCCGGGGACCTGTAACCATGTCGGCTATAGCCGCTGTGGATATGGCGTTATGGGATATCAAAGGCAAAGTGTTGAATACCCCGGTTTATAATCTGCTGGGTGGAAAAAGCCGGACGGGGGTGATGGTTTACAGTCATGCCAACGGAAAAGATATTGGCCAAACAGTGGAAGAGGTAGGCCGTCATCTTGAAATGGGATACAAAGCGGTACG
>CAYMBG010000029.1:19457-21370 GCA_964388615.1 uncultured Chitinophagales bacterium | reverse complement strand
TGCATGCGGGTGGCATCAGCCATTTAAGGAAAGTCGCCGCTTTTGCGGAGCTGTATCATGTCCGGACGGGTTGTCATGGCGCAACGGACCTTTCACCGGTGACGATGGCCGCCGCACTCCATTTTGATATAGCTATTAATAATTTCGGTATCCAGGAGCACATGCCACACTCCCGGGAAACCGAAGAGGTGTTTCCCCATGAATATTATTTTCAGGAAGGTTATTTTTATCCCGGAGAGGCTCCCGGACTTGGTGTTGATATCGATGAGAAGATGGCGAAAAAATATCCTTACGAACCAGCCTATCTTCCGGTTAACAGAAAAGAGGACGGCACGCTGTTTAACTGGTAGTTTGTCCCGGTGTTATTGAAATGTTCTGATATTACGTTATACTTCAGTACTGCAGATTTTGCGGATACCTGGGAATGACGAATCCATTATGAGTGACAAAAAAAATATTTTTCATATGCATATTCATACCGATGATATACATCTCAAAACGGCGGGTTTTTCCGATATCCACGACCTCTCCTCAAAAGTCCATTCTATCGTAAACCAATCCGGGATCCACGAGGGGTTTTGTCATATTTTTGCAGTCGGTTCTACCGCCTCCATCTCGACCATGGAGTATGAGCCGGCTCTTGTAAAGGATATTCAGGAGAAACTCGAGGATTTTGCTTCAGAGCGAATGCACTCCCATCACTCCCAAACCTGGGGTGATGATAACGGGTTTTCGCACATTCGAAGCACTTTTATGGGACCGGGGATAACGGTGCCCATTCGTGATGGCAGTTGCATTCTTGGAACCTGGCAACAGATAGTGTTACTGGATCATGATAATCGACCACGTGACCGGCATGTTGTGGTGCAGGTTGTCGGTAAACACAAGTAATGGAGCAATATGACGGATAAACCCTGGCTGATTGGTGAAACCAATTGGAAAACTGTAAAACAGATCGATTATGAAGTGGCCGTTCTGCCCTGGGGGGCTACGGAGCCACATAACTATCACCTGCCTTATGGTACGGATACCATCGACGTCGAATATGTTGCGGATGAAGCCGGCCGGCTGGCCTGGGATGATGGGGCCAAAGTCGGTATAATACCCGCGATTCCCTACGGTGTTCAAACCGGCATGTTGGATTTTCCATTTGCCATTAATATGAACCCATCCACCCAGGAGGCGGTGCTTGGCGATATCGCAAGGTCACTGGATGCCCAGGGTATTCGTAAGCTGGTCCTTCTCAACGGTCATGGCGGCAATCATTTCCGGCAGATGATCCGTGAGCTCCAGGTAGAGGTCGACCTGTTTCTGTGTGTCATCGACTGGTACCGGTCGGCTGATTGGAATGCCTTTTTTTCGGAACCTGGTGATCATGCCGGAGAGTTTGAAACCAGTGCGGTAATGCATGTGCGACCTGATCTTGTACGTCCGTTGCATGAAGCAGGAGATGGCAAGGAGCGTTCATTCAGACTCAAGGCTATGAAGGAGGGATGGGCCTGGACTCCAAGAGAGTGGAGTGAAGCGACGTATGATACCGGAGTTGGAAACCCGGCAAACGCTTCTGCCGAAAAAGGGGAGCGTTTTATTGAGGTAACAACCCGCAATATTGCCGGTTTTCTGGTAGATCTGGCGGGGACTGACCCCGATGACCTATATGAGTCTGATTAAATAAAAAAATCCGGTGCGACATGCTGCATCGCCACCGGACCTCTTGTTACGTGATATATTGAGGGCTGTTATTCGATAGGAATCGTTCCCAGGTCATGGTTTTCGCCGGCAGTAACCGTAACATCTTGTACTTCTACCGATTCATAAGCTTCGGATACAGGCTCGACAGAGATGGTGTAGGTGTCTTCAGGTAGTCCCATCAATCGAAAAGCACCGGTGTTTTCTTCGGGCCTGGTAGAGGC
>CAYMBG010000029.1:3348-19357 GCA_964388615.1 uncultured Chitinophagales bacterium | reverse complement strand
TGCCGGATTATTGGAAGCACCACCTCCTTTATGTACAATCGACCGCGCCACGTCAAAATCAAGGTTGAGCTCATAGTTCATTCCTTCCTCAATCTCAGTGTCGATTTTGATTTTTAATCCGGATTGCTGTGCCGAGGGGGTTTGAAGCTGATAGGTACTGTCATCGACCACAACGGTGTTATCATCTCCAAGAATCAACCGGATTTGACGATAATAACCGGCTTCAAGTTCGGCTTCGCCCAAGACTTCCCGGGCGCCGTTGACCAGCTCCAGCAAATTGTATCTTTGTTGGGGTTCATTGATGACGGTCCATGTGGATTCTTCATCCTGGTTAGCTTCTCCGAGCTGGTTGGGATTAACTTGAACGGACTCTATATCGATCCACACTTCTTGAAAGTCACCTGGATTGTCGTGAAGCATGACCTTCATCGTGCCCGTGCCATCGGAAGGTGCTGTGGATTGTTGATCGCAAGCCTGAAGCGAAATCAGCATAAACAGCATAAAAAGCATGGGATGAAGTAAGTAATGCCGCACAGATGGTGTTGATGTTTTATTATTTATCATGAGATCCTCGTGATATTAATGGTTTAATCTTTTTCAGATTCACCCGTGAGACGTTTGCCGGAGCATATAGTTACAAGATAAATGACATTCTTTACTGTCCCGGCGGGGAATCAGGGGGGCCGCCCTGGTCGCGTCCAGGTCCACGTCCGCGCCCTTCCCCTTCCCCTTCACCTTCGGTGTCGCCAAGTCCAGGTGGCGTAAAGCCGGGTGGCCCTCCACCCACATTGCCCTTGAATACATTGTCCAGAATATGTTCGGGTGGCATGCCGCGTTCCATCTGACGCTCCATGCCCCTTGCGATGTTTTCTGCAGGCAGCTGACTGCGAAATTGTGCGGAGTGGAACGCATCCGGTAATTGCTGGATCTCATGGGCACTGAACCCGGCGTTCAGAACTCTGACCAGCAACCTGCTTCCCATCTCCGGACTGTCGTGAGCGCCTGGAAGATCCGGCAAGGTACGTATGGCGGAAGCGATAGCGTTCATACCACTTCGTTCGGTAGCTTGTTCACTGGTCAACTGATCCAGAAAACCGGAGAGGGTCTCTTCACCCAAGCCGAGTTGTAAGGCATAGGAAGTACTCTCAAGAACCTGGTTGCGAAATCGACGGGTGGCGGCATCTATTTCCCGGCCTCCGGTTTCTCTTTCCAGCATTTGTTGCACTTCGTTGCGGGTGACCCAGGGATCGACCAGATCAGCCGACCGTATGAGGCCATTAGCCATATTATCAAGTACCTGCTGAATGGATCCGGGAGGAACTCCTTTGGCCATGCCTTCCATATATTTTTTAATGAGCGGGTGATAGGGCAGCCCCCGATCGGCTATGGAAATGGGAGCCTCCATCAGGCGATCCAGCTCATCGGCATCCAATCCCCGGTTTTGCCCCCGGCTGATCAGCGCTTCCATACGCTCTTCTGCAATTCCTGCTTCTGCACCCTTATCCATAATTTCCTGAAAGCGGTTGCCGGGTTGTCCTATACCGTATTCCGCAGTAAGTAAGAGGATACCAAATAGCAGTAATGAAACAGGAAATCGGAGGTATGCCGAAAGTCCGGGTTTATTAATGTGGTATTTTGTTTTTGATCTCATAAGTAATTTCATAATTCATAGTCAATGATAACCATGCCGTTTTCTCCGCCAAATCCGTCACTGACGGTGGGTACTTCCTCCGGCAATTCTATCCACTCCAGCTGCTCACGGTTTCTTTTGCTGATTTTATATTCATACACACCTTCCGATAGCTCCAGCTCGATGCTATAGCGGTGCCGGCCTGTCTGGCGGAGAGGTGTGCCAGGTCTGTCCCAGTCGTTGAAATCACCGCTGATGTAGAGCGATTGATCACCCCGGTAGTGTACATTCAGAACGGCTTCTCCAGGTTCGCGTGAAGCCCAGTTCAAATTGCGAAGCTCACCTGAACGGGAGAGCCGTATAGAAAACGGGATTTGAATTCCTGCCGAAACGTTATAGTCGGCTTCTATTGCATCATCTTCATCCGTGAACCATAGCAAGCCCGATAGGGTGCCGGTGATTGTGATGCGGTTGCTGACCGGATACGAAACCTGGAAGGTGGAGCGGTGAAAACGGTCAGTAAGCGTAATGTTTTCATCAGGAGCGGTATCTGTTTCGGCTGTAAGCTGACGTGTGTTCATCAGTGACAAGACGGCTCCCTGGTCATATGCAAAGGCTGAAGTTGAAAATGCCGGATCACTATCCGGAAATGCCTGAAACTCCGAAGTGTATTGCTCGAGTCCGGTTTGAAGCATCAATACGGTGCCGCTACGGGTATAGTGTGAAAGCGAAAGAGCGGTTGAAAATCCGTCGCCCGGAGTAGTTATGTGGGAGAGGCTGCTGCGGAAATCTGCTCTGAGGCGCCATCTGAAGCCGGGCCAGTACTCCGTTCCGATGCCGTAGGAATGGTGCCGGCTGGAATAAAGATTTTCAAAATCCGGAAGGATATAGTTGCGATAAGCCGATCCGCCGGTCAGTTCAAATTTTGTAAAGGGGCTGGCAAACCACTCTGCTGCAAACTGAAACCACTGCATGTCCCGGGATTGAGAGTACGTGTAATCGGATGTAGAATAGAAATGGAGGCCCCCGGCGGCACGCAGCCAGACTGAAGAGGTGACACGCTGTTGAAACCGGCTGGAAAGCAATCCGGCGGCACGGTCAGGGCGGTCACCCGCGTAGTGAAGCAGTTGTCCGGTGCCGTTAACGGTCAACGTACGTCCACTGCCCGTAAGCTGAATATAGGCGGAAGGCGTAAAAGAGCTGAAGGTAGTATTCTCGGAGCGGTCCCAGTCAGCTACATAGGGTAGCAGGTAATTGTTGGAGTAAAAACCTCCGTCAAGTGACAGGTTGACACCGGAGGAGATATGCTGACCCGGAGCATTTATGGCTGCGAGAATGAATACGTTCATTATCACTCCTCTTACAAAATATTTCATAACTGAATGATGGCATTTCTGTTTCCAAAACCGTCATCAACCTGCCTATGGGCCAGTGGATCTGTTTCCCACTGCTCCCCATTCCGGATAAACATGTAGCGATGTTCTCCCCGTGGAAGGGGTATGATTCCGGTCCAGGCTGTATCGCCGTTGATTGTCTGAGGACTGAGGGCAATGGGATCCCAGTCGCTGAAGTCACCGGCAACTTCGATGGATTCAGCGTCATCATCGATGTAGACGAAACGCATCATCACACGGTCTGCTGACTCCTCGACGACTTGCTGAGCCGGAATCCGGGTTGATGCGGGTCCCGGTTCTGCAATGTACCCGTTTTCTGTTGTGGGTCCGGGAACTGAGCCTGGTGTCATCAAGATGGGGAGTGACATAGCGACTACCACCAGAGTGACGGCGGCCGCCGCTGCCCAACCCGGCCGTATGACCACAACGCGTGGTTGCCGTAATCTTTTTAAAAACCCGTCGGGTGATTCTTTGCCGGAAGGTTCCATTTTGCCGGCCTTATGGTGTTTCTGGGATGAGCTGGTGCCGGATGCGGCTATCGATTCCATGACATCATCAAAAAATTGTTCCGGCACTTCCGGTGTGGATGGTGCGTCGGCATCAGACATTGCCTGTGTGACGGCAGGTTTGTCATAGCCGGAGAGCTTCTGCCGCAACTGCAAGTCAAATTTCAGCATCGAACGCAATTCCGGGTCATCGGCAATGATATGAAGAGCCTGTTTTTGCTCCTCGTCATTGAGCTCACCATCGAGGTAGCGGCTAAGCCATATTTCATGATCTGTGCTCATTACTTTTGCTCCATGTATTGTTTGAGTTCCTTTCTTGCACGGTGTACTCTGACTTTCAATGCTCCTTCTGATATATCGAGAGCGTTAGATATGGCATCATAGGACATACCGTCGCGGTATTTCATCAGCAGGGGAACGGAATACTGTTCTCCGATCTTTTCCAATCCTTTCTGTAGTTTTGCGGCAGATTCGCTTTCTGAGAGATTTTCACCGGGATCCGGTTCATCCGTTGCCATATGATCGGAGTATTCTCCGGGCATTTCCAGGTATGTAAGGTTATGGCGTTTATTCCTTCGAATTTTGTCAATACAGTAATTTCTGGCAAGGCGATAGAGCCAACTGGAAAACGCGGATCGGTTTTCATAGGAAGCCAACTGTTCATATGCCTTTACAAATATTTCATGGGCTATCTCGCTAACTTGCTCCTGTCCGTTTTGGTGGAATTGCTGGGCGACATAAAAAACCAGTGAATGGTGCCGTTTCATGAGTACGAGGTACAACTCTTTCTCCCCGTCCAGAATCCGGGTGATTATCTCTTTATCTGACAAGTCAGTCGAATGCATCTAAACCCTGCTAATTGGCAAAGAGTGATGACTTTCCGGTAAAGTCTGCATAGATTGTTTACAGATTTTGGCGGTAAGACGAATACGGACAGTTAAAAGTTACAAGTCTGCCGCCATAATTATTTTTATTTTCCATAAATTTTTTGACGGGCCTTCGTGTTATTAAAAATCCGCAAAGGCTCCGGGATTCATCAAAATACGGGTTGCCAGAGCAACTAAATGAACGACAAGAGGTATTCATGATTTATAATATAGCCTTTAGATCTATCTGTATTTTGTTTGTTTTACTGATATTTGGTGTTTCATGTTCCCCCGAACCGGTCACAGGGACGAATGCCGTTATTCAGGGACTTAACGGATCTGCCGAAGATCGGTTTGAAAGGCCGTTGCCCAGGGCGGTTGTGCCTCCGTCCGGGTACAGGGATGCCGTAGATGAGGGCACCCGTACATCTGACGGCCGGCCTGGCAATGAGTACTGGCAACAGTTCTCGGAATATGACATTGAGGTTACGCTTGATCCCGATGAAAAGCGGCTGGTGGCTCTGGCCCGGATCACCTATCACAATAACTCTCCGGATAAGCTAAGACAACTTCAGCTTGAGCTGGTTCAAAACCTGCACGCCGAGGGAGTCCGGCGTAACAGGCCGGCTGAAGTGACCGGAGGTGTTCAGATACAAAGGGTTGTTGTGGCAGGTACCGAACTTGATGATACGAGAGAAGGGGAGAATTATTATGCGGTCCGGGGCACCCGGATGACCATGTTGCCTCCCGATCCCGTGGAATCCGGAGAGCAGGTTGAAATTGCGATCGAATATGAGTTTGTGATACCACAGCGCGGTGCCGGTGGCCGTATGGGGTACAGCGGGGATGATCTCTTCTATCTTGGATACTGGTATCCCCAGATGGTTGTGTATGACGATGTAGTTGGATGGCATCCGGATCCCTATCTGGGACGAGCGGAGTTTTACCACGGTTTTGCCGATTATGAGTTGACGATCCGGGCTCCGGAGAACTGGTTGATTATGGCAACCGGCGAACTGATGAATGCCCGCGAAGTGCTTGCTCCGGACCTATACAGACGATGGCAACAGGCCAGGCAAAGCGACGAACCGGTTCGCGTTTATTCAGCCGATTCGGATGAGCAGGTGACTTTGCAGGATGCTCCCGGACGTGTTCGATATGCCCGTGACTCCGAGGGTGGTGAAATTTCCTGGGTGGAGGATCATGCCGCGGAAGGGCAAGACTACCAAAGGTATGTGGCCTGGAAATTTTCAGCGAAAAATGTGCGGGATGTTGCCTTTAGTGTCACCCGCGCTTCAAACTGGGATGCTGCACGAACAGCTGTGGGTGACCTGACCGGCGACGGCGAAACCGATTACACTGTTATCAACAGTTTTTGGCGGGATGATGCCCCCCTTTGGTCGGAAGTGGTTGCCTATCAGCAGCATGCTATCACCTTTTTGTCTGAAATGACGGGTTTCCCCTATCCGTGGCCGCATATGACTGCCGTTGAAGGGGCTGGAATCATCGGAGGCGGTATGGAGTATCCGATGATGACGGTTATGGGTGACTACAACCATCGCGGAGCAGAAGCACTTTACTCAGTTACTGCGCATGAACTGGCACATATGTGGATTCCACTCACCGTCAGTACCGATGAACGGCGTTATAGCTGGTTTGACGAAGGAAATACGGTGTTCAGCACTGCCGAAGCGGTCAATGCCTACCATCCGGAACGCACGCCGCATCGTGATGCCCAAAGGAATTATGTGCGCGCGGCACGGCGGGGCGAGGAGGGGCCGATCATGCGTAGATCAGATTACCATTATTCCGACCATCATTTTATTATCGCTTCGTACCGGAAACCCGCAGCAGTGCTGGTCGCCTTGCGGAAGATTCTTGGTGAGGAGATATTTGAAGAGGCCTACCAAACATTCATCGGGGAATGGGCTTTCAAACAAGCCTACCCCTGGGATTTTTTCCAAACATTTAACCGTGTCAGTGGATGGGATCTTGACTGGTTCTGGTACAGCTGGTATTATGAAACCTGGGTGCTGGATCAGGCAATTGACCAGGTTCAGGAGGTTGAGGATGGTACCCGGATCGTTGTAAGGGATCATGGAGAGGTTCCCATGCCGGTTTATCTGACCATTACCTATGATGGAGATAACAAAGTGGAGCACGTGATGCCGGTTACACCCTGGCTGGAAGGTCGTACTGCAGCGGAAATTGTAATCCCAGAGCAGAATGTACGGCGCGTTGAAATAGACAGCGATCGTCTTCTGCCGGATATTAATCGGCAAAATGCCGTTTGGGAACAATGAAGGCCGGTTCTATAACATCATAACGTCCAAGGATAATTAATAGAGGAGCACTATCGTGAGTGGCAAAATGGATTTACCCTGGTATGGAAAGCTGACCTATATACTCGGCGGACTTACCTTGCTTGTTTTTTTTATGATCCAGGCAAGTGCGATCCTGATCCCGTTTTTATTTGCGGTCTTTTTTGCTATCCTATTGACTCCGATCTGCTCTTTCATTGAAAAATACCGCATTTATCGCATCTTTGCTTCCCTGCTTAGCCTGCTTATCGGTATAACATTTATTTCCGGGATCATTTTCTTTTTTTATCACCAGATTGCCAATTTTGCCCAGGACCTGGGTATGATTGAAGATCGGATTGACGAGCTTTTTGATCAGTTTTCGGAATATTTCAACGTCTACCTGGCAGTGGAGCCGGATGCTCAGCTGGATTCAGCCCGTGATGCGATCATCTCTTTTCTGCAGGATAATGTCGAGCCACTTACCAAGGGCATGATGACAGCGGCCACTACGGTCACCATGTTTTTTCTTATCCCGATTTATGTGTATCTGATGCTGTTGTATCGCGACTTCTTGAAAGACTTTTTCCTGATGGCATTTTCCCGTGACCGTCAAAGCCAAAAGGTTGAGATACTGTTGAATAAGGTGCGAAGTGTCGTTCAAAACTATATCACCGGCATGTTTATCGTCATCTGTATCCTGGCAGTTCTCAACAGTACGGCACTGACCATCATCGGGGTTGATCATGCCCTCTTTTTTGGTGTCTTCGCCGGTCTTTTAAATGTAATCCCATTCCTGGGACCTATTTTGGGTTCCATCCTGCCGATTGTATATTCACTGTTGACCATGGATTCACTTTGGTATCCGGTTGCGGTGTTGGCTACATTCTATGTCATCCAGCTTTTTGAAAGCAACTTGTTTACACCAATGATTGTTGGTCAGCGTGTGAGTCTGAATCCACTGGTAACCCTGCTTGCGATTTTTATTGGCGGCCAGATATGGGGCTTGGCCGGCATGATACTTTTTATTCCGGCAATGGCGATGCTCAAAGAGGTATTTGACGAGGTGGAGTCGATGCGCCCTTACGGCTATTTGCTTGGAAAAGTCAAAACGAGGGAGCAAACCGAGAAGGAGTATTTTTCCGGCAGACTGGCAAACTTCAAGAAGGGATTTGAAAAAGAGGAGGGGAAAAAGGAGAAGCACGACGAGACCGACAAGCCCGGAAAATCATAATCAGGCCGGTGAGTTGGTTGCCGATCTGCCAAATTGCAGGTAAAAGCGATGTAATGCGTTTTTTACCTTTTCGGCGATTTCTTCTCTGAATTCCGGATCAAGCAGTTTTATTTCATCTTCGGGATGTGACAAAAAAGCCGTTTCTACCAATACATTGGGAAGCTCGGTGCGGGCGTTCAGCACGAAGTTAAAATTACCGATTAGTCCAAAATCATTTAAAGGCAGTTCCCGCATACTATGGTGCATGATGTGAGCCAGGGGACGAAATGCATTGTGACGATAATAGGTGCTTGTGCCACTGATCGCCAGGGGATCAATACCGTTGCCGATGGAGTTGGCATGAAGGCTAACCAGCACTTCGGCATCGGAATTCACAACAGTGCGGATCCGTTCGGACGGATACACGGTTTCGTCCCGGTTACGGGTCATCATGACCCGTGCACCTTCTTTTTGGAGTTTCTTCTGGACTCGCTTTGCGATGTCCAGCGTAATCTCTTTTTCAAGTACTCCGGATGTGCCCAATGCGCCTGAATTGGCACCTCCATGACCCGGATCGATAGCAATAATTCTTCCGGCTAATGCGTGATCAGGGACGATGGGACCCGGAGGTCTGCGTACATGGATTCGAAGCGTATTTCCAATACCATAGTTGATGTGATACCCCCAATGAATCTCATAATCCAGGATGATACGAAGCAGAAGATGATCTTTCCCCTTCTGAGTCAACTCAATATCCCGGATCCCATGGGCATCAGCATGACGAAATACCCGGTTGGTTTCAGCTTTGGATCCGAATACTTCCACTTCAATGATATTGGGATCGGTCATCATCGTGGATATATAGGGCAGGCGGGCTCCTAACGTGAAGGAGATGATATCGTTTTGGCTGCTTTCGGTTATAGACAACGATCCGCTGTTGCCGCGTGGTAGTTCTCTCTGGCCCGGAAGGATACGCGCAAACCGCTTCGGAAGCCAGGTTTCCCGGTTATCTGATAGATGAACACGGTAAAAAGAGCCTTTCCGCCCCGTTAATTTCACCAGAATGCCGGCCTCCAGGTGACTTAGTGGCAGCGGACCAAGACGGTCACTTTCGGTACCGAGTGTGAAAAAGGGATGATTTCCCTGTACTTCAGCAATTTTGTCATCATCAAATGGCTGCCATACTTCGCGCAACCGGACAGGTTCGGACTCCTCATAGAGAAAATGTAATGTTTGGCGTAACGTGTCACCATCAGGGGTGATCACGCGAATTTCCGAAACCGATTGACCGGCCTCCAGTTCAATGATTCCGGCAAAAGCACCACTGGGATAAACCACCACCTCGGAATCATTGATGAAGGCTCGATTGGCAGGGTGGGTATTGGCGGCAATACGGTGCCGGCTTTGTGTAACCGTTACAGAGTCCTTTTCCGGTATAACGATATGAAGATGGTCGGCTGGTCTCGCACTTGCAGAAGCCGGGCCGGAAAGAAGGTCAACGCGAACCTGCTCATCCGGGAAACGGATTGGTTGTGTATCCGGGGCATGCCGTTTGGTAAGCGCAAATGTAAGCAGGGCAAAAAGAATAACCGCCAGATAGAGGTAACCGGAATAATCGATATTCCGTATCATAACGGTTTAATCTTCGGTCTGCTTGTTTTTTTCTTTGCGGGCTTGCTTTTCTTCAAGAAGCTTTTCTTTACGCATCTCTTTGGCCTTTTTCTTGTCAACAGATTCCATCAGTTTCACATGGTCCATCTTTTTGTTGATCAACATCTGCTGAGCAATGGAAAGACCATTATAAACCAGATAGTAGAGACTAAGCCCGGACGACAGACGGTTGAAAATTACCAGCAGCATGACTGGAAGCACATACTGCATCATTTTCAGTGCCGGATTGGGAGCGGTGTTACCCTGACCCGAAACTTTCATCTGTACGACCATAGTAGCTGTCATCAATAGTACAAAGCCGGCGATGTGGCTCCCCATAAATGGGATGGTAAACGGAAGGTTAAGAATAATATCCGGGGCGGAGAGATCACTCGCCCAGAGGAACGGTTCCTGTCGCACTTCTATGGCATTTTGGAAAAAGCGCCAAAAAGTGATCAAGACCGGTATTTGTAACAGGTTGGGCAGACAGCTACCCAGAGGATTGACCTTGGCCGTTTTGAACAGCTTCATGGTAGCCTGCTGTTGTTTCTGCGGGTCATCCTTGTATTTTTCTTTGATCGCCTCCATTTCGGGCTGTAGCTCCCGCATGGCGGCCATACTCTCAAAGCTCTTCTTGGTGAGGGGGTATAGCACGATTTTGACCAGTATTGCAAACAAGATGATCGTGATCCCCATATTGCCGGTCAGGTCTCCCACAAATGCAAAAAACGGGAGGATGATGTACTTCACAAAAGGATCGGAGAACCATCGCATAAATCCAAACCCGGTGTCGACCATATCATAGGCCTCCGAGTCAAAGTCACGAAGACGGTAATATTCAAGCGGCCCCAGGTAGAGCTGATAATTGTAGGAAGCGGCGTCAGAGACCCTGGTGCGCAGTGCCGTATTATAGTTATGCACCATTTCCCCATTATCGGCATCCAAAAATAAATCGGCACTTAAAATGGCACCGTCGGTCTGCTCCTGCGCTTTGATGATCTGTGTGAAGAACTTGGACTTACTGGCAACCCAGTCGACATTCCCGGTAATGATGCTTTCGGCATAACCTTCGTCGGATGGTTGAAACTCTTCCAGAACTCCGCCTGCATAGCTGTAAGCCGAGGTATACTGAGCCTCGGATGCAATGTCACGTTCGGTCGGGGGTAAGGCAGGTTTCCAGACAAGTTCGAAACTGCGTCCGCTGATGTAGTGATCTATCCCTTCGAAGGCGATATCGAGTAGAATCTGGTAGCTGTCGCCATCAATGGTATAGGTATAGATGATACGCTCGCCGTCCTCGAGCTCAAATTCATACTGAAGAGTAGTGCTTTCCCCCTCTTCCAGAGACAACGAAGCGGGATGGGAAACCGGGCGGAACAGCAGGTTGTCGGTTTCGATGTTGTAGTTTTCAGTCGACAAAAACTCCAGTGAATAAGCTGAGCGGGTGGTGTCCGACATCAACTGGACCTTGCCGCTGTCCCAGAGGTCATGGCGGTTAAGGTGGAAGCTGGCCGGTCCACCGCCGAGATTGGTGAAACGAGCCTCATACAACGGTGTTTCAACCCATGTGGATACGGTGTCGGTTACGGCGGTGTGGCCAAAGATACCGAGGGAGGGACGATCAACGGAGGGCTCTTCGGACTCCATATCTTCGCCCCCCACCTCCTGATCCATTTGGGGATCCAAAGTCTCCTCAGTAAGGGTGTCTTGTGCAAGGCGTTCCTGGCGTTGGCGTTCAAGCTCTTCTTGCGAAGGCATGGTCGAGTACATCCAGGCTAACATAAGCCCGAAGATGAGAAGAAATCCTATTACGGTATTGCGGTCCAAAATAGTAGCAGTTTATAATTCGTTTAATGGGTGCGCGCAGGTGGAGGAGGCGGAAGGTCTGCGTTGTGATGATATGGGAGCGTGCGATGCCTTGCTCGTGCCGGGTGACTCATCCTCGCAAGAGCAGTGGGTTGTGGAGCCTGGTACGGGATCTTCGCCACCGTTGCTGTATGGATTGCACCGAAGGATACGCCAAAGAGCCAGACCGGTTCCTTTGATGGCGCCGTGCATTTTGACGGCATCAATAGCATAGTGACTGCAGGTGGGGTAATAACGGCAACTGGTCGGGAAATAGGGCGAGATGAAAAATTGATAGCCTTTAATCAGGGCGACAAACAGATATTTCATGAGATATTCCCGGTATGAATATGATTGGCAGCTGCTTTAAGTAGAAGAACACAATCTCGCTCCACCAACTCGAACGGAGTTGTCGTTTTTTTGGCAATGAAGAGCCCGTGAAAGCCGATAGCCTCAGCTTGCGTGATATCACGTATAAGATACTGATGTAACCGGAAAGCTTCCCTCATACGTCGTTTGATGGCGTTGCGTTCATGTGCTTTGCCCAGGCGTTTTCCTGCGATAAATGCGACCAGACAGTCATGGGGACGGTCTGGAAAAAAAAGGTAGCGCAAATCAATATATCGCTGCCTTAAAACCTTGCCCCCCTGAAAAAGGTGCTGTATGGGTTCACGACCACGCAAAATGCGCGAACGCGGCAAGGTATACTTCCGCTCATGACTATTTGCGGAATCCTTCATCACTTACGGTCAGTCGTTTTCGTCCTTTCGCACGGCGGCGTTTGATAACATCTCTTCCATCAGCGGTTTCCATGCGTGATCGAAAACCGTGCTTGTTGCTTCGGCTGCGGCGACTAGGTTGATATGTACGTTTTGGCATGTTATTGCAAAGTTTGGATTTCTGACAAATTTAACAAAGACCTAAAAAATACAAGTTTTTTTTGAAAGATTGAACCATTAATTATAAGCTATTTTTGCATTTTGTTCGTTGTTATAGCGAAACGTGGTTCCGGGCCGAACCTGGTAAACCATAAGTTGAACAAACATTGATTTAGCCGTACTTTAATAGACTATACAGACAAATATAAAAAGCCCCAAGGCTGTTATGATAGACAAAATTTTCGCTGGTATTTCAAAGATAATGGGCTCCAAAAGTGAGCGCGATATTAAAAAAATTCAACCCATTGTCGATGAGATAAAGACATTTGAAGATGAAGTTAAGGCATTGAGCGATGATGAGCTAAAGGCCAAAACCGAAGAATTCAAGGAAGAAGTACGAGAGGCCACTGCCGCGACACAGAAGAAAATCGATGAATTGAAAGCGGAGCTGGAGACGATTCACACCGGTGAATCGGAAGACATCGATCGTCGCAACGAGCTGGAAACGGAACTGGAAGAGCTGGATAAAGAGTGGCTGGAGATCGCCGATGAGGTATTGGATGATATTCTGCCGGAGGCATTTGCAGTTCTTAAAGATACCTGCCGCCGTTTTGTAGGGAAAAGCTGGAAAGTGGCCGGAGTGGATGCCGAGTGGAACATGATCCCCTATGATGTTCAGCTGATCGGGGCTGTTACGTTGCATCAGGGAACAATTGCAGAGATGAAAACCGGTGAGGGTAAAACGCTGGTGGCTATCTTCCCAACCTATCTCAATGCCCTTGTGGAGCGTGGTGTGCACATTGTGACGGTCAACTCCTATTTGGCGCAACGTGATGCGGAATGGAATGAGCCTATCTTTAATTTCCACGGCCTGAAAGTCGATTGTGTGGATCGCTATGAGCCGAATACAGAACAACGCAGAAACGCTTATAAAGCCGATATCACCTATGGCACCAATAGTGAGTTCGGATTTGATTATCTCCGTGACAATATGGTGGTCAACAAAGACCAACTGGTCCAGCGAGGCCACCACTATTCCATTGTCGATGAGGTGGACTCGGTTTTAATTGACGAAGCGCGTACGCCTCTTATCATATCGGGACCGGTACCGCAGGAGAATCAGGATCAGAAATATTCGGAGCTCAAGCCACGGGTGGAGAAGCTCGTGGAATCGCAAAAGAACCTTATCGCCAAATTCCTTCATGAAGCAGAACAGGCGTATGAGAAAGGGGATGAGCAGACCGCCGGACTGGCTCTTTTCCGGGCGCGACGCGGTTTCCCGAAAAGCAAGAAATTCCAGAAAATGATGCAGGACCCCACCCTGCAAAAACTCACTCAGCAGACCGAGTACCTCTATCTGCAGGATCAGGGCAAAAACATGCATGTTGTCGACGAAGCGATGTATTACGCCGTCGACTTGAAGCAGAACACCATTGAGCTAACCGAGATGGGGCGTGAACTGATCACGCCGTCTAATGAAGATCCGGACTTTTTTGTTATTCCGGATATGGGTACTGAAACCTCCAAAATGGAGGAGGAGCTGGAGAACAGAGAACAGCAACAAGTTTCGGAAATAGAAAGCAACACGGAGTTTAGCGAGGACTACAAGCAAAAGCAGGTCGACAAGGTCAAAGAGGAGCTCAAAAAAGAGCGCTCCGACCGTATGTCCGAACTCTATCGTGTTTTTTCCGAACGAAGCGAGCGTATCCACTCTGTCAACCAGTTGCTGAAAGCCTATACCCTTTTTGAAAAGGATGACGAGTACATCGTTTCCGAAGGTAAAGTGCAGATTGTGGATGAGCATACCGGCCGGGTACTTTCCGGACGCCGTTATTCCGACGGACTCCACCAGGCTATTGAGGCCAAGGAAAATGTTAAGGTGGAAGCCGCGACCCAGACCTATGCTACCATTACCTTGCAAAATTACTTCCGAATGTATCACAAACTGGCCGGTATGACCGGTACAGCGGTGACCGAGGAGGGTGAGTTTCATGAAATCTACAAGCTGGAAGTGATTGAGATTCCGACTAATGTGCCGGTACAACGAGAGGATCGTGAGGATCTGGTTTTCCGCACCAAGCGGGAGCGTTACAATGCCGTAGTGGAGAAAATCCAGGAATACAATACAAAGGGACAACCGGTGCTGGTAGGTACTACCAGTGTGGAAGTTTCAGAGATGCTCAGTCGCATGTTGAAACGCTCCGGTCTTCGTCACAATGTCCTGAACGCGAAGCAACATAAGAGCGAGAGTGAAATTGTGATGGAAGCCGGCCAAAAAGGATCGGTTACCATCGCGACCAATATGGCGGGACGTGGTACGGATATCAAGCTGGGAGAGGGCGTGCGTGGACTTGGCGGCCTGGCCATCCTAGGTACGGAAAGACACGAATCGCGACGTATTGACCTCCAGCTGCGTGGACGTGCGGGTCGCCAGGGTGATCCCGGGGAATCGCAGTTCTATGTTTCCCTGGAGGATGACCTGATGAAACTTTTCGGCTCGGATCGTGTTTCCAATGTCATGGACCGGCTCAAATTTGAGGATGGAGAAGTTATTCAACACCCCTGGGTTTCAAAATCCCTTGAACGGGCTCAGAAAAAGGTAGAGCAGAATAATTTCAGCATAAGAAAACGGCAGCTGGAGTACGATGATGTACTCAACAACCAGCGGAACGTGATTTACGGTTACCGGCGCAAGGCGTTGCTGGGTGAAGGGTTGAGCAGTATGCTGTTGAATATGCTGGAAGATATGATCACGGCTATTGTCAATGAGCTCTACAAAGAAGGGGATTATGACGGGATCCGTGAACGGATGCTGCGAATGCTTGCTGTTGACGTGGAGGTAGATCGCGAAAAATGGTCAAGTCTGCGTGAAGACGGTGTGATTGACCTGATTTTCAACGAGGCGGTCAAGGTTTACCAGGAGAAAGAGCAGCGGTTGACAGGACCTTTCTACAAGGTGATCAAACAGGTGCATGAATCGGAGGCCGAACAAAAACCGACGAATGTACAGATCCTCTTTACCGATGGTGTGAAGCGCATGCGAGTGGTGGTTAACATCGAAGATGCGATGAATAACGAGGGCAGGGAAGTGATCCGCGCACTGGAAAGATCGGCTGTTCTCTCGGTGATTGACCAGAAGTGGATGGAGCATTTGAGAGACCTTGACACGGTCAAAGAGGGGATCGGACTGCGTGCTTTCGGACAGAAAGATCCGCTTCTGGAGTATAAACGAGAGGCGTTTAATATGTTTTCACAATTGTTGGAGGATATCAACAGTGAAATCATATCGCTGGTATGGCGGGCCGTACCCGAGGCAGCTGCAGATCCCAGGCAGATGAAGCAGGCGAAACAACCTGTAAAGAGCCGGGTGGATCTGGATAAACTTAAGACACAGCATGATTCGGCAGAAAATATGGGGCTCCGCTTTGGCGGAGGAGAGGGCGGCGACGGCGCGGCACAACGTGCGGCGGCCTCGGCGGGTCGTGGAGAAAAAGCAAAACGACAGCCGGTGACAGTAGATGAAAAAGTAGGCCGGAACGATCCTTGTCCGTGTGGATCCGGAAAGAAATACAAAAACTGCCACGGACGGTCATGAACGTTGTAATAAGAAAACGAATCTTTTTCTTACACTGATTTTTGCAGACTTTTCAGATATTTGAGTTGAATCGCCGAGGTATATCTGAAATGATGACATATACCCCGGGAAGCAGAATCAGTGTGAGTAAAC
>CAYMBG010000029.1:0-3248 GCA_964388615.1 uncultured Chitinophagales bacterium | reverse complement strand
GGTATATCTGAAATGATGACATATACCCCGGGAAGCAGAATCAGTGTGAGTAAACTGCCTACCAGCAGGCCACCGATGACGGTCAACGCCAATGGCTGAAGCAACTCCGAGCCTTCGCCGATACCCAGAGCCAACGGAAGCATGCCGAAAATAGTGGTCAGCGTGGTCATGAGAATCGGACGAAAACGAACTTCGCCGGCTTTGACGACTGCATCAGTAAGTTTCATGGAGGAGCGGTTCGCCTCGATGAATTCGACCAGCAGAATGGCGTTGTTGACGATGATTCCTGTCAGAAAAATCAGGCCCAGCAGCACCGGTGCATTCAAAGGCATACCCGTGATCCAGAGGATCAAAGCGACTCCGATAAGTGCAAAGGGAAGGGAAGCCAGTATGATTAGCGGACTGGTCAGTTTTTCATATTGAACCGCCATTACGACGAATACAAAAAATATGGCCAGTATGATGGCCAATTGCAGTGAACGGCTTGATGCTTCAATAGATTCCTGTTCCCCTCCGTAAATCAGGCTGTAGCCATCAGGCAAATCGTAATCCTGGAGTTCGCCGCGAATCTGTCCGGCTACTTCACCCAAAGTCGCCTCATCCATGTTTACAGTGGTATTTACCCAAACGACACGGATCTGGTTGAATCGCTCGATATGAGCGGGACCGGTTGTCTCCTCAAATGCAACCAGACTGCCCAGTGGCACTGACCGGTTCTCTGCGTTGAAGACGGGAATTTGCGCGAGGCCTTCTGTAGTACCCGTTATCTCCCGAGGGAACCGAACCCGGACATTATACTCAAATCCGCCTTCCACAAATTGGGTGGGGACGACACCTTCCACGGCATTGTGGATCAGGTCAGCGATCTGATCCTGACTGACACCATGTCCGGCAGCCCTTGTCTCATCCACACGCAGCAGTAGCTGGGGTATACGTCCCTCCCGGCCGATTTGTATACTACCGACACCTTCGACACGCTCCAGTCGTTGGTAGATGGACCTTGCTTCCGTTTCAAGAATATCCAGATCGGCACCGACAACACCGATAGCAATGTCAGCATCAAGTAATCCGGTTTGAACACCAGGCAAACGCGGACCCCGGATACGCTCCTGGACAAATGGCAGTCCGAGATCCCCGGTTTTGCGCGAAAATTCTGAAACCCATTGCTCCGCTGTGTATCCGCGTCGTTCAGAGAGGGGTTCCAGTTGCAGTGCGATATCAATCATTCCACCACGAAGGGAAAGTTGTCCGCCGCGGAAATAACCGCCGACGGTCATATACAGTGTCTCCACATGAGGCATCTCCATGATCGCCTCCTCGATGATATCAGCGGCCTCGTTGGTCGGTTCAATGGAAGTACCGGCCGGAAGGACAAAACGCATGGTGACCCGGCCATCGTCGACCGGAGGCAAAAACTCGGTACCGAGTCCGCGTAGCGTATAGACGCTCACTCCCAGAAACACCACGGCTATCGCCAGTAACCACCATCTGCGATGAATAAAAAAACGCAGTGATGCGACATATCCTGAACGGAAAAACAAGAATACACGATTAAACGAACGAATGGGAAGACTTCGGGCCAGGCCACTTTGTTTAAAGCGGCCGGAAAATTGTGCGGAAAGACTGGGGACCAGGGTTACCGCAGCCAAAAGGGAGGCAAGGATGGCAAAGGCAATAGTCAAAATAAGCTCCCGGAACAGCAGTGCGGCCATGCCGGTGACAAGTAAAAACGGCAAAACTGCCGCCAGGTTGGTCATGGTTCCTGCGGTGACGGCAGAAAGTACTTCCCGGGATCCATTATGAGCGGCATCCTCGGGGGAATCCCCCTCCTCTTGCTGACGGCGGTAAATATTTTCCAGCATGACGATACCGTTGTCAATCAGCAGTCCGACCCCGAGAGCCAGTCCTCCGAGACTCATAACATTGAGTGTCAATCCGCTTAATGTCATGAGTAGAAAAGTGGCTATCACCGCAATTGATAGTGTAAAGGCGATTATAAGCGATCGCCGGATGCTTCCAATGAAAAAGAGGATGATGGTGACAGCCAGCAGACCGCCAATGATCGCAGCTATGCTAACGGAACGTATTGAGGCATCAATGAAGAAAGATTCGTCACGAGTGATACGGTATTCCATATCAGCCGCGATGAAACCGGATTGCTCCAGTTCTTGTAAACGCTCTTTTAGTTGCGCAATGGTCGCCGACGTATTGGCCAGAGGTTGCTTCATGATAGAGAGCTGAACCGCGTCTTCGCCGTTTAGACGGGCAAATAGGCGCTGTTCCCGGTGACTGTCGTTTACATCTGCGATATCCGACAAACGGATCTGGTGATCGGTATCGCCCAATTGTAAACGCGTATTGCGCACATCCTCTTCCGAGCGGTATCGTGTCTCGGTTCGGGCCATAATGTCATAGTCCGGCGAGGTAATGTTACCTGCCGACCGATCCACACTGCGACCGCGCAAAAGTTGACTGATATCTGTCAGGTTCAGATTGTAGGAGCGCATTCTTTCCGGTTCCACGACGACATCGATTTCACGGATCATACCTCCGGCAATGTCGATAGTGCCGACTCCTGGAATAGAGAGCAGCTGTGGGGCAAGTTGCTGATCTGCCCAATCGCGTACTTCAACCGGGGTACGGACCGGAGAACTGATCGCCAATTCAAGAATTGGATCCTGTGATGGGTCCATTTTCATAATCCGGGGCGGGTCGATACCATCCGGTAGTTCGGTGCGGGCGCGTTCCAACTGACGCGAAGCATCCTGGAGGGCCAGATCGATGTCCGTTTCGTAATCGAAGAACATCTCGATATAACTGCGCCCTTGTGAAGCGCGACCATGAATTTCAGAGAGGTTTTCGGTAGCGGCAAGGTTACGCTCCAGCGGACGGGTAACCTGTTCTTCGATTACTTCGGGGGTGACACCGGGATAATTCACCACGACGCGTATGTGAGGATAATCGATCTGTGGTAACAGATCAACGGGCAGGCGCCCGTAGAAAAGCAGTCCCAGAACAATAACAACGGCAGTCAGCGCCAATGTACTGATGGGCCGCCTGATGGCAAAGGATGAAATACCGCCTTTTGAATCTCTTTTTGAAGGCATGTGTTTAGATGGTGATATCACAAAGTTTACTTAACCCGCAGTTTGTTTTAATCGCGGAAACCCGTTCGGCGAAACGTTCCCACTACCTGAACCGGAGTTTGATCCTCCAGGGCGTCAATATTTGAAGCGGCAACCTCATCG
>CAYMBG010000028.1:15362-25435 GCA_964388615.1 uncultured Chitinophagales bacterium | reverse complement strand
CGGCCCTGGTCTTTTACGGTTATTTGAAGCATGTCCGGATCATACCAGGCATGTACTTGAACCTTCAAATCGGGATTTTCACGGTTGCCATGAATGATAGCATTGGTCGCCGCTTCGGTCAATGTCAGCATGATACGGTGCTCTGTTTCACTGTCGCACCTGATTTGAGCTGAGAGCATCTCAACAAAAACGGTCACTTTTTCGATCTGCTTCAGGTCAGATGTCAGTGTTAAGTGGTAGTCGTAGCGCATGGTATTACAGCTAAGCGTAAATGCCTCTGATCCTGGAGTGCTGCCGGTATCAGTATATCACACTCCAGCTCAAGCAGTTCATTGTTGCTAATTTTTTGCACGTTCTCAAAGCCCTCCAAGGTTCCATTATGTTCCCGGGTGTATTGCAGCGCCTCATTAATATCGATACCATCGGGATGATAGTAGCCGCCTGAAATATCACTGATACCCGTGATTTTCGCACCCTGCTCGTGCAACAATCTTGCCGTAACCGAGCCGACATTGCCAAAACCCTGGATGACTACACGACATTTATCGGTCAGTATACCAATTTCGTTAAGGGTAGCCTGTGTAATAGTCACCACTCCGCGGCCGGTTGCCTCTTTTCGTCCTTTGGATCCTCCCAGAATCACCGGCTTGCCGGTAACAACGGCATTTTCTGTACGGCGTGCATGCATGCTGTAGTTGTCCATCATCGACTCAAAGGGGGACTCTTTATCCAGAATGGGGCCGGGTTCTTTGTAATAGGGAGAACTGGAGATTTTATCACTGGCTGTCATAGATCGGATCAATAAATGTTGTTTAAGGGTTTAGCGGAATATCTTGATGGAATATACCAAGAGCAAAAAAAAGAGAAAGCTTTCAAATGTAAATTTGCATCAAATGGTGTGCTTTTCGATATTATTCCAAATATTTGATAATAAAAGCAAGGGTACAGCACCAACATTATGCTGCTCTCAAAGCTTACAGGTTGGATCGGATATGTTATGTTACTGAACGGAAATGTACTCATACTTAATCAGGACTATCAGCCATTAAGCGTCTGTAATGTAAAGAAGTCCATGATTTTACTTCTTTTGGAGAAGGCGGAATTGCTTCATGACTATCCAAGGAAAAAAATCCGTACCATCCGCTCGGAATATGACTATCCTTCGGTTATCCGTTTACGCAGATACGCAAAAATCCCTTACAAGAACATTGTTTTGTCACGAAAAAATATTCTCAAAAGGGATAACAATCGTTGTCTTTACTGCGGGCAATCCGACCAACTTACGATTGATCACGTAATCCCCAAAAGCAGAGGGGGAGGCGATAGTTGGGAAAACCTGGTTTCGGCTTGCACGGTTTGTAATCATAAAAAGGGTAATAAAACACCGAAAGAAGCTGGAATGAAACTGCTTGCCAAACCATTCCGGCCTAATCATATTATTTTTCTGAGAGATTTCTACGGAAATGTGCATGAAAGCTGGAAACCTTATCTCTATTTTTGAGATTGGGTTTATTTCTTGCCAGTACAGGAGTTTATCGTAATCATTGCGAAATTTGGACTAATTATTTGTAACTTCCACTCTTATATGTTGTAGGCCGGGAGAGGTCGGTTGGTTAAACATGGATGAGTTCCGGTTATGATATCTGTTAGTCCTGTTCTATTTACGGAACCGGTCTGCATGCACGAACGATATTGTACCCAGGAAACATCATGCCCGGATTATTTGAATAATTAAGCGATATAAGACAGATGAAAGTATATAAGTTTGGTGGGTCATCGGTTGGAACATCTGAAAGAATCGGTGATATTGTGAAGTGGTTTCCGGATGCGGTTGAAAATGATAATTGCCAGGCTGTTGTTTTTTCGGCATTTCAGGGTGTGACCGACCAGTTGATAGGTATGGCCAGTCAGGCGGGTGACGGTGATGACCGCTATACGGCGGAAATGGGCAAACTGGAAAGCCGTCATATTGAAGCTGTAAGGGAGCTGCTTGTCACTTCCAACCAAAGCCAGGCCATCGCCGGAGTCAAGTTTATGCTGAATGACCTGGAGGATATCCTGCAGGGCGTATATTTGGTTAAAGAGCTGACTCCAAGGAGTATGGATTTTATCACCAGCTTCGGGGAGCGATTGTCCAACTATATTATTCACCTTGCACTGCAGCGTTATGGTGTTGACTGTGATTATCTGGATGCCCGTCAGGTGATTGTTACCGATGATCAATTTGGTAACGCCGAGGTGGACATGGAGCAGACCATAGCCAATATCCGGACGCATTACGCATCCCGTAAAAAGCTGCAGGTGGTTACCGGTTTTATAGCTGCTGATCCGAATGGCATTACAACAACGCTGGGACGAGGAGGGTCGGATTATACGGCTTCAATTTTCGCGGCGGCCCTTGATGCGGAAGAACTGCAGATATGGACGGACGTGGATGGGGTGCTCACTGCGGATCCCAAAACCGTGCGTGAGTCTTTTTCAATGGATGTTCTCTCCTATGAGGAGGCAATGGAACTATCGCATTTTGGAGCGAAAGTGATCCATCCGCCCACTATTGAGCCGGCCATGCGGCGAAACATCCCCATTCGTATTAAAAATACACTGAACACCTCTTTCCCCGGTACTATCGTCGGCAGACGTGACTCCGAAGAGGAGCATATCATCAAGGGTATTTCCTCCATCGACAACGTCTCGCTGATCAGAATTCAGGGTAGCGGCCTGGTTGGCATGGCCGGAATTGCCCAACGGATTTTTGGTGCTTTGGCGGCCGGAAAAATCAATATCATTCTTATTACCCAGGCTTCTTCGGAGCACTCGGTCTGCCTTGCGGTAATGCCCGAGCACGCAGAAAAAGCGCGTCAGCTTCTGCTCAAGGAGCTGGAGCATGAGCTGGCTATTCGCCGGGTTGCGGATGTGATTATTGAGAATGACCTGAGCATCCTCGCGGTGGTGGGAGAGAAGATGCGGCAAACACCCGGTATTGCCGGAATGGTGTTCCAGGCTCTGGGGCGCAGCAGGATAAATATTTCGGCTATTGCCCAGGGATCCTCAGAGCTGAATATATCAGCGGTTATTCGCCGTTCAGAGAAACGCAAAGCATTGCGTGTTATACATGACGCTTTCTTTTATGGTGCCCGCAAGACGGCCCATATCTATGTTATTGGTACCGGTTTGATTGGAAAACGGCTGATTGATGACATTTTTGAGAGGTACGAGGGTTTTCTAAACGAACGCTATCTTGACCTGAGAATCAATGGTATCGCCAATTCCAGGAAAATGATTCTGACCGAAGACGGAATTTTTGAAAAGGATTGGCAAGCTGCTCTTGAGGAGTCACCGAACGAAACAGATATTGCGGTCCTGCTCAAGCATGTTTCAAAGCATCAGTCACCTAATACCATCATTGTCGATGCAACGGCCACCGATGTTATTCCTGAATGGTATCAGCGTTTCCTGGAACAGGGTATCGCCGTGGTCACTCCCAATAAGAAAGCAAATACGGGATCATACGATGTTTACCGTAAGTTATCGGATCTGGCCCGTGACAGTGAAACCCGTTATCTTTATGAAACCAACGTGGGGGCGGGGCTTCCATTTGTCCAGTCACTTACCGATCTTGTTTCTACCGGTGATGAGGTGACACGAATTGAAGGCGTATTTTCAGGAACACTCAGCTATCTTTTCAATAACTTTGATGGCTCCAGGCCATTCAGCGAATTGGTCGGAATCGCTCGTGAAAATGGCTATACCGAGCCCGATCCGCGGGACGATCTTAATGGGATGGACGCTGCCCGCAAGCTGCTCATCCTCGCGCGCATTACCGGAAAAAATGTTTCCCTGGATGATATTTCAGTACAGAATCTGGTTCCGGATGAACTTCAGGGTGACATGAGTCCGGATGAGTTTCTGAAAGGCTTGAAAGACTATGATCATGAATTCGAGCAGTTGCTCAATCAAGCCAGTGAAGAGGGGAAGCATCTTCGTTATCTGGCATCTATGGAGGGGGATGATCTGAAAGTTGCCCTTACCATGGTGGATGCCGAACATCCAACCAGCGGCCTGCATGGCTCGGAGAATATGGTCACCATAACCACCAGAGCGTATTCGGATAGCCCCTTGGTGATAAAAGGGCCCGGTGCCGGCCCCGAAGTTACCGCCAACGGCGTACTTTGTGATATTCTAAAAGTAATAAAATAATCAGGAGCCCGAACCCTCGGCGGTTCGGTTGTAGTGTATGAGTAATTCAGAGAATCGGCGAATTCGCGTATTTGCACCTGCAACGGTGGCTAATGTCGCCTGTGGGTTTGATTCGCTTGGTTTCGCCATCAATCAACCCGGCGATATTGTAGAAGCGGAACTGCGTCCGGGTACCGGCGTGCGTATCCTGAATGTGACCGGAGACCAGGGACGGCTTCCCAGGGAAGCTGAAAATAACACGGCGGGCGTGGCGGTCATTGCAATGCTTGAGCATCTCGGCTTACGGCAGGGTGTGGACATTGTGCTGCATAAACGTATGCCCCTGGGGAGTGGCCTGGGTTCGAGTGCAGCCAGTTCCGTGGCGGCACTTTTTGCCGTCAACTTGCTGCTGGATGAGCCATTGGAGAAATCGGCACTATTGCCCTTTGCCATGAAAGCCGAAGAGCTCGCTTGCGGGTCACCTCATGCCGATAATGTGGCACCCGGATTACTCGGCGGTTTTGTTCTGATCCGTAGTTACGACCCCCTGGATGTGATATCGGTCGACTATCCGGATAACCTCTTTTGTACGATTTTGCATCCCCACATTGAATTGCGAACCGAAGACTCCCGCAGAATCCTCAGGAAACATATCAAATTGAAGGACGCGGTTATACAATGGAGTAATCTGGCCGGTTTGATTGCCGGACTTTCCAAATCGGATTATTCCCTGATCAGCAGGTCATTGAATGACATTATCTTTGAACCGGTTCGCTCTTTGCTCATACCAGGATTTGACAAAGTGAAAAAATCAGCCCTGGATGCTGGAGCTCTTGGATGTAGCATTTCCGGATCAGGGCCCTCTGTATTTGCCCTTAGTACCTCTGAAGAGGAGGCAAGACAGGTGGGACTGGTGATGAAAGAGTCATTCTCAGAACTGAATCTTGACAGCGATATCTATGTTTCACCGGTGAATCGCAGTGGCCCGAAAGTGCTGGCACCCGAAGAAGAGCCGGTGGCTCCTGAGTTCTGATGATCATCATTGGACCCACGAATGCAATATTTCCATTTTTGCCGTTCCTGATTTACCGTACCCCATAATTTTACTATTTCTGATCACTGAAAATGCAACTTCACAGTACAGGCAATGATACGCTGATTTCCGATTTCAGGACGGCGGTTCGCAATGGTTTGGCTCCTGATGGCGGATTATACATGCCCCAAAAGCTACCTTGTTTGCCATACGAATTCTGGAGTAACCTGAAAGGTTGTTCTATCTCTGAGACAGCTCGTAAAGTGTTCGACCTGCTTCTGAAAGATGACTTCAGCAGCAGCCAGCTTGATGAGATCGTAAACAGAGCTTTTACTTTTGAAGCACCTGTGGTTTCTTTGGACCCGCATACGCATGTACTGGAACTTTTTCACGGACCCACTTTGGCATTCAAGGATTTCGGTGCCCGTACCATGGCGGCTATGTTGTCGGTAATGGCTGCAGAGCGGGGGGAAAAGATAACGATTGTGACAGCTACATCCGGGGATACCGGAGCAGCGGTGGCGCATGGATTCCATAAAGCGCCCGGAGTAGAGGTGTTTGTGCTTTATCCGGGTGGACAGGTGAGCGATCTTCAGGAAAAACAGTTCACGACTTTGGGGGATAATATCACGGCGTTGGAAGTCGATGGTAATTTCGACGATTGCCAACGTCTTGTGAAAGCTTGTTTCGCGGATCCCGATATCCGGAATAATAAAGAGCTCACCACTGCCAATTCGATTAATATCGCTCGTTTGCTTCCCCAGATGATCTACTATATCCATTCGATAGTTCATTTGCTCCCTGACCATTCCCCCGGCTTCAGGATTATTTGTTCGGTGCCAAGTGGTAATTTCGGTAATCTCACCGCAGGACTTTTTGCTTTCAAAATGGGCCTCCCGGTCAAACGATTTATTGCGGCTACCAACAGCAATCACATTGTCCCGGATTATTTGCAAAGTGGCTCATTCGAACCTAAACCATCTTTGCGTACCATGTCCAATGCCATGGATGTGGGGAATCCGAGCAATTTTGATCGAATGCTGGATCTTTATCATCATGACCAGGATAAGATGGCTCGTGACATCCGGGGCGCATGGTTTGATGACCATGACACCCAGCAGGCTATCAAAAGTGTATGGGAGCAATACGGCTATCTCATGGACCCGCATACCGCGGTGGGCTACCTTGGTCTTGAACAGCATCGTGGACTGCAGGAAACCGGGTTGGTTCTCGCTACCGCACATCCGGCCAAGTTTCCGGAAACCATCAATAAAATTGTTCCTGATGCTTTGAAAACTCCGGAACAACTGGCCGAATTGACGCAGAAAGATAAAAAATCGGTGTTTGTTAACGCCGATATCGGCGCTGTGAAATCAGTGCTGTTATCGTAAACCGTTCGGCTCCGAAACCCTCTTTTACTAATGATAACTTAAACTAAAATCGTTAGTAATTCGTTATCTTTTTTATGTTGAAAAATATCAGCTTTTTGCGCGATTATGTCATCTTCAAGTAATGTGCGCGGAAATGTGGCAAAAGTGAGCCTGCCGGGAAGCATCATCTGGAAGTATTATGGGATCTGATCCGGATGGCAAACCTGTTTAAGGTCCCGGCAGGTATATTACGAGTACAAAGTTCAATTAACGTAGTTATGAGTTCCAAAGGAAGAGTTTTAGTAGCAATGAGTGGCGGAGTGGACTCCTCTGTTGCCGCTGTTATGCTTAGCGAACAGGGGTATGAAGTGATCGGCATCACCATGAAGACCTGGGACTACGCACAAAGTGGTGGTAAGTCTGATAAGGAGACCGGTTGCTGTACCCTGGAGTCGATGAATGATGCCCGGGAGATAGCCGCAAGATTTGGGTTTAATCACTTTATTGTGGATATCCGTGATGAATTCGGGGACTGGGTTATCGACCGCTTTGTTGAAGAGTACATGCAGGGGCGTACACCGAATCCCTGTGTACTATGCAACACCCACATCAAATGGGCCGCGTTACTAAAGCGTGCCGACAAATTGGAGTGTGACTTCATTGCAACCGGCCACTATGCAAATATTCGACAGGAAAACGGCCGGCATGTGATTTCAAGGGGAAAAGACAAGCATAAAGACCAATCTTATGCACTGTGGGGCGTTGCCCAGGAACATCTGGCACGAACGTGCTTTCCACTGGGCAGTTATCGTAAATCTGAGATCCGCCGGTTTGCTGAGGAGTATCAATTGTTTAACGTGGCCAATAAAAAAGACTCTTACGAAATCTGCTTTGTACCCGACAATGATTATCGTCGTTTTTTGCGTGACCGGGTCGAGGGGTTGCAGGAAAACGTGGAGGGAGGCCTTTTCGTGGATGGTGAAGGGAATGTTGTGGGTAAACACAGGGGCTACCCTTTTTACACTATCGGACAGCGCAGGGGACTTCATCTGGCTATGGGAAAACCCGTCTATGTCACACATATCGATCCTGAAACCAACACCATCACTATTGGTGAAGAGTCGGATCTCATCAATACGACAGCCGTTGCGCGTCATATCGTGATGGGTAAATACAAAAATATCATTGAAGAGGAGATGCCCGTTAATGCCGCCATCCGATACAATGATCCCGGAGAACCCGGGTTTTTGACCCAGACCGGTGATGATGAAATCACAGTGCGGTTTCCAGAGGGACGAACAGCCATCACACCGGGACAGGCACTGGTGTTCTACGAGAATGATGATGTTATCGGGGGTGGCTGGATCCACAAAGCAACCGAACCTGCATACAAAGATATCATATCATAGCGACGAAAATGCAAACCAAACGTTATTGGCACCAAATGGATCGTTTATTGGTACTGAATGCAATTACACATACAAGATTATCCGTAAAATACCTGGCCACTGTGCCATTGGTGTTACTTTTGCTTTTTGCAAATGACATTCTTGTTGGTAAAGAGACTCGGCAGACCGAGGAGCAATCCGTTCAATTTTTTGAAGGAACGTTTCACATGATCCGTTATGTCGGCTCCGGAGATCGGAAAGAACCGGTTTCCGGGATGGAGTTTCTGGTTCATCCAGATCATATATCGATCACCGGCGTCGATGGAAGCTTGATGGATTTGATGGGTAATATCCGTGCTAACGGGATAATCGTCAATCATAAGAGTGAGAACCTGGTATTGCTTACGGACGATCAAAAGGCGGTTAGCATGGATAAACAGGAACTTCGCCAAATGTTTACGATGCTGGAGAATCTCCAGGGGAATCAATCCGGAAGTATTGGGCAAATACCTGATGTACGGATCGAGAAAACGGATCATACGGTATCTATTCAGGGACACGATGCCCGAAAATGGGAGGTGGAGAACCCGGAGGATGCCTCGCGATGGAATATTTGGATTACAGAAGATTTTTCAGTTCCCTGGGGGATGCTCGCCGAAAACTGGCTCACTCGGCATACTTTTTTGTCAGGCTTCCTGGCTGAAGAATGGTTGCATGCAGATAGCCTGCCTCTGCGAATCGAATTTTTAAGCGGAGACAGAATTGTGGAAGTCCTGGAAATTGCCAATATTTCGTGGCAATCGCTGGATCATTCAAAGTTTCAGATTCCGGAAAATTATCAACGACTGAGTTTTCAGGAGATATTGTTCAACCGGATGCGAAACAGATAAATTTTTTTATCTATGGCGCGTATATTTTCTTCTTTTTCACAATGTCCCAATATAAGCCTGTTGCTTTTATTGGCAGTCATGTTGTATTCGTGCGGATCATCCGAATCGGCATATGATTTCACTGCTATTGAGGAAGACGAATCCCACATCTACTATGAAATCAGTGATGAGATTGAGGAAGATGAAACCATCAGTGCATATTTGCAGCCCTATGTAAGAGACATGGCCCGTATCATGGATCGTGTGCTCACCGTCAGTGAAGGCTCGTTTGAACGAAGCAACCCGGAAGGAGCCCTTGGCAATCTGACAGCCGATATTGTGCGATACCGTGCTACTGCTGAGATGCGTGAGACTGTGGATGTCAGTATTATAAATAACGGTGGTTTGCGGACTCCGCTTCCCGAAGGGGAGGTCACCACCGGACATATATACGAACTCATGCCTTTCGAAAACCATATTGCTGTTCTCAGATTTACAGGTGAACAGCTTCTGGATATTGTTGACGAGCTGGCCTCTGCAAATGGCGAGCCCGTTAGTGGTATCCGTTTTCGAATTGACAATGATGCAGCGCGTGACGTATTGGTAGATTCTATGCAGGTAGACCGGGAAAGTTATTACTGGGTGGCTACCAATAATTGGATGGCTGATGGTGGTGGTGCTTCTTCCACATTATGGGAACCGGAAGAACGTCGTGATTTGGATGTCTTGATCCGGGATGCCATCATCGAATACTTGCGAGGCAAGGAGTCCATTTCACCGTATTTAGACCAGCGAGTCAGAAACTAAAAAAACATGCGACGAAGAACTTTTTTGAAAAACAGCGCACTCTTAGGCGCAGGTGTGGGTTTGGGTGGACTTCTGCCCGGAGCGCAGGTATTGGGGGCTTCTGCAGCAAAACTGACCATTCTGCACACCAATGACACCCATGCGAGGATGGAACCGTTTCCGGATTCTGCACCGAATTACGCGGGTCTGGGCGGAGTGGCACGGCGCGCTGAGCTGGTAAACCGGTTGAGAGCCGACAATCCCAATACTCTTTTGCTGGATGCCGGTGATGTGTTTCAGGGCACGCCATACTTTAATAAATATAATGGCGTCCTGGATCTCGAGGTGATGTCCAAGATGGGATATGACGCGACGACCATCGGCAATCATGAGTTCGACAACGGCGTCGAAGGCTTTGAAGATGTGATGGATAACGCCGGTTTTCCGTTTG
>CAYMBG010000028.1:0-15262 GCA_964388615.1 uncultured Chitinophagales bacterium | reverse complement strand
GACAACGGCGTCGAAGGCTTTGAAGATGTGATGGATAACGCCGGTTTTCCGTTTGTGTGTTCCAATTATGATTTTGGTACCACCCGCATGGGGCTGCGTGTTCAAAAGTTTATCATCCGGAAGGTTGATGGAGTAAAAATTGGTATTTTTGGCTTAGGCATTGCTTTTGAAAACCTCGTTTTGCCTCACCTCCACCGCGGTATCGCCTACCTTGATCCTCTGGAGGTGTCCAGAGATATGATCCGGGAGTTAAAGGGATACCACCAATGTGATATGGTGATCTGCCTGAGTCATCTGGGCTACCGTTATCGGGGCGATCGGATCAGCGACCGTGTAGTTGCCCGTGAGGTGGATGGCATCGATCTTATTATTGGCGGACATACCCATACCTTTATGGACGAACCGGAATTATTTGAAAAAGAGGATGGAAGCCGCACATGGATATCTCAAGTAGGTTTCGCCGGTATCGTTCTGGGCAGGATGGATTTTTATTTTGACAGAAATCGCCGTATTGCCGGAGTGCGAAATCACAATTACAACATATCCGACCGTTTTGATCACACGGCCTGACAGGTTACCCAATCGATTTTTTTGACACAGGGGAGCTGCAGCGCCTGATTGGATTTTTTTAAAACCACTAAATTGTAAGCATGATGCAATACAAGCAGTTAGGAATGGATGGACCTGAATTTTCACGAATAATCGCTGGTTTCTGGCGACTCGATCAATGGGGGTACACGAAAAAGGAACTCTCTGATTTCGTGCATGGCTGTATCGAGGCAGGAGTCACAACAATGGATCATGCCGAAGTTTATGGGGGGTATACTTCTGAAAAAATATTCGGAGAAGCTGTAGCGGACTATCCCGGGCTGCGTGATAAAATGCAGATTGTAACCAAATGTGGTATTCGTCTCCAGGACTCACAGGTGCAACCGGGTGTTTCCCATCAGCATTACAACACCGACCGGGACTATATTGTCGCCACTGCGGAAAAATCCCTCAAACATCTTGCCACAGAGTACCTTGACCTGCTTCTGATTCATCGTCCGGATGCCTTGATGGATGCCGATGAAACTGCTGCTGCTTTTTCCCAACTTAAGGAGCAGGGAAAAGTCCGGTTTTTTGGAGTGTCCAATTTCAATCCCACTCAATTCAGTTTGCTTCAGAGCCGGTTGCCTTTTCCTCTGGTCACCAACCAGGTGGAGTGTTCGGTAGTGCACATGGAACCTGTTCATGACGGGACCCTGGACCAGTGCCAGCAGCTGAGGGTCAATCCGATGGCATGGTCACCTTTGGGAGGGGGTGCCTTATTCACAGGAGATGGAGAAAAGGAGGAGCGGCTTCGGTCAACCATGACCGCCATTGGCGAGGAAACCGGAGGATTTGATATCGATCAGGTCGCCCTGGCCTGGCTGCTTCGTCATCCGGCAGGTATTTTTCCGGTTCTGGGTACAGGCAAGTTGATTCGCGTAGAAAAAGCAGTTGAATCACTCAATATCAGCTTGTCCAGAGAGCAATGGTATCGTATCTGGAGTGCATCCACCGGAACCGGTGTGCCCTGACGCGATTCCTGTTCATACTCCGACTTCAACTACCTTTTCATCCTGAATATTGACAGTGCGGGCAGGAAATCGACGGATGAGTTCATAATTATGTGTGACCATCAATACTGCCATACCGCGGTTATTGATCTGCCTGAAAAGATCCATGATCGAGTCGGATGCGGCAGGATCCAGATTTCCCGTGGGCTCATCCGCTAACATCAACCGCGGCTCATTGGCAAGGGCACGTGCCGTAACAACGCGTTGTTGCTCTCCTCCGGAGAGGCCTTCCGGCATATCGTAACGCCTGTGACTTAAACCTACCATTGAGAGGACCTCAAGCACACGTTGTTTGATGTGGCTTCGTCTGTTTCCGGTTACTTCCAGTGAAAAGGCGACATTGTCATATACATTGCGATCGGGTAACAACTGAAAATCCTGAAATACAATACCAAGCGAGCGTCGCAGCTGCGGAACCTTCCGATCTTTGATGGAGGTGACGTCTGTTCCGGCAACATAAACCGAACCGTAATTGGGAAGGATATCCCGGTAGATTAGCTTGAGGAATGAACTTTTGCCAGAACCTGTCGCCCCGGTGAGGTATACAAATTCACCAGCGTCAAGACTAAAATCGACATCACTCAGAATAGTGCGATCCTCAAAGCGAACGGTTACGTTACGGAATTGGACAACGGGATGATCAGCCATGATGTTGGAGTACCAGGGTTATGCGGTCACTGTTATCGGTTGCGTAGCTGAAATCGAAATTTTCATAGGCAGCGATCATTTGCAATTGGGATTGACTGACAATTTCCCTGATTTCGCTGAAACACCATATTCGTTGTGTGTGCAGCTCCTCAGAACGGCCTTCCAAAGCTCCTGATGCCGGATCGTATTCCTGTATCAGGAAGTGATTCGTGTGAATGAGTTTTTCGGGATCGAACCTGCTTATTCTGCGATAACTGTAACGATCATCGACGGTCTGCTCCGAGTTCAGCATCTTCTCAATCTTTGGGGAGTGTGCCGGTGTTGTAAAGTCTGCAAAAAACACGCCTCGGGGCTTCAGATGTTTTTGAACCCCCTCAAGCAAAGCCAGGATTTCCTCCGGTTTATGAAGATAATTCAAACTGTCGAAGACCATATAAACGACATCAAAGGTATCGTTGATATTAAGCCGGCGCATGTCCTGAACAAGCCAGGTAATAGTGCTATTGGAACGAATCCCTTTATCCCGGGCAACATGAATCATGTCAGCTGAGCCATCTGTAGCTACGATATGATAATCATTGGTTTGCTCCAGCATCAGTGCCATTGTTCCGGTACCACAAGCTAATTCAAGCAGCCGGTTGCCGTGAGGGTGATGGTACTGAATCAGGGAGTCGATATAATCTGACCAGTCATCATAGTCGACATCTTTCATGACCGCATCATAGATAGGAGCCAGTTTCTTATAAATATCACCGGTTTGCTGATGGTCTTTATCCAGCATGGTTTCAATGTGGTATTGATGAGATGAACTGTTCAAATGTGGTATGGTAATCTGTGAAGTTGAATCCAGTGTGTTTGATTTTGGATAATTCCGATACAACTATCCGGTTTGGAAGGTAAACCGCCTTTTGATCATTTGCAAAGCCAGGGAGAAAGCGGATTGCATCGACGATGCGTTGGCACTGTTTGTACCGGCAATTGAAAAGGCGGTGCCGTGGTCGGGAGAGGTACGGATGATGGGCAGTCCGGCGGTTACATTCACACCTCCACCAAAAGCAGCAAGCTTGAACGGGATAAGCCCCTGGTCATGGTACATGGCAAAGACCATGTCGACCTCTTTATGTTGTTTTTTGCCAAAAAAACCGTCGGCAGGCCATGGGCCGCTAACTTCCAGTCCCAGTGATCTCAGTTCTGCAATAGCGGGCTCGATGACCTCTGTTTCCTCTTTGCCTAATACGCCTCCATCTCCAGCATGAGGGTTGAGCCCGAGTGCCGCAATGACAGGATTGGAAATGCCAAAAGCGGTTTGTAAGGTACGATGAAAAAGTGTGATCCGGCGTTTTATGACTTCCTTGGTTAATTCACCGGCCACTTGTTGCAACGGAATATGAATAGTGGCCAATCCCACACGCATGGCCTCATTTACCAGCATCATACCTGCTTCCGCGGTCTGCGTCAATTCCGCAAGGTATTCGGTGTGTCCGGGAACGCGATAACCGGCCTTCGAGATGGCTTCCTTGGAAATGGGAGCTGTTACAATAGCATCGGCATTTCCTGACAGGCAGGAGGAAACAGCCGATGAAATAGCCTGCATGGAGTAAGCTCCTGCTTCCGCTGTTATAGCACCGGGATTAATCGGATCATCCGATTCAGGTGAAGGGATCACCAAAACCTGCCCTGGTTCGGGTATGGGATAAAACGAGCCGGCACCTGTACCCGGTTCGTTTATATGTCCGCTCTGGAACCTGTAAGTGGTCGACGGACCGTTTTCACTCCAAAAAGGAGTAATTCCCAAAAGGTCGGCATAATACTCCATTACGTTAGCAGGGCCAAATAGTTGAATACCTGCCTGCGGCAAGGGGGCCGCCGAAAGAGCCTTAATAATCACTTCAGGTCCGATTCCGTTCATGTCGCCCATGGAAACGGCAATAACCGGATAATTTCGCTTGAGCTTTGAGCCGGTTAAGGAGGTCATGTTCATCTTTGTTCAATCAACTGATAGTCACCAAATCCTGTGGTGGCCTCAAATACATAGGTGCGATCATCATAATGCCATTTTTCCCTGGTCGGCTGGTTGGGTGGGAATTCGCGTTCCTTCTGGTTGGGGGCTCCCCTTCGGATATAAACTTGTCCCTGATCGGATTCGTAACCGGGCTGCTGGGGTGTTGTGAAGTTTTCATAAGTGTAATCAATTCGCCGAAAATACTCTACCATCAACTCATTGTACTCTTTTTCAGGAGTAGGATCCCGTTCCTTCCAAAACTCATGGAAACGGCGCTCTTTCTCATCATCGGAGCTGCGGCGCAACGTGCGATGGGCATCATCGCTCATAATAAAACGCATCATATTAACGGCCACGTCCAAGTTGAGCAGACTAACCGGCATATCCAGCCAAAGGCTTTGGTAGCTGCGTTTTGCAAGGATTTCGGAGTCATCGTTTTCTCCGGTTTTATGCAACCGAATACGATGATGGGCATTTTCGAAAGTGCTGTTAGGAATATGGAGGAGATAAAACGCGTTTTGTCCATCCCCGTTGCTGTGTTCGACCAATTCCAGATGGGGTTGTTCATTGTGCATGTAGACTTCGGGGTGCAACCCGAAGAGAAACTCATCTGTATGCAGTGTTTGATTCATTACGTTATCGACAACCGCAGTATCCCTGCTTTGTATCCGAAGCTGATCGATCTCAATATGATAATCATATGTGTTTTTATATTCAGGAACCCATATAACCAATTGGTGGTCGCGACCGAAAAAGACATTATCACCCATGTTCATTAGTGGGGCGGGCGAAGTGCCGGGTGTTTTAGATTGCTCATCGATAAAGTATAATTGAGCGATATCTGTTGCAGATTGCTTCGGTACCCGGAAATCGGGTGTCATTTGGCGACGCGTCCGACGGTCGGAAAGGGCGGTTGATTCTATTTGATACCTGCCGGCCTCTAGATTGGTTAGCAGCATGTTTTCCACAAAGCTGGTACTCGAACGGGTTTGTTCATAGGTTTCAGCGTGGACTCTTTCACTCCAGACCCTGGTCAGGGTCCTTGCATCCTGATCGGAATTATCATTATCGGAGGCATTTGTTTTTTTTTCTATACGCAAACGAATCGTAGGTTCGGCATAAAACTGTTGTTGTTCACCAGATTCTGCGTCACGGTCACGTCGATAGGAGAGGAAGTTGTTTTCCAGACGAAACAAAGTGACCAGGGACATTTCATCGGAATCCTTTCCGGGTAGTGCAAGATGCTCGATAAAGACATGAGGTTGCCGGTCACGCACTCGCAGTGATTCATAATTGACACGTTGGGCATATAGCTCTCCGGCCATGAGAAAAAACAGGACGAGTAGGGTAAGACATGATGTTACGAAAGCACCAATGTCAGCGCGTAATACCGGTTTCAGCTTGAATAAATAACTCATGACTTGAATTCAATTGTAGTTATGTGGTCCGCTCTATCCCATAACTTACGACAATCAGACAAGAAAATTATGTGTTTTACTCGTTAGAAGCTAACCTTCTAAGAGGAGTGTTCCTTATGTAATGGTTCCGGTCTGAATCTTGCCTGATCCTGATGGTGCTCGGGATGGGTGCAGTAGTGGGTGTGCCTGTTGTTTTTAAATATCACCCATGCAAGTAAAAGGGCTCCTGCAAAAGTGATGATGGTACTTAGCCAGGAGGTGAGGGGGAGCGCTTCTGCAGATGACGGGTCATGGTGGATATGAAGGGCAAACTGACTGAATAAAATGAGGCAAATACTAAAAATATATCCCCCCATTAGCAGAAAATTTTTGTGGCGCAGCCAGGTGGGAATGAAACCAGCCAGACTGATAGGAACTACGGAGAGTACCAGGATTTGCTCTACGGTTTCTGAAAAAAAAGTAGAAATAGCAGGCAGAAATAGGAGCACTAACGGGGTAGTCAAACAATGCACGACGCAAAGTGAGGACAATGCGATGCTGAGCTTTGACCAAAACGGGATATTATCCGTTGTGCCTGGGTATTTGGACGACATTTGGTTTGTTGGTTAATAGCATTCCGGACACAGGCCATGTAAGCGATATTCCCGGGATTTGATTATAAAGCCACTTTTTTCCTTTATTTGAGGCGTAGGATCAAAGGTTTGCATTGGCAGGCAGTATATTCGTTCACATTCATTACACACAAAATGAGCGTGATTCCCCTGACTGGCGGAATCCGTATCTTCGTGCATGAAAAAAGCATAATGCCAGTTGCGGTCCTCGGTGGCAACTTTGTGGACCAATCCGCTTTCGGCGAAAGTGTTCAGGGTCCGGTAAAGAGTGACCTTGTCGATATTGTGACCGCTCAGGCGCTCGGTGATATCCCCATGCGATAATGCTGTTGGAGATTCGTAAAGAACCTCCAATACCTTAGCCCTTGTTGAAGTGGCTTTGAGTCCGAATCGGCGAAGCAATGATGTCGTATGGGTGGTGGATTTATTCATAATCACGATACCAATATACTTATAATGCAACATAGTTGCAATCAATAAGAAACGAGTTTCGCTGAGGGTGCATAGAAACGGGTGCATTCTCTGTAAAGGGATGTTTCGGCGTTAAAATAACACTTTTCCCTCAAGTGCTAAATGATTTGGCGGATGAATTTTCACAGCTTATCTTACAGCCGTGTGAAACTGATCTTGAACAAATACGCTTAATTGCCGGTAAATCAAATAAGTGTGTTCCCTGAATCAGAAATTACGCGTTAGAGACGCCGAATGATGATGTGTAATATGGTGTTTGAGAAAATTCGGTCCTAAAAAGATACCTGGATGCAGGTGTAAATGCATAAACAAAGAGAAAAATGAAGATAGGAATCATCGGTGCTGGTATTGCCGGGCTGACCGCCGGGCGGATATTGTCAAAAGCGGGTCATGATGTTACGGTATATGAAAAAAGCAGGGGATTGGGAGGGCGGTTATCCACTCGCAGGACCCATCATTCGCCCCCGTTCAAAATCGATCATGGTGCACCCTATTTGACAGCTACCACGGATGAATTTCGCTCATTTATCTCGGAGCTGGAAAAAGATGGTATTGTACAACAATGGACAGACACATTCGGCAGTTATTCCCAGGGTACGATATATCCTGTGTCGCCGGGTCGTGAATCAGGCATGTGCTATGTTGCCCCGCAGGGAATGAGTGGCATTGGGAAATACCTCGGACGCTGGGTTGACATTCAGTTACGGGAAAAAATTGGAGGATTGACACACGTTGGTGGGGCCAGTATCAAAAAAAGACCATGGATGATCAATTCTTCCACCATAAACGTTTTTGAAGTTGATGCTGTTATCATTGCCACACCTGCCATACAGGCATATGGGCTTATTAGTACGGCGCAGGATGAAATCAATCTCAGACGCATGATCAGTATCCTTGACGACATCAACTACAGCTCCACTTTTGCACTAATGGCCGGATATGGAAAACGGGATCCGGTTCAGTGGAAAGGACTGATTTGCGAGCATCCGGTCATATCATGGATATGCAATGAGAGTAGTAAAAGAGACAATTCTGAATCTCTTAATATGGTGGCGCATGCATCAAGTGAATATACCAAAGACCGTTACAATGAATATCAGACCGAGCAGGTCGGTCAGGATATGCTTACAGCGGCAGGCGAAATAATGGGAAAATGGGCTGAAAACCCGGAGTGGCATTCTGTTCATCTATGGCGGTATAAAATCCCTTCAAAACGGCTTGATATACCTTTTATGGAGTCCGAAGATGATTGGGCGCCCCTGGCACTGGTCGGAGATTATTTTCAGGGATCATCACTGGAAGCCGCCTATTTGTCAGGATTGCGTTTGGGTGAGCATTGGGCTTCGAAATTCAGCTGAAACAAACCGGCTTTGTGAAAGATCTTCTAAAACTGAATCACTATTTTATCAAGTACAAGTGGATATTGGTATTGGGATCCGCCTTGCTTATTCTGGCCAATTTTTTTCTGATCTGGATACCGATATATGTCCGCAGAACAATGGATGACATCGAACGTATCTCGGAGGCCAGAGAGATACCTTACGACGGGGCCTGGAATGCCCTGTTTTCCAGTGACGTGGGCTGGCTGCTGGCAGCAAATACGGGTTATCTCTTCGGAGCTGTACTGATATACGGAATACTTCTATTTGCCACACGGCAAACGCTGATCGTCACCTCCAGAAAAATTGAATTCGATCTTAGGAATGAGGTTTATGATCATCTGCAAAAGCTTCCCCGTTCCTTTTTTGACAGCAACAAGACCGGTGATGTTTATACGAGGATGACCGAAGATATTGTGAGGATAAGGGAGTATTTCGGTCCGGCGTTCATGTATACGATCAATACCCTGTCGCGTGCGGGTATTATCATCACCATCATGATCATGGTTCATCCGGGGCTTACTTTCTGGGCGCTGTTGCCCCTGCCTTTTCTTACCCTGTTGGCGTATTGGGTGAGTCGATTTATCAATCGCCGTTCAAATGAAATACAGCAGCAATATGGCCGTATGGCCGGAAAGGTACAGGAAGTATATTCCAGTGTGCGACTCATAAAAGCATACAATCGGGAAGATTATGAAAGTGAACAATTCCAAAGAGAAAACGACAGATATCGGAAAAAAAAGCTGCGCCTGGATTTTATTGAATCCCTTTTTCATCCCATGCTGTTATTGTTGATCGGACTCTCTGTTGTTCTGGTAGTATGGCAAGGCGGAATTATGACCATGCAGGGTATGATCACCGTGGGTAATATCGCGGAGTTTATCATCTATGTCACCTATCTTACCTGGCCGGTAGCCTCACTTGGATACACCATGAATTTACTTCAGAGGTCAGCTGCCTCCAACTCCCGGGTGCAAAAGCTCCTGAGTGTTCCGGTAGAGCAGGCCGGCCGATACAGCGGGAATCCTCATACAGAAAGCGGCAACCACAAGCATGCAAATATCACCAGGCCATTGAACCGACAGGAGGATTCTCTATTACCCAAAAAGACGCCCTTCACGGGAGAGATCACTTTTCAAAATGTCACATTTACTTATCCGGGTGCCGAGGAACCAGCGCTTCAAAATATTAACATGACGATAAAGGCAGGAGAACGAGTAGGGGTTGTTGGACGTACGGGGTCTGGTAAAACTACGCTATTACAACTGTTACCAAGAGTATACGATCCGGATGAAGGCCGAATCCTGCTTGATGGAGTCGACATCAGGGATTACGATTTATCGGATTTGCGTACAATAATGGGTTTTGTTCCTCAAGAAACATTTTTATTTTCAGAGAGTATCGGTGAAAATATCTCCTTTGGCAAGGAGAATGCCAACCGGGAAGAGGTCTGGAAAGCTGCCGAGCAGGCAGAGGTCCTTCAAAATGTTTTGGAATTCGACAAAAAATTCGACACTATACTGGGTGAGCGTGGTATAACAATTTCGGGAGGGCAAAAGCAACGCACGAGTATTGCAAGGGCACTCATTCGTAAACCATCAATCCTGGTACTTGATGACTCGTTAAGTGCTGTCGATACCAAAACCGAAGATGCCATTGTTTCGCACATTAATTCCGAGTTCAGAGACATTACAATTTTCATAATATGTCATCGTTTGTCATCTCTTAGGTTTGCTGATCGCATATACGTTTTGAATGAAGGCAGAATAGTTGAAAACGGCTCCCATGATGAGTTGTTGACCAGAGGTGGCTACTTTGCGAATATGTACCAAAAACAGCTTATTGAGGACGAACTTAAAAAAATATAATCAAAAAGGGCTGGTTCGTATGATAGCGGAAAGCCCCAAATATAATTTGAGAGGTTGACATGATTGTAATACCATTGGGTGTCTCATCAGCTACCCCTACTGCTGTGCGTCACCTTCCCTCTGTTGCACTATGGAGAGAGGGAAGTGTTTATCTGTTTGATTGTGGAGAAAACACACAAATGCGCTTGCTCCAGGCCGGGGTGAAACGTTCAAAAGTGGACACCATTTTTATTTCCCATATGGATGGGGATCATATATTCGGCCTGTTTGGGCTTTTAAGTACACTTCAGCTTCAAAGAAGAACGAAATCGTTGTCGATAGTAGGTCCGGTGGGACTGAAAAAAATGATTGATTCCGTTCTTGAAACAACGGAATTGGATGTTCAATACGAGATCAGGTATACTGAGATAAACAGTGACTTTGAGCATCAGGTAGTTTTGGAGGAGGAGGATTTTTATGTAGAAGCACGGCCTCTAAAACACACCAGCTTTTGTATAGGTTACCGCCTTCAGGAAAAAGATAAACCGGGTAAGGTGGATGCCCAGAAAGCCACCGAAGCAGGTATTACAGAAGATGCGCAATTTAAAGCGCTCAAAGCAGGTGAGGATGTGACACTGGAGGATGAATCGGTAGTGCATTCCGCCGACATTGTCGGAGATCCACGGCCCGGTGAAAGCTTTGTCTATGTCACAGATACGGAATTTTGTGAAAATGCCGTCATACTTGCTGAAAATGCGACCATACTCTATCACGAAGCTACCTTTGGAGAACCACTCAAGGAAAAGGCTGAGGATACGGGACACTCCAGTGCCCAGGATGCCGCAATTGTCGCAAAGACAGCCAAAGTTGACCGACTGGTAATCGGTCATTTTTCAGCACGATATTCCAATCAATTCCTGTTGTTGAAAGAGGCACGAGCCGTTTTTGAAAAAACATGGCTGGCTTATGAATTGCGCCCGATATTTACAAGTCCCGCGCAGGAAAAGGAGATAATAACTCCACGTGTAGAGATTATTGATCTCAAGGATAAGCGTGCTTCAAAACCCCAGAAGCCAGTCAAAATGGATGGAAAACGTAAGGGTGGATTCAAAAAGAAACGCTTTAAACGGAAACCCACAAATACGCGTTATTACAAGGGAAGTGACTCGGATCGGCCCCAACATAGTCGATATAACAAACCCCATAAGCGCAGGGATGACGACCAGTCGAAATCGAGTCCGCACCGTCCGAGTAAACCATTACCAATAACACCGCGCAACCCATTCGATGACTTCGACCGCTTCTGAATCTCGTAATGGAAGCAAAGCAAAAGCTACAGGTAAAGCCGTTGACAGCTATTTGATCAGACGGCTTTACTATTTTATAGCCCCATATAAAGGGTATCTGCTACTGGCCTTGGCACTAACCCTTTCTGTTGCTTTTCTGGGACCCTTGCGACCTTATCTGACACAGATTGCTGTGGATGACTACATAGCACCGGGGGATGTCAGTGGGCTCGGGACTCTTATGCTGCTTTTTGTTGGCGTGTTGGTCATGGAGACCATGTTGCTCATCGTTAATACCTATTTAATGCGATGGGTTGGACAAAATGCGCTTTTCCGCTTGCGAAGTGCCGTTTTTGAAAAGATTCAGAGCCTTCATGTCCAGTTTTTTGATCGAAATCCGATTGGCAAACTGATGACACGAACCACCAGTGACATTGAAGCCCTGAGCGATCTTCTCTCATCAGGGGTCGTTAATATCATCGGGGATCTGTTCCGCATTCTGTTCATCATCGGATTCATGCTTACCATGAGCTGGGAGCTTACGATCGTAAGTCTCAGCGTTTTGCCGCTCCTGGTCTATGCCACTTTCTGGTTCAAATCCCGGGTAAGGGTCGCTTTCCTTAATGTAAGAGATCAAATTGCAAAGCTGCACTCTCACATCCAGGAACACATCAATGGAATGAGCATTGTCCAGTTGTTCGGAAGGGAGAAAAGGGAGTCCGAAAAGTTCAGCGCGCTCAACAAAAAGCACGCAGATGCCCACATTAAAACGATTTTTTACTTTGCGATTTTTTGGCCTGCCGTCGAGGTTATTGCCTCACTTGCCATAGCACTGGTCATATGGTATGGAGGGGCTCAGGCCTTGTCAGGTGAGGTGACCTTCGGAGTTTTGCTGGCGTTCCTGCAATATGTCCGGCAGTTTTTTGTTCCTATTCGCGATCTTTCCGAGAAATTTAATACACTTCAGAGTGCATTGGCGTCCTCGGAGCGGATTTTTGAAGTCCTGGATACCGAAAATGAGATAAATGACCCCGTTAATCCGGTCAGCCCGGTCAGTAAAAACGGACATATCTGTTTTGATAATGTGACGTTCCGCTACAATAAAGATGAACAGGATGTCATCAGAGAGGCAAGTTTTCAAATCAAACCGGGTCAGACGGTTGCCGTCGTCGGGGCGACCGGATCAGGAAAAACCACCCTGATTAATCTGCTCCTGCGGTTCTATGAAATTAATAAAGGCAGAATCAGTATTGATGGCGTAGACATACGTCAGATGCGGAAACATGATTTACATAGCTATTTCGGACTCGTGCTGCAGGATAATATGCTTTTCGCGGGTACAATCATGGATAACATCACGCTTGGCAAAGAAGATATCAACCGGGACGATGTCATAAAGACCTCAGAGATGGTTCAGGCAGACCGGTTTATAAAAAAACTACCCGGTGGCTATATGCACCGGATATCTGAACGAGGGGCCAGTTTGTCAATGGGACAACGACAGTTGATCTGTTTCGTAAGAGCCCTGGTATACAACCCCACTGTTCTGGTACTGGATGAGGCCACTTCCAATGTGGATTCGGAAACGGAGTTTTTGGTTTCCAAGGCGCTGGACACTGTGATGAAAGGGCGTACATCCCTGGTTATCGCTCACCGTCTCTCCACTATTCAACATGCCGATAATATACTGGTTATGCATAGAGGCCGGATTCGCGAATCCGGGACGCATGGTGAACTGCTTGATCGCCCGGAAGGTATCTATCGCCGCCTATACGAACTCCAGTATCGAGATCAGCTTCAAGCCGGTTGATAGTTTGATCGGTTTTTGCATGGGTCGACCCTGACCCGGTTAGAGATTCCTGGCTTGTTCCGGATGAACAACGATGCCTTTTGGCGGTGACTCGTCAAGTTGCAACGGTGCTGATATAGGAGATTACATTCTCCGGAGTGTCGGCAGGCAAAGCGTAGAACCGGTCGCAGTAGATATAGCCATCATTGAAACCTGCCGGTTCACCGAAACGAAACTGACCTGTCTTGAAGCCGGCGGATTCCATAATGGCAGCTGGAGCGCTGATATCCCAGTAGGCTGTTTTGCGAAAGCTGATGTACCCGGTATTATCAGATATGAGAGGGCTGATGATATTATGGGAAGCATTGGAAGTGCGTTTGACATTCAAATGGGTCACACTTTCCAATTCGTTGCGCAGTATAGGGGGCGCCCCCTTTACTATAAGCGGCATGCGGTGCCTCCAACTCATGGGACGATGGATCTCCCGGTACTCGTCTGGCTTGCTGTAAATCCGGGCTCTGATGTGATTATTACCATAAAGTACAATGTTTCGCTCCGGTTGATACAATATGCCGAAAACCGCTTTACCGGCCTGACAGAGGCTGATCAATACAAAGTAGTTCTTCAAACCGTCAATGAATTTACCGGTACCGTCAATCGGGTCCACATACCAGGTCGGATCGGTTTGCTCACGATACAGGTGAGAGTCGGGATCTTCTTCGCTGACAATGGTTTCTCCTGGAAAATTTTGCTGAATCAAGCTTTTCCAGAACGTATTTAAGCGTTCGTCAGCATCAGTGACTTTGGTGCCGTCATCCTTGATACCGATTTTAAAATTACGGTTGCGATGAAGAACTCGCAATTGCCTCCCGGTTTCTTCCAGATGAGGATACAACCATTGAAATCGCTGATCAAACTCCTTTTCATTCATGTGCATGGGCTGATGTTCTGATGCCGGACGAATGTTTTGTGGGAAAATTTTTTTTATATCTTGGTAAGGTACAATATTTATGTAATCTAACCATAACATTACGAGGAGATCGTCTCATGGAAGAAAAAAAATCCGGAAACCAGGAAAGTCGAAAAGAAGAAACCCAGATACTGGACCGTTCCTGCCAGGATATCATTGAAAAGCTGAATCAAGAAAAAGAACGTCTTGAAAATGAACTCAGGCACGAGTATCGGGCGGCCAGGAAATATGTGCGTTCCCATCCCGAAGAGGGACTTGCCTATTCATTTGTTGGGGGTATGATATTCGGTGTGCTGCTTGCCAAAATTTTTTCACGTTAAGTTTGCACCCTGAAAAGCTTTCAATAACGTTTTAATCCATGTATCTTACAGTCAAAATACGGTTACTCTGTCTGGGGTAACCGTTTTTTATGACCCTTTATCCTAAAAAAATTCAGATGGACATGAGTGAATTACATTATACCACAGAGGAAGTAGATCAGCTTTTACAACGCGTGGATGCGTTGAGGAGGTATCTTTGACTATGATAAATGTAAAGAGCGTGTAGGAGAACTGGAGTTCCAGGCGCAACAACCCGGGTTTTGGGATGATGCTGACCAGGCGCAGGTGTTGATGAAGGAACTCAATCACGAAAAGTCCTGGGTGGAACAATGGGACACCATTGACGAGCGTCGTCAAAACATTTTGCTTTTCAGGGAGATTCTCAAGGAAGGGGACGATGTCTCCGTTGAAATGAACAAGGAGGTCGAAGCATTACGGAAGGAGGTCGAGGATCTTGAGTTCAAAAATATGCTTAATCAGCCGGACGATCGCCGGGATGCCTTGTTGACCATCAATCCTGGTGCAGGTGGAACCGAGAGTCAGGATTGGGCTGAAATGATCTACAGGATGTATATCCGCTGGATAGATCGGAGTGAAAATATGGAAGCTACGATTTTGGAGTATCAGCATGGGGATGTCGCAGGGATCAAAAGTGCCACTATTGAGATCAATGGTGATTTTGCATATGGGTACCTGAAGGCCGAAAATGGGGTTCACCGTCTTGTTCGAATCTCCCCATTTGACAGTAATGCCCGACGCCATACCTCATTCTGCTCGGTATTTGTTACACCTGTAGTGGATAACGAGATTCAGATAGATTTGAATCAGGATGACATAGAAATGCAGCGGTTTCACGCCGGAGGAAAAGGCGGGCAGAATGTGAACAAAGTCGAAACCGGTGTACGGTTAATATGGACCGG
>CAYMBG010000027.1:18993-25854 GCA_964388615.1 uncultured Chitinophagales bacterium | reverse complement strand
TACCAAAACTTGGAAGAATCTATTTCGTAGTTTCGAATGGTAGCTGATAAGTTGTATATTATCAGCTACCTGCTTAAACGTTTTACAAACGGATTGGGATTTTCAAACTTTTGTGTATATTAATCAACCATATTTCATGAAGACTTGCATGTATGACCGGCGTTGATCGCCTGTTATCATGAGTACCCAACGGGTTCATAAAAGTCAAAACCCGAATATGTGTTTTTCCCTGCATCCGGGCTTGTAGACCCGGATAAACAATGAGCTACAAACGCTCAAAACAAATAAGAGTTATAAGGACAGGGATAAAACCGGTTACTTACGAATTTTGAAAAAGGAGGCTGCATTGTCACACTTCGATTTTAAACCAAGGGAATCTTTTTTTATCAATGGGGAAGCTCCCAAGTACAAATCCTACAATCTCAGAAATTTTGAAAAAATCCCACAAGTGCAAAATCTCCCGGAAGAGATGCGCTTTGATATCAAAGTGGTAGGGAATGTTCTCCCTTTCAAAGTGAATAACTATGTCATAGATGAGCTGATCAACTGGGACAATATTCCGGAAGATCCCATGTTTCAGTTGACATTTCCCCAGAAGACCATGCTCAAGCAGCATCACTATGACAAAATGGCTCATGTGCTCAAAAACGGCGCGGATAAAGATGAGATCGAGCGTACGGCCAACGAAATCCGCATGGACCTGAACCCTCATCCTGCCGGACAACAGGATGAAAACACCCCGGAACTGGACTGCCAATCGCTTAGCGGAATGCAACACAAATACCAGGAAACGGTATTGTTTTTTCCCAGCCAGGGACAAACCTGTCATGCTTATTGCACTTTCTGCTTTCGATGGCCTCAATTTGTGGGTATCGATGAACTGAAATTTGCAATGAAAGAGTCGGAATTGCTTGTGGAGTACCTCAAGGAGCACCCTGAGGTAACCGACGTACTGTTCACCGGAGGTGACCCGATGATTATGAAATCGGGGGCTCTTGCCAGCTATATCGAACCTCTCCTGGAAGCAGATTTGCCGAACCTGCGGAATATCCGTATTGGTACCAAGGGACTTGCTTACTGGCCTTACAAGTTTGTAACCGACAATGATGCCGACAACATGCTCGCCCTTTTCCAGAAAGTCACCGATGCCGGTATTCACCTGGCACTAATGGGACATTACTCCCATCCGGTTGAACTGGAGACCGAAATCAACAAAGAAGCGACCAGGCGTATATTGTCCACCGGTGCCCAGATACGCACTCAGTCACCCCTATTGCGCCATATCAATGATGATTCGGACTGCTGGGCAAAAATGTGGCGTGAGCAGGTAAAACAGGGAATGATTCCCTACTACATGTTTGTAGTGCGGGACACCGGAGCCAGGCACCATTTCGATATCCCGTTGGAGGAAGCCTGGAAAATCTTCCGTGGCGCTTTCAAACAGGTCAGCGGTATTGCGCGAACCGTCCGCGGACCCAGTATGTCAGCCGGACCCGGCAAAGTTCATGTGCTGGGTGTCAGCGAGGTCAAAGGGGAGAAAGTTTTTGTCCTCCAGTTCCTTCAGGGACGTAACCCCAACTGGACCGGACGCCCCTTCTTTGCCAAATTCAACGAAAACGCGGTATGGCTGGATGACCTGGAACCTGCTTTCGGTGAAGAACGGTTCTTTTTTGAAGAAGAACCCAACCATCAAAGCAACATAAACAACACCAGTACCCAAGAGCTGGATTTCTCATCGATACTCAGGGAAGTTAACTGAGCATCGCAACCGTGTTCATGCAAACAACCTTCATTAACGCTGAAATGATCAACGGGTGGTTTTCACAAACTGCCCGTTGTTGTATATAGCCAGCGCAGATCCGGTCATCTCCTCATTCAGGTAGGGAGTGTTTACCGATTTTGAATGTAACTCCTCTTTCCGGCAAACCCACTTCCGGGAACTGGAAAATATCGTAAGGTCAGCCCGGCTACCGGTCACAAGCTCGGGAACCGGCAGGTTCAGTACCTTTCTGGGATTCACAGCCAGCTTATCAATAACCTGCTGAAGTGAAAGTTTTCCGGATTGCAGCAAGCGTTTGCAAACCACACTCCATGCGGTTTCAAGTCCGATAATACCGTTAGGGGCATATATAAACTCAACCTCTTTCTCATCCACAGAATGAGGCGCATGATCGGTACAAATAACATCGATTGTACCGTCAGCCAGTCCCTCAATCATGGCCTGTACATCATCATCCGTACGCAAAGGCGGATGCATCTTCCAGTTGGTATCAAAATGACGGCGCTCAATCTCCTCGTCGGTCAGGTCAAAATGGTGCGGGCAAACCTCCGTCGTTACCCTTATTCCTTTTTCTTTAGCCTGTCTGACCATAGCAACACCCTTTCTTGTGCTGATATGAGCCACATGAATATGTCCGCCGGTCAACTCCGCCAGCAGCAGGTCACGCGCAATCATGATCTCCTCGGCTATGGAAGGCGTCCCCGCCAGGCCAAGCCGTGTCGACACACGTCCCTCGTGCATATGCCCGGGCCGTGACAACGGCAGGTCCTCCTCATGATTGATCACCGGCATCTCCAGCATGGCAGCATACTCTAATGCGGTGCGCATCAACCGGCTGTCCTGAACCGGGTCTCCGTCATCACTAAACGCAACGGCTCCGGACTTTTTCATATCCGCCATCTCAGCCAATGACTTTCCGGCACGCTCCTTGGATACCGTCCCGACAGGATGGACATCCACAGCCAGGCCCGCCGCCTGCTTCTTGACATAAGACACCACATCCCCGGTATGGATGGGAGGATTCGTGTTAGGCATGCAGGCAACCGCTGTAAAACCACCGGCGGCCGCCGCTTTGCAACCCGAAGAAACCGTCTCCTTGTGCTCAAAGCCCGGCTCGCGAAGATGCACATGCATATCCATCCATCCTGGTGAGACAAAAGCACCCTCTCCCGAAAACAGATACTCCTCCGGTTTCACTTCCAGTTCCATTCCCATCTCAGCGATATGGCCATCCGTGATACGGATATCAATAGCCTCGGACCCGTCGTTGCGATCATCGACCGGACACACCTTTTTTATAAGAAGATCTTTTTTAATGCTCATTCCAACTGTTTATTATTAGTGTTACGGTGCTTCAATATAAGCCATTAGAAAGAAAATACACATTCGGCGATTAACAATTCCAGCGACATGGCAATCCCACATTCGGAATCTGAACAGGTGTTTACAGTCACCAGTCTGACTGAAGAGATTAAATATCTTCTTGAAGAGCATTTTCCCCGGTTTGAAGTTCGTGGTGAAGTAAGCCAACCACAGACCAGCCGCAACGGCCATCTCTATTTCACATTGAAGGACGCGCAGGCACAACTGTCCTGCGTGATGTGGCGCTCACAGAAAGCGATGCTTGATGAAGTCCCCAAACACGGGGATGAAGTCATTGTCAGTGGCCCGTTACAGGTCTATCCCCCGCATGGCCGCTACCAGATGATCGCGCGCTCCATCCGTCCGGCGGGTGTCGGTGCGCTGCAACAAGCCTTTGAAAAGCTCAAAAAAAAGCTCGAATCCGAAGGTCTTTTTGACGCTTCCCGCAAACGGCCTCTCCCGCGTTTTCCGCGAACCATCGGCTTGATCACTTCTGCCAACAGTGCGGCTTTTCAGGATATGCGCGACACACTACAATCCAGATACCCGCTTTGTGAGATACAGCTTTACCACGCATCCGTTCAGGGCCGACAGGCAGCACCGGAAATTACCGCCGGAATCAATTATTTCTCGGAGCAAAAAAATATCGATCTGTTGATTGTCGGCCGGGGCGGTGGATCGCTTGAAGATTTGTGGGCCTTCAACGAGGAATCCGTCGCCCGTGCCATCGCCGAAAGCCCGGTTCCGGTGATCAGTGCCGTAGGACACGAAACTGATTTCAGTATATCCGATTTTGTGGCGGATGCCAGGGCGGCAACCCCCACACAAGCCATTGTTATGGCTGTTCCGGATATCAATGACCTGCAGATGAAAATCGACGAGTTGCAATCACATCTGGAGCGCCGGATGCGCGAGCAGTTGCAAAAGCACAAAGAGACGGTCTCTCGCTTTCTGGACAACTACGCCCTGCACAGTGTAAAGCAACGCATAGCGCGTCACCAGGAGCTCCTGCACTGGCGCAGGGAACAACTTGGAACCCATTTTGTTAACCGCTTGCAACGGCATCGGGAAGAAATCCGCCGCAAGAGAGAGATGCTCTCCAGTACGGTACGGCAACTCCTGTTGCAAAAAAAATCGGACTGGAGCGAAAGTCATCATCAGTTGATCGCACGGGACCCCAATGCTCCGTTAAAAAAGGGGTACACTCGTATCCATCAAAACGACAAGTGGATACGCGGCGCCGATGATTTCCGGCCGGATGAAACCTTCGAGATCGAATGGGCTGATCGGAAAACCCGTGTCTGAACAGCGAAACGAAGTGATAAATCCTTAAATCAGCGTCACTTTTACGGTTTCAATACGTGACTGCCTCGCCTTGCTGATGATAAACTTGTAGTCTCCAATCACGATCTCCTCATTCACTTTGGGTATACGTCCGGTTTCATTGATGATATAACCGGCAATAGTTTCGTAATACTGACTGCGTTGCGGCCATGAAAAAGAGGGGTATTTTTCCGCCAAATCCTGGAGTGGGATATCACCGCTCATCACGAACGTATCCGGAGAAACCCGCTTGATCAGCGTATCCTCCATGTCATACTCATCCTGAATATCTCCAACCACTTCTTCCAACAGATCCTCGATAGTGACAAGTCCGGCGGTACCGCCATACTCATCAATCACAATAGCCAGTGAAATGTTCAGTCGTTGAAACTCCGAGAGCAGGTCTTTGGATTTCTGGCTGGACGGGATATGCTTGACCGGCCGGATGATCTCATTCAATTTACCAGGATTTTTAAAGAGATCGTAAGCAAACACCACTCCGATTACATTGTCAATACTGTACTCATATACCGGCAGTTTTGAGAAACCCGATGAAACAAAACTCTGCATGACATCCTGCAGCTCCGCGTTCTTTTCGACGGCTACAATATCGGTTCTGGGAATCATGGACTCCCTGACCCGCTTGTTGGGAAGCTGCAGCACATTGGTCAGTATTTCGGAATCCTCCCGGTCGATATCCGACTCCTCACTCTCGCCGATCTCACTGAGCAGCATTTCAATATCCTGACGACGGTAGACTTGCTCGGTAACTTCGGATTGTGGTATGATCATGCTTATCAGCTTGCGGGCCACACCATTGGCTATATATATAAAAGGGAGAAAAATGGCATGCAATACCCGGTGGATAATCGCCAGGTTGAATATAAGTCCTTCGGAGTTGATCCTGAAAATCACTTTCGGGATGATTTCGCCGACTGCCATAATCAGTATTGACGCAATAACTGTCTGAATGAGCAGAACCGTAAAGTCCGATGGATAGCTTTCAAAAAAATCGAAGTAGATCGTGTTTACAGGCTGAACCAGATACAGCGCCATCATGGTGGCATATGCCACATTCACAACATTATTACCGATAAGGGTTGTAGAAAGAAAGGCCTCTTTTTCCTTGAGGAAAAATGACATCACTCTCGAGCGTAAAGTGTTCTTGCGTGCCCTGATCTCAAGTTTGAGACGGTTGGCAGACACATATCCGATCTCGGATCCTGCGAAGAAGCCACTCAGCAGTATCGTTATAGCTATCAGAAGCCACTCATTCATAAAGTAGCTCCCCCCTCAGGCGGTGGTTCCGTTTGCTGAAAATAAGAAGTGGTATGCAATCCCATTTAGAATTTGAAATGAAACGACAGCCAAAGATACAACTTTATTTCCTATTAAACTCGGGTTTTCGTTTTTCCAGAAAGGCCGAAGTTCCCTCCTTAAAATCTTCGGTTCCACACAGAGCTCCAAACAACCGGGATTCATCGTGGAATCCCTGGGCTCTATTGGGATAGGCTGCATGGACCGACTCGATGACCTTTCGAATCGCCACCGGTGCATTTTTAAGTATCTCTTTAAGCCATTTTTTTGATTCCTCTACCGTCTGGCCATCTGCCACAATCCGGTTGACAATACCGTAGCGGTATGCGGTTTGGACGTCAATGGGTTTCCCGTCCAGTATCATTTCCAGTGCCCGCCCCTTGCCTATCAGTCGCGGGAGCCGTTGAGTGCCGCCATAACCGGGCATCAGGCCCAGGCCCAACTCCGGTAACCCGAATTGCGCCTTTTGCGACGCAATCCGAAGATGACAGGCAAGCGCCAGTTCACAGCCGCCCCCCAGCGCATAACCCTCCACCGCGGCAATTACCGGTTTACCAGTAGATTCAATTACCGAAAAAACAATCTGCCCCTTGCGTGAGGCACGTTCACCACTTTTGCCCTTCAACTTATGAAGCTCAGCGATATCGGCCCCGCCGGCAAAAGCTTTGTCACCCTGACCGGTTATGACAATTCCATCCACCTCTTCGTCTTCTTGTAAAAACCCGAAAAGGGTACGCAGTTCATCCAGAACCTGGCTGTTCAATACATTGAGCTTCTCAGGACGGTTGATTGTCACCGTCGCAATTCGCTCGTCCAGTTCCACTTTCAAGGTATCCGGTTGATATTTCATCGCACCCAATTAATTACCGGTTATATAGTTGATCCATGCCGCCTGCCAAACCACCGGACTCAAAAAAAACATTTTCCGGCATCGTATGCGCCATTCACCATCGCATTCAGCTAACAAAGTACCCATAAACTTACATTATACGTCAGACTTCGCAATTCGTCAATACGTTTCGCCATTTCATGCAAAACAACCGGACTTACAACACCTTTTTATGGAATGTTCATTACCA
>CAYMBG010000027.1:0-18893 GCA_964388615.1 uncultured Chitinophagales bacterium | reverse complement strand
TCATTACCACCTTCGCGCGGCTTTAGTACTCAGTCTGCCAGCGGGTATTGCGGCTGTACCGTTTTTGAAACGGATGGAAAGCCTGTTCGTCGACACAATAGCAGTTTCACCAACAGTTTGGGTTATTGAAAACCCGTTTGCCGTCACACCTGCATCCGCCGCATCACATAGTGTCATTGACTGGTTCCCTTTCCTGGCAGGAATCCTGCTCTTCCTGTTAGCCGTTGTAGCCGGCATCAAATTACTCGGTCTTGCCAGGCATCTCCACGACTTATCAAAACTTCGGAATAAATACGGCAAAACCGCCGATGCCGTATGGGCACAATTGAGTGAATCCAACCTCCGGCTACTGAAATCGACGCGATTCCATCCACGCCTGGTCATTTCCGACCGTACAAGCATTCCTTATACGTTTGGCAGTATCCGGCCCCATATCTGTTTGCCGGAGTCATTAATCCACTCCCCGCAAAAGATGAATATGGCCGTCCGCCACGAATTGATACATATTAAACGAGGAGACTCCCTGCTTAACACCCTGCTCATGCTCACCATTACGGTTTTCTGGTTCATCCCGGTCCTGCATTTGTTATTCGTTCAACTCAAAATGTATCGGGAACTGTCATGTGACCAGGAGGTGCTGAACGAAAGTGATTTTTCCAGAAAAGCATATGCGGAGCTGTTATTTGAACTGGCACAATACACCAACCGAAACCAAAACTCACTTCTCGGTATGTCCATTGAACCCTCCATCCTAAAAAAAAGGATCCAAGTCATGAACAAAAAAGAAAATCAGCATCGATCATTCAAAAAAAGCTTCGGCTTTCTACTTGTCACCATTTTGGGCATTACGGTAGCCATGTCATGCTCGGATATCCAGAGCAGCAAAGACGACCCTGACTCACCGGCCGTCCCGACAGCATCCGAAGAATCATCCTCCCCGGCATCTGAGTCCGACGCCACACCGGATCAGGTTTTTACCGAAGTGGATGAAATGCCCGAATTGATAGGCGGCTTCGAATCGTTGTTTGAAAACCTGACCTACCCCGAGGAAGCGCGGGAGGCTGGAATTGAAGGCCGGGTTGTGATTCAGTTCATCATAAATGAGCAAGGCCAGGTTGAAAACCCGCAAGTGGTACACGGTATCGGCGGGGGTTGTGACGAGGCCGCACTACAAGCAATCAAAGACGCACAATTCGAACCAGGTATGCAAAACGGCATCCCTGTCAAAGTCGAATACGCCATACCGATCAGCTTCAGGCTTGATAATGATAACGCCTGACAAATAATTACAAGCATTCCGGGTCCGGGTGACCATCACGGATTCCCAACATCACCTATCCGTGCATATAACGGTCGTACCGGGCCTGTAATGCTGCATCGTCTTCCATCTGCCGGATATAAGCGGATGTATCCTCCAGTTCGCTCATCATCTCATCCATCTGATCGCCAAAGTCATCCGGATGATACATCGTCAACGTCTTTTCATAGACATAGCGAACCGCATCTTCGACGGTATCACACCGGGAAGCACAGATATCCGCCTTCTCCTCTGCGGATTTAATTTTCTCGAGCCGCTTTTTTAATATTTCAAGGCGACGGTTTCTGACTGCCCGAAGCTGCTCGGTGTGATTGGCAGCCAGCAACACCTCAAGGGAACGGATCTCAAGGGTCAAAGCCCCGGTGGATGTATCCTGCAGCAACTGCCGGTAGCGCTCCTGAAACACCAGCTGACGCAAATACTCGGATTTCAGCGATGCGATCCTGGCAACCAATTGCTGTGTAAGAATCCGGAATGAGGGCGGCAACGCTTTGAAATTATCCTCAATCCTGTCACAGGTCCGCTTCAGCGCCAAAAACTTTTTCTGGTGCCTGACCTCCATTCCCTCAAACTGCTGCTTCTCATCATCCACCATTGCACGTTGACGCGCCTCGCGCCGGAGCGTTACATGCTTGTGAAACCATGGCTGATGGGGCACCGTGCCCAAATAGAGAAGCTCTGCTCCAATACCGATCGTAATAATCAGAGACGGCATCCAGGGTGTACCTGAAAACATCAGTGCCAGCACGCTGACCGTCAGCAGATAACCGATATTCACCGGGTGCAGGAAAGCTTCCCTGACAGGGTTCTCAGCTTGATATTCGATGCGGTTATCATGCATGATCGTTATGGTTCACATGAACTTTGGTATGAGATCGGATACCTGGTTCATGGTTGTTCACCACGACCCCTGACGTATCCCTGGCAGATGCGATTGATCGCGTTTTCCCCGACATCTGCTTTTTAAACTGTTTTACAATTTCACCGGCTTTCATCTTTTCGGCATCGTATTCCATTTGAATGGATTCGCTGTCCACACTGTCAAGTGCCATCTCCATACGAGCCTCATTTTTGGCAGTCTCCTCCCGTACACGTGAAATCATCTCGTCATGCGTAGCATCCACGCCGTTGACTTCGAACTGCTCAAGGGTATCCGCCACACGGGCCTGCCATGCCGAACGCTCACTTTCCCGCATCGCGTCCCGTGCTTCCCGAATCTTGCGGTCTTTCTCACGCATAAACGTCTTTTTAACCTGCAACGCCTTGTCATAGGCTTTTCGGGCGTTTTGAAGCTGATCCCGGGAAGAGGTCAGCGCCTCCCGGCCTCGCTGAAGCTGCAAGGCGTAGTTTTCAGCGATATCATCACGGCCTGCCTCGATTGCCGATTTAATACGCATGGAAAGCTCATTTACTTGATCCTCATAGCGGTTCACCTCCTTTTGCAGCAACATCACATTGGCTTTCACCGTAGCGATATTCTCATTCATCCGCGGAACCTGGTCGTTTAATTCGCGAATATTCAACTCCAGAATCCGCTTCGGATCCTCCATCGCACTTACAGCGCCGCCAAACAACGACCTGATGGCTCTTACAAATCTACTCCACATAACTACTCCGGTTTTAGGTTCAAAAAGAACCGGACCGGGTCAGCTTGAGCTCCAGGGTGTTACACCATCTCGTGTTACCATGTCGGTGATCAAGGCAGGAGTTTCCGGCCGGGTCGAACCAACGGTAACAGCATCCTTGAGCATCTGCCGGACCCTGTCCGCTGTTTCTTCTTTATTCGTGTAGCAGCGTGCAATTGTTTCACCGTTATGGACATGGTTGCCTATCTTTTTTTTCAGTATGATTCCGGCGGCCGGATCGATATCGTCTTCCTTGGACATGCGCCCGGCTCCCAGTTCCACGCCGGCCATACCGATTGCAAACGCATCCATTGATTCCACATATCCGTCACTCTCCGCCTTCAGGTCAAAGGAGTGGGAAGCGGGTGGATAATCTCCGGGACGGTCCAGATAGTCGATGGACCCATCCTGCTCCTGCACAATATCCCGGAATTTCTGCATAGCCGAACCGTCCTTTACCGAGGACTTGCTTCGCTCAACTCCTTCCTCGATGGAACCGGCCCCGCCCCCCAGGTATATCATGGTCCCGGCCAGTTGATGGGTCACCTCAAGCAAATCCTCCGGTCCGCCACCTTTCAAACACTCCACACTCTCTTCTACCTCCAGCCAGTTACCTATTTTGTGTCCCAGCGGCTGCTCCATGCCTGTCAGATAAGCGATGGTCCGTTTGCCGAACTCCTCACCGATCGCTACCAGCCGTTCAGCCAGCTGCAACGCCTCTTCCCGAGTCTTCATGAACGCTCCGGATCCAAATTTCACATCCAGCACCAACGCGTCGATCCCCTCGGCCAGCTTTTTGCTCATGATACTGCCGGCAATAAGCGGGATAGATTCGACCGTGGCGGTCACATCCCGGAGCGCATACATCCGCTTGTCGGCCGGAGCAATCTCCTCGGTTTGACCAATTAATACCATTTTGTGCCTTTTCAACACCTCAACATAGCGCTTGAGATTGAGATTGACATTAAACCCCGGAATAGACTCCAGCTTGTCGAGGGTTCCGCCGGAATGCCCCAGGCCACGTCCGGATATCATCGGGACCGGCACACCGCAGGCAGCCACGACCGGGGCAAGAATCAAAGAGGTTTTATCCCCGACACCCCCGGTGGAGTGCTTATCAACTTTGATGCCCGGAACATCAGAAAGATCCATCACCGTGCCTGAATGAAGCATCTCGCGGGCCAGAGCCGCGGCCTCTCCATCATCCATGCCATTCAGGAATGCCGCCATCAGAAAAGCGCTCATTTGATAATCAGGCATGGCGTCTTTACTGTATTGTTGAACCAGAAAACGGATTTCATCGGATGAAAGCGTCTCTTTGTCACGCTTTTTACGAATTAGGGAGACAATATTATAAGAGTTCATGTATGCTTTTTTATGTAATTTCCGGACTTCAAAGTTTAAGAGTCGCCAAAAAATTGATATCTTACAGGCTGATTGGATAAAAACCATCCCGGCCAAAGTCGTGTATTACGCCGAATGGACACTGATTCTCCGTTTGTTGCAACTTCGTTCAGCCGTTGCGATATAATCGGACAGAATCACAACAATGGCAACTACTGCATGGAAATCTCGCCTCTTCAAATACTCATTCTGCTTTTTTTGCTGTATCCCCTCATAAGGCGGTTGTTGGGAGGTTCCGGCCAGCAACAGGAAGCTGAAGATGAGCACGATCCTACCGCGGATACCCAAGACCGGCATCCTGAAATGCCTTCTCCACCGGAGTATGATTCGCCAGACCGCACCGGCCGGGATCGTTATTCCGAAAGCAGCACGACACCCGGTACACCATCACATCAAGGCTCTTCAGATGCTGAAAGCCCCCGTGGTCAGCAGACCTGGGAAGATTTTTTTGAGGGGCTCGAAAAAGTAATATCGGGAGAAGAAGCCGATTCCGAAAGTGCCGGACGCGGCAGCAAAGACGCTGCGGGTCCCACAACTTCACATAGCCGGCAACAGCAGCCCTACGAAGCATTCGGCTCATCCCCGGATGAAGCATACCGCCACCCTTCGCACGGACCCGTTTATTCTCCGCAGGAATCACCAGGTTCCAAAACGTACTCAACGGCATCCTCCGCTGCCGGATCGGGTTCACAAAAACGCCGTTCTGCAAGGAGTGGAAGAGATGCCCGCGTTGAAAAACAGCCGGAGAATCCCTACACCCACGGCGGATACAGCGGAGCTGACACAGATGACGCGACGAAAGAGGAGATGATGGATATGAACAACCCCATTTTTGCCGACCTGGACACCCCACCGATGGTAACCGATTCAAAGCAGAGCCGGAGATTGAATGTCAGACGTATTCTTGGTGATCCGGAAAGAGTCCGGGACGGTATCATATTGAAGGTGATACTGGATCCGCCAAAATCACAGCGCGGAACCTACCATTGATTCAGATTCCCATATTGTGACTCCCCATCCGGACGAAAGCCCCATAAACAGCAAGAGCCAGCGCAGCAAGCGGAAAAAGAAAACACTGACCGGCAAAATACCCCGGAAAAACATCTCCGCGGCACGGCGAATTACATCGATTATGCCCGGTATGATGTTGCTGCTTGCTTTGGCCTGGTTAAGTCATGATCTGGCAACACACGACCGTGTGGTACTCTTCCGCTATATGGCCATGGCATTTGCCGGCGTGATGGCTTTTATCACCCCGCACCTGCTTTTCCCGGATTCCGATAAAACCCTGATCCTGCAGCTCAACCTCTCTCCGCGCGAGCTGTTTTTGCATCATTTGATCAAACTAAGGCCGCTTTGGCTGTTTGCCATTGGCGCATTGCTCATCGTCACCTTTGTCGATCTTGCCGAACCGACCGCCGGACTCCGGCAGAAAGGCCTGCTCGTAATCACGGGGACCATTGCACTTAGTGCCATGATGATCTACGCATTATACCGTTTTGCGACCATCGGCGGACTCTCACAGCGTTGGAATGAAGGGAAAATCGGTCGCCAAGCTTTTGATTCCCTGGAAAAAATCGGAAAAAGCTCCCCGGTAGGTGCCGGTATGTATCCTACCTTCATCAGCACCATCCTGGTTACTTTCGCCGGCATGATGAGTGTGGTCATCTCATCCGCCCTTCCGCATCCCCTTCTGGCCATCCTCCCGTTTGCCCTTTTTGCCGCTTATTCCGGGTTTCAACTCTACAGAAGCGGCAGACAGTATGACACCCTCTACTATCAAAGCGATGCTTTTTATGATGAGCTGTTCACCAATCCTTCAACCGGACTGCGCGAATCCCGCGAACCCGCAGGATACAACGCCATCTACTGGGTCCCGGGCCGCTGGCGACCGGCCGTCTGGAGTCAAATTATCCAGCTGGACCGCAAACGACCCATGGGCCGCATTATCGCTTTACTCACTTTGACCTACTGGCTGCTGATCTGGCTGGGCGTACCGGAGAGCTGGCACGCCGGCTGGCTGGTATTTTGGGTAATGGCCAAAAATCTGCTTGCCTGGCCCGCAGCCGACAAGCGCCTTTCACCCCCCATGTTTCATTGGTGGATGATGCCACCCCGGGACTGGACAATCGCACGTTTCTTTATCCAACTCCGCTGGACCCTGTCACTGTTTTTAACAGTTGCCGCCGCTGCCGTGATGTCCGGCGCGGTGGGATGGAATGAGGTCTGGTTCTGGACTTTGTTTGACCTGGTTATCTGTGCCGGCTCGGCATGGTTGATCACCCGCAGTAACGAACTCGCTTTCAAAAACAGATACCTATGAGTGATTTCCTTTTAGTAAAAAACATCTCCAAACGGTATGGAACCGGACCCATGGTGATCAACACGCTGAATCACCACTTTCGCAAAGGTACGGCCACCGGCCTGGTGGGAGCGAATGGCTCCGGTAAAACAACCTTTTTGCGACTTATATCCGTCACCGCTTTTCCCACAGAAGGCGAAATTACCTTTCAAGGCAGATCCATCTATGAGTCACCGCACCATTTCCTCAAACACATCGGAATTGTAAGCGACGCGACCGACCTCCCCTATTATCTAAGCGCCAATGAGTTGCTGGAGTGGATCCTTCGCGCTCGCAATAAGTGGGACGATGAGGAATCGCCACACCGAATGGATCAGATGTTCGAACGACTTCAATTTGATCAACGACGGGAAAACCTGATCGGCACCTACTCCAGTGGGATGCTGCAAAAAACCATGCTGGCAAGCAGCCTTGTCAGCCACCCCGAAATCATATTGCTTGACGAACCCTTTCGTGCGCTGGATGAGGAGAGTAAAACGGCGGCCCTGGCATTATTGAACGAATTCAAAGACAAGGGTGGAACCATACTCGTGTCCAGCCACCTGCAGGAGAGCCTGGACCGGTTGTGCGATGCGTACATCTCCTTTCCGGCGTAGCAGCACGCATGGTTTTGCAGGCCTATCCATTGGCGGATGTACCCTGACTCAGCTCGAATAGACGACGGGCATTTTCCGTAGTGATGCGATCCACCTCCTCCAGCGTCAGATCCAACAGCTCTGCAAGTTTTTCAGCTGTAAACTTCATATACGAAGGTTCATTTCTTTTACCCCGCCGGGGAGTCGGTGCCAGATAAGGTGCATCGGTCTCCAGTAACAGCCGATCCGACGGCAGGCCGGCCACAACCTGATCCACACCGGCATTTTTGAATGTCACCACTCCACCCACGCCCAGATAGAAATTCAAATCCAGAGCCCGGCGGGCCTCACTCTCCGTACCATTAAAACAGTGCCATACTCCCGTCAAAGTGCCATCCTGTTGTTGCTCAACGATATCCAGTAAATCCGCAGTACTGTCACGGTTATGGAGGACTATCGGTTTTTTTAAGGCCTTGGCCACCCTGCAGTGGCTGTGTAAACTCAATTGTTGTACTTCCTTATGATCCTTTGACCAGTAATAGTCCAGACCGGTTTCACCGATCGCAACAATATCATCGGCCCCGGCTATCTCAGCCAACCTGTCATGCGGATCCCGGAGACTGGCAGGCACATCACATGGATGGATTCCAGCCATCTTGTGGAACCGTATTTCAGGATGATCAAGCCGGTCCATCTCGGAAAGAGAATCGAAGTCGATAGCGGGCATACATATGTCTGTGATTCCGGCATCGACGGCGCGTTGAAGAACCTCTTGCAGATCCTCCCGAAAACGAGGTAAATATATATGAGAATGGGTATCTATCATGATTAATAGGTAATTACATTTCAATGACCGTGCAAATATAGGGAAGATTTCAACCTATATCGAACCTTCGTTTTCCTTCAAAAAGCTCCAATGTTCCCCAAAATAAGATGATTCGGGTGGATTTGGCACAAAATGGATTGTAAGTTCTAAGAAGTTGAATGGTCTATGAAATATATGCGAGCCGATATCGGATATTTGGTATTTCCGATAAAAGGATATATATTTGAACATATTTCTTACATATCTTATAAAACAAAATAAAATGGCTGATAACGATAGACAGAAAGCGATTGATCTGGCGGTTGGGCAGATTGAAAAACAGCACGGAAAAGGGACTATCATGCGATTGGGTGACCAGCCGATAGCCCGGATGCCCTGTATCTCGACCGGTTCTCTGGTGGTAGATCACGCTTTGGGCATTGGCGGTGTGCCCCGTGGGCGCATTACGGAAATATACGGGCCGGAATCCAGTGGTAAAACCACGCTTGCCCTTCATGTAATTGCAGAAGCACAACGGGCCGGCGGACATGCCGCCATTATTGATGCCGAACATGCTTTTGACCCGAAATATGGCAAGGCACTGGGCATAAAAATTGACGAGCTGCTTATTTCACAGCCGGATAACGGGGAACAGGCCCTGGAGATCGCCGAGACATTAATTCGATCGGCGGCCCTGGATGTCGTCGTGATTGACTCGGTCGCCGCGTTGGTTCCACGTGCCGAACTGGATGGCGAAATGGGAGATTCTCAGGTCGGTCTTCAAGCTCGTTTGATGTCCCAGGCACTGCGTAAACTGACCGGTATTGTCAACAGAACACATACCTCGGTCATATTCATCAATCAGCTGCGTGAAAAAATCGGGGTCATGTTTGGAAATCCGGAAACCACCACCGGTGGAAAAGCCCTGAAGTTCTACTCATCCGTTCGCATTGATATCCGTCGAATTGGAGCGATCAAGCGAGGCGAAGAAGTCACCGGAAACCGAACCAAGGTCAAGATAGCCAAAAACAAAGTCGCTCCTCCTTTCAAAACATGTGAATTCAATATCATGTACGGCCTGGGGATTTCCCGGATATCCGAACTGCTCGACCTTGCGGTGCAATATGATATTGTTCAAAAACGGGGAAGCTGGTACCGGTACGATGGTGAACCTATCGGCCAGGGAACCGATTCAGCCATTCAATTTCTCCAGGAAGATCCGGATTTGACCAAAAAAATCGAAGATATCGTTCGTAACAAGCTGATGCCGGATCACTATCCCGATAACGGCCAGGAGGCTGCGGCTGGTAAATCAACGGACTCCAGTGACGCCAAAGCAACCGCTGAAAGCAATAAAAAAGCAAAAGGATCCTGAAGACAAAGAACAGGAAAGGTTCATTAATCGCATAACCAGAGGTTGGATAGCCTCTGAGTTTTGCAACAATTTCATGCTATGGACAACACTCCGAACGTCCTGCCCGGGCGTTGTTCGGAAATATCGGTACAAAAAAAGAATCGTGACCGGGTTTCGATCTTTGTAGAAGACAGTTTTGTCGGCGGTTTTCACTATGGTGCCGTAGAAGAAGCCGGCATACAGAAAGGAAGTGTGATAACACCTGAGTGTTATGATAAACTGGTTAGCGGTGACCGTAAATTTCAACTGCGCGATCAAATCTACCGTTGGCTTGGAATGCGAAACCACAGTGCCGGAGAATTACGGCGAAAAGCGCTGGCCAAGGGCTATAGTGAGGAGGAGATTATTCCTGCCATCGAAACAGCCGAGCTGAAAGGGTACATCGACGATATCTCTTTTGCCCGGCAATTTACGGTGGAAAAGAGAGATAAACGAAATTGGGGCCCGGTAAAAATCCATGCGGCTTTAGCCGACAAAGGAATAAAAAAACATTATATTGAGGCAGTTCTGGACAAAGAGTTTGATGAAGACCGTCTCTGGGATGGTATCTGGGCCGCAAGCCGTAGTATGAAAAACAGGCTCATGAAAACCGAAGACGGGATCAAACAAAAAAAGAAACTTGTAGACCACCTGATTCGGCGAGGTTTTCCGCCTCATCAGGTATTGAATAAAGCGGACGACCTCCTGAAACGACTGGAGCATGAAAAAACTTAACACCGAAACAGTTATTCGTTTTATTATTGGAGCAGCTTTTGTCCTGTTTGCCGTGCTCCTTCTGTATCATTTTTTCACTCTGGTCTTGTATGCCCTGATCGCGCTGGTGATCTCCTACATGTTGGATCCGTTTGTAAATCGGATGCAGTCCGTGGGAATGAACCGCACACTGGCCATCAGCCTGGTTGTTGCAACTTTGCTGTTAGTGCTGATATGGCTCTCCAGTACCGTGCTGCCTGCTATCATCAACCAGATCGTCATTCTCGGACAACAACTGAATTTTGACGCGATTCTTGCCGTCTCCGCACAAATTGAAGATCAAATCCTGGAACGGGCACCATTCCTCCCGGAAGGTTTCCTCCGGGAAAATGTCCCCTATGTTACGGAAGCACTTTTCCAGACCGATGATATTTCCAGAACCGTTAACAATATTCTTGGCATATTTGCCAATATTTTCTGGGCCTTTCTGGTTATACCTTTTGCCACATTTTTCATTCTTAAAGACGGCACCTCATTGCGCCGCAATATCCTGCAGCTCGTACCGAACAAATACTTCGAAACAACACTCACCGGTATTGAAAAAATAGAAAAACGGTTGGTCACCTATTTCAAAAGCGTAGGACTGCAATGCCTTATTATTGCAACCACCGCTACAATCACCCTTAATTTTGCCGGATTGAACAATGCCCTTCCCGTCGGTATTGCGACAGGTGTATCCAACATCATTCCCTATTTCGGACCGATCATCGGCTATATCCTTTCTATTATTGTTTCCATACTTGAAACAGGTGATTTTTCACTGGTTATTTTTGTAGTCGCTGCCATTCTGATCACCCAGATCATTGATAACATCCTGGTACAGCCTGTGATTTTCTCCAGATCCGCCAACCTTCATCCCCTCGTGGTTTTGTTTGTGATCATGATTGGAGCTGAGCTGGCCGGCATATTTGGAATGCTGATTGCTGTCCCGCTGACCGCAATCGTTGTCATTACCATCCAACAGATACGCTGGAGCCTGGAAAACTACCACGTTTTCCGTCTCATTAATGAACGTTAGTCAGCACTGCCGCCATGAGTAAATGTCTTCGACCTCTGCCAGACAAGGGAACAATCGGGATCATGGCACCCTCCTCACCGATTAATGAAAACAAGCTGGAACAGGGTGTCCGTTATCTTGAGAAACTCGGATATCGCGTCACCGTGAGCCCCGGCTGTTACAAACAGCAGCACTACCTTGCCGGGAGCCCCCAGTCACGAGCGGCCGACCTGATGGATCTTGTTCACTCAACAACTGTTGATGCTATCTTTTTTGCCCGCGGCGGATTCGGAAGTGCCGCCATGCTTCCCCTGCTTGATTTTCCGGCCATCAAATCATCCCGTAAACTGATGGTGGGTTTCAGTGATATAACAGCATTACAATGGGGCATATACGCCCAATGTGGTTTACCGGCGCTGTCGGCGGGTATGCCTGCAACGGACTTCTGCCGGATACCCGTGAATCCGGCATTTGAGAAAAGTTTTTGGGATTTTATCGAAACAGGACGAATCAACTACAACTTCGAATGGGTTCCGGAATCATCTTCACACGGCCTGCAACAACAGATAGCTGCAGTAAACCAACCAGAGAAACCCGAAAAACACGATTTCGAAAAAAACTTTTTCCCATTTCAGTTGCACCCCCTTCATCCATCCGGCAAGCAGGACAACCGGAAAACATGGAATCAGGACATCACCGGAGTTGCACTTCCCGGCACCCTTTCGGTAGCCACAAAGCTGGCCGGCACACCTTATGAACCCTCCTTCAATCGCGTCATCCCCATACTGGAAGACGTCGCCGAGTCAAGGCACAAAATTGAAGGCTATTTCCTGCAGGCCAGAATGGCAGGCTGGTTTGACCAGGCCACTGCTTTGTTGCTTGGCGACTTTGCCCGGCCTGAAAAAGAGACTTTTCCGGAGAATCCTTCCCTCGAGCAGTTAGTGTCCCGCGTTTTCGGACAAATCAGCCTGCCTGTACTCGCAGGACTACCCTACGGTCATATCGATGCCAAAATTCCTTTTCCCGTTGGTCAGGAAATATCACTATCTTTGGGACAATCTATTACAATCACCAGCACCGATAGTCTTTTCGATTTTTGAGTACAAAAAAACGTATCACCGTTTTTGCATCCGGTTCCGGCTCGAATTTCAAAGCGATTCACAAATCCGTTTTGAATAATGAGATACCTGCCTCCATCACTGCGCTGGTATCCAACAAACCCCAATGCGGAGCGGTAACATATGCACAAGCACAGGGAATCCGTACATATTTGCTTTCACCTGACGAATACCGCCAAACGTCCGAATATGTTCAGGATCTGCTAAACGTTCTGGAGGATGAATCACCCGATCTTATTGTGCTGGCAGGATATCTGAAAAAGATACCGGATGAAGTTATCGACCGGTATCCCCGCAAGATCATCAACATCCATCCTTCCTTGCTGCCAAAATTCGGTGGTGAGGGGTGGTATGGAATGCGAGTACACCATGCCGTCACCGAAACCGGAGAAAGCGAATCCGGTTGTACGGTGCACTACATCAACAGCATCTACGATGACGGACCCATCATAGCACAAAAAAAAGTTATGGTCGACAAAAGCGACACGCCCGAATCATTGGCAAAAAAAGTTCAGCAAAAAGAACATGAACTTTACCCCGAAACCGTCCGGGACTTAATTAAAGATTGAGGTGTCACAAATTTTACAAACCATTCGTTTTTTTTGTGTATTCCCCGTCAACGGGACCATCATTCTCATCACAATTATAAAACAAGCCATTTCAACCAATGAACGACGCCATTGATCAACTTCCCGATATCCCGGTGAAAAGAGCCCTGCTTTCCGTCTCCGACAAAACCGGAATTGTAGAACTAGCCCAAAAGTTACAAGCCTCAGATATCGAGATACTGTCGACCGGCGGCACTGCCGCAAAACTCAGAGATGCCGGCATTCCGGTAACAGACGTATCTGAGATTACCAAATTTCCTGAGTGCCTTGATGGACGGGTAAAAACTTTGCACCCCATGATTCACGGGGGCATTTTGGCACGGCCCGGCATCAAAGAACATGCCGCTGCCCTGACCGAACTCAATATCCGTCCAATTCAACTGGTTGTTGTAAACCTCTATCCTTTTCAGCGAGCTGTTGAAGATAAACCCGATGATCTTGAGCATGCTGTGGAAAATATCGATATCGGTGGACCAGCAATGGTTCGTGCCGCGGCTAAGAATTTCGAAAATGTCTGCATCTTGACAAATCCCGGGCAATACGAGCCGTTCATCGCGCAACTGGAACAAACATCCGGAAAAACAAGTGGCTCTTTCCGTGCCTCACTGGCGGCTGAAGCCTTTCGTCTGACAGCTGATTATGACGCTTCCATCTTCAAAAAGCTGTCACATAACGCGGGCGACACACACGCTCTTTCGATACAGGAACCCATGCACCAACCCCTTCGCTACGGGGAAAACCCGCATCAACCAGCCGGAGTGTACGGTAACCCCGAACAGTACATAACCTGTTTCCATGGCAAAGAACTCAGTTACAACAACTATCTGGACATTGATGCTTCCCTGCAGTTGGGAGCAGATTTTCAAGATACCAATGACGCGCTTTGTGCAATATTCAAGCATACTTTGCCTTGCGGAGTAGCCCTGGCAAAAGAATCCCGGGAGGCCTGGGAAAAAGCTTTTTCCACCGACACGGTATCACCCTTCGGCGGTATCGTTCTGTTCAATCATAAACTGGACCTGCAAACAGCAAAGGCGGTCGATACGATTTTTACTGAAATCATTCTTGCACCCGATTTTGAGGATGAAGCCCTTGAGCTGCTACAGAAAAAATCCAACCGGAGGCTGGTACGCATCAAAAAATGGCCCGGACAAGAACAACCGGTAATCCGGTCGATATCCGGAGGCTTCCTGAAACAGGTTCCGGATACCGGTTTTGAGTCCGAAAAACGTGAAATCGTAACGGCCAAGCATCCCGATGAAAAAGAGCGGGAAACGCTGGAATTCGCCTGGAAGATAGCCAAGCATGTGAAGTCCAATGCGATCGTATACGCCAGTGACCGGCAAACCATCGGTATTGGTACAGGTCAGCCTAATCGGGTCGACTCATCCCGCTTTGCGGTACAAAAAGCCAAAGAGTTCGGACACTCGCTGGCCGGCTCTGTCATAGCATCCGACGCCTTCTTCCCGTTTGCCGATGGTATCGACGAAGCGGGCCGGGCCGGGGCTTCGGCCATCATCCAGCCGGGAGGCAGCATCCGTGACAACGAAGTCATTGAAAAAGCTGATCAACTCGGTATGTCTATGGTACTAACCGGCACCCGGCATTTCAGGCACTGAGAAAAATTCTTTTTTCTTTTTTTAGATAAAGATATTCGCATAATGCGTCTCATTATCGTAAATTTGTCTGTTAACTTTTATGATCTCCACTTGATAATTTTCATCACCTATGCCGCAGTCCGAGTCCACTGAAAAAAAACAGGTTTCACGCAACAACCACACCAAAGCAGGGTTGTTTGATTGGCTGTATACTGACATTGCCATCGATCTTGGAACCGCTAATACCCTGATTCATTCCAGAAACAAGGGTATTGTCCTTAACGAACCATCTATTGTCGCTCTTAATCCGGAGGGACAGGCTGTTGCTATTGGGCATGAAGCCCGTTTGATGCACGAAAAAACGCATAAAAAAATCAGGACCGTACGCCCCTTGCGTGATGGCGTAATTGCCGATTTTGAAGTGGCCGAACATATGATTCGGGGAATGATCAAAAAAGTCAAGGTTAACTGGTACTCATCTACCCGCAAAATGGTCGTTTGTGTACCCAGCGGGATCACCGAAGTAGAAAAAAGAGCTGTCCGTGACAGTGCGGAGCATGCCGGAGCCAAAGATGTTCATCTTGTGGATGAGCCGATGGCAGCGGCTATTGGTATCGGGCTGGATGTTCATGAACCGGTTGGTAGCATGATCGTGGATATCGGGGGCGGTACCACGGAAATAGCCGTAATTGCCCTTTCAGGTATTGTCTATTCCCAATCGGTACGACTGGGTGGTGATGAGTTGAATGAGGATATCATCAACTATTTTCGTCGCAATCACAACCTGCTGATTGGTGAACGAACCGCTGAACAGGTAAAATGTCAGATTGGATCGGCCACGCCTCTCGACGAAGAACTGGAGTTAACAGTCAAAGGACGGGATCTTGTCAATGGCGTACCACGAACACGCCTGGTAACATCAAATGATATACGCGAAGCCATTTCCGAATCCGTTAATACCATTATAGAATCGGTTACAAAATCACTGGAACAAACACCGCCTGAACTTTCAGCCGATATCCTGGATCGGGGAATATTCCTCACCGGGGGTGGTGCCCTGTTAAAAAGCCTGGACAAGCTGATTATGGAAACAACGGATCTGCCGGTGCATATCGCCGAGGATCCCCTTACGGCGGTTGTCCGTGGGACAGGAAAAATATTGGAAGACCTGGATTACTACCAGGCCATTCTCACTTGATAGCATGACACGTGGATGCAATTTTCGCTTCGACAGACAGAAGATATTCAGGATCATATACTTACAGTAGTTTTTATTTTCCTGGCATTTGTCTTTATGGTTCTGCGCCATGATGGGGGGCTGCAATCGGTCCGCAAAGTATCCGTCGTTGCCATAAGTTATCTCGAACAACCACTGGCTCAGTTCCGGGTTTATCGAACAGCTCTGCAAACCAATGAAGAACTTGGACGGCAAAACATCATGCTTCAGGATGAACTCAGCCGCCTACGCTCGGTCAGAGAGGAGAATCAAGTGCTTCGAGACATGATCGGGCTCCGGGATACACTGGAACATGACCTGCTACCCGCGAAGATTGTTGCAAAAAACCTGTCAGGAATCAATAATTCGGTTTCCGTCAACAAAGGCAGCCGGGATGGAGTGGAAACAGGAATGGCACTGATCAGTCCGGATGGGCTTATCGGCCAGGTTATTATCACCTCCCCTGGTCACGCTTTGGTAATGCCCTTTTATAACGCCTTGTTCCGCGCCAGTGCCCAAATACAGGGTAGCCGCGCACATGGCATTGTCTCGTGGAGCAGTGAAGAGTCCAGCGAACTGGTCATGAATTATGTACCATTAACCATTGAAGTATCCGTCGGATCGGTAATAGAGACCTCCGGATTCAGTAACCGGTTCCCTTCCGGCATTCCTATCGGTACGGTGACCCGCACTGAGTCCATGGAAGGACGCGACACACAGCAGGTATTTATTGAACCCTTTGTTTCGCTACACCAGATTGCCGAAGCATTTGTGGTACGGTACGAACCCGAACCGGAAGTCGAGGAACTGTTACTTCAATTTGAGGAGCTCTTCCAATGAAGTCGGATATCTTGAAATTCGGACTTATCGGATTGACCACCATTTTACTGCAAGTACTGGTGTTTGACCATCTCAGTTACCGTGCCATTCGCCCCGACCTTGCACTGCTTGTATTGATATGGGTCATCTCAACTCAACCCCGGACCCTTGCAATCCTTTTTGCCGCCTATATCGGCATACTTTTTGATTTCTTCCATGATGTATGGGGACTCCATCTGCTATCCAAAACCATCACAACCTTATTGGTTTACCGGTTTGTACCCCGAACAGAAGAATCAAAATTATTTTTTACACAAGTTTTCCTGCTTTTGTTCGTGATATCTTTTGTACATAATGTATTCTTTTTTATTTCTGCGCTATTTATTCAGATTTATCAGACAGATCACATTATTTTCGACATCTTAATCGGAAGCAGCCTGCTTACCACCGCTGTGGGAAGTATCATTTATCTGCTACGGGATAACTAATCAACCGCCATGCTCCATCCCAAGCAAGAAAAACGAACGACAGTCTCCATACGAATTCTTCAGATCACTATTCTGACGATTCTTCTCATCATGACCGGCCGCCTGATCCAGCTGCAGATCATTGAGCATGAAACCTACGGTCCGTTAAGCCTGGCCAACAGTATTCGCCAGGAAAGTGTGAACCCGGCGAGAGGATTAGTATTTGACCGGTCCGGCAGAATGATCGTTGATAACCAGCCGATCTTTACCATAACCGTGACACCGGCCAATTTTGACTCCGATGCCATTCCTCTGCTTGCTGAGTATCTTGATTTAGAACCGGAACTGATAGAGCAACGTGTCGATGCAGCCCGCGCCTACTCCTGGCAGCGCCCTTCAAGACTTTTCACGGATATCAGTTTCCACAGTTTTTCCCGTATCCAGGAAAATATCTGGCAGCTACCCGGTATCGGCCACTTTGTAGAATCAAAACGGCATTATCCCACCGAAGCAAAAGCATCGCATATTCTTGGATACCTGAGCGAAGTCAACCGTGAAGAGTACCTGAGCTCAAATCGTTACCAGATGGGTGATAAAGCCGGACGCAGCGGTCTCGAGTTCGTCTATGAAAATGAATTGCGGGGAGAGCTTGGATCGAGATATATGCGCGTCAATGCACTCGGACAAACCCTGGGGCCTTATGAAGATGAGCAAATGGGCGAAAGTCCGATCAAGGGTTCTGATATTTATACACATATCGACCAGGATCTTCAGCTTTTGGGAGAAGATCTCATGGAAGGCAAAATCGGCGGCCTTGTTGCCCTGGACCCCAACAGTGGAGCAGTACTTGCACTGGTGAGTTCTCCCTTGTTTGATGTGGACCGTCTCTCCGGACGCATTGATATGGATTACTGGTTGGCTTTGCAAGCTGACACGACCAACCCCTTGTTCAACCGAAGCATATCAACCATGCAGCCTCCCGGATCAACGGTCAAACCTTTGATGGGCCTCATGGGACTTGAATTTGGTACCATAACTCCGGATACAGAGGTTAACTGCCGTGGGGGGTTTGTTTTGGGTCGTGAATACAAATGCACGCGAGCACATGGCCGGCAAAACCTGGTCCAGGCAATCCAAAATTCCTGTAACACCTATTTTTTCAGTCTCATGAACCAAAACATGAGGCAACAGGGTCTTAATAACTGGCACAGGCACGCCGGGTCTTTCGGACTGGGACAAATTTCCAGAATTGACCTGCCCAACGAACGACCGGGAATCCTGCCAGACAGCGCCTACTATAATACCCACTTCGGCGGATCGCAAGATTGGGGAATTGGCGACTTGATCAGTGTAGGCGTAGGTCAGGGGACATTCTCTGCTTCTCCTCTTCAAATGGCACTGTTATCAGCACAAATCGCCAACGGCGGATATCGTATCCAACCACATATAGTTGACCGGATTGTCCGGCCGGACGGTACCGTCCTCTCAACACAACCCGAAAAAGAACGTATTCCCTGGATCCAACAAGAACACCTTGAAATTGTGCAGGAAGGGATGCTTCGGGCGGTTACCGAAGGATCCGGCCGTTTTTATGCCGACATTCGTGACGTGGATGTTGCAGGAAAGACAGGTACGGCTCAAAACCCGCATGGAAATGACCATGGCTGGTTTATCTCCTATGCGCCCTACGATAATCCCGAAATCGCCATAGCTGTACTGGTAGAAAATGCGGGATTCGGTTCGGTGTCGGCCGCTCCTGTAGCCGGTTTGATGATGGAAAAATATTTTCACGGGGAGATCCTGCGAAACTGGGT
>CAYMBG010000026.1:22385-25917 GCA_964388615.1 uncultured Chitinophagales bacterium | reverse complement strand
TAAATAGTTTTCAAATCGGCCAATATCATTATAAGTTATAGCCAGGTTGTTCATTGTAGCTGACTGATACCGGTAATCATTAAAAACTTCAATATGCTCGTAGATATATTCGAACTCTTCAACAGCGGAGTGAATATTACCGAGCTGAAGCAAACTGGTACCATACTCATATCTCGATATCAATTGCTCTTCCATGGAGAAATATTCGGATAGAGGGAGCAGCATCTCGCGGTTCAGGTCCAGGTCGTATTGGTAGTACCCCAGAAAATAGGAAGCAAAGGAGATGTAACGGAGCATTCTCAGGGAGGTGGTAGAAACCGGCAGTTGAGAATACCGGCCAATGGATTTTGCCAGTTCAAAAACCGCGGGTTCTTTCTGCATTTTATGAAAACCGTTGATCAGGACAAAAAGCCGAACTTTATCCCTGGAATGTTCAAGGTTAATGGTGTTTCCCTGATCGTCACTCCAGGATGTGAGTTGGTCCCCGATGTCTGAGCTTAGGGTGTCCTGTTCGAAAATATGGTCGAAATAATAAAAATCGAGCGGGCTGACGCGCCCTTTGAAAAGAGGGTAAGCCTCCTGGAGATTCCCGTGGCTGAGATAAGAGTAGTGGTAATATTGCTTGTCGCTCAGTTCGGAACGGTTCAGTTTACTCAGAAGATCTGAACGGGCCTGGCTGTCAACATCATGATCGTACAGGTACGCCAGTATGAGATCAGGGTTTCCCATACAATCCACAAATAAACGCATGTAATCTTCGGCATGAGCTTCATTTGTCACCTCAAATTGGGAATCCATACAGGCTGCAACCGCATTGACACGGTCGTACCTGTTCATGTTGTCTTCTGCGCTATCGTGGAAGACCGGGCGGCTATGAGGATTGGATTCCAACAATTGATATATAAGCCAGCCGGCATTACTTGAGCCGGTTGACTCATACTCATCAAGGTGAAATATAAGCTGCTCACCGATGGTCTGTTTCTGATCATCAGTGAGGGAGGATCCGTTATCCCCGCCTGTTGTAAGTAAGGCCGCTATCAGGAAAAGAGTTACACCGGTCACAAAACATCAAGTTGAAAGTGAATACATGCAACTCCAAGATAGCGAAATTTTGTCAGGTTTATCAATCGGGGCGGACGCGGATCACATCACCTCTTCCGTTATCACCGTACTGTTCACTTACATCGGTTTTTTGTTGATAGTCCTGTGCTTCAAATTTTATCTGATCATCGGATTCACTGAGATTGGGTGTTGTTACTCCCGTGCAGGATGTGAGCAAAAATGTTAATGATACGGCCGCGATGAAGGAGATGTTTTTAAAAGTTTTCATAATGATGGAGTATTTGATTTGTGTTTACGATTTAGACTAATCAACAAACGGGTCTACCGATTATTCCCCGCTAATTCATGCTTTGTAAATAAGGAGTCAACAGGTACCATTTTGTTACATATTTTTTTTTAAAAAGAATACTTTTTTTTGAAAAAAAGGCTTTTTCCAGTTTAAAAGCGTTATTATGTGCCGATAAATTAAGTTTTATTATTGCTGGAGGCAGATTAAAGTATTGTAACAAACGGGAAATGATTTATTTTCCTAACGCTGAGAAATTTTGTTTCTTTAGTTGATTTATTCGGTATATAAATATACTCAGGTCTGTGTATTAAAACAGGTTCGCACAGATATGTCAAAAAAATGTAAATCTATTTAATTCGTATTAACAAGGTTTTGTCTCAATCACCTTTAGACTATTCCAGATTAATTAACGCCATTCACCAGGGTGACAAAGCCGCTGCTGACACACTTGCTCACAGCCTTTTGAAAAGAGTTGTTGTCTATTTGCATGTTAATATGAACGCTTCTGAGGATATTGCCGAGGAATGTGCCCATCAGGCTTTTTTAGCAGTTTTTGAAAAAATTCGGGAAAACAGGATTAAGGATCCCAAAGCGATACTGAAATACCTTGTTAATGCTTCCAAAAATGAGTATTACCGTTTCATTAAACAGGAGCGTAAGACAGATCGAGCTGCCTTGGAGAATGAGCATCTCTTTCAGCAGGATCCGGATCAGCTGCAGAACCTTATTGATGAGGAGCGACAGGAAAGACTTAAAACTTGTTTGGAAAAATTGAGTAACACAAACAAGGAATTTATAATGCACTTTTTTTCGTCAAAGTCAGTGGATTTGAGACAAGCGGGGCAGATATTCGGGTTTTCATATGCCAAAACACGTACGCTCAAAACCAGAATTATGAAACAATTACAGGAATGTGTCCAAAAATACAAGTGATTAACAAGTTTTTGCAAATAGATTGCGTGTCTATGTGGAAAAACTTATAATCGTTTAAGCATCGAGTTTCATCACTAATCTGCAAGATAAAAGAATGAAAATCGTGTGCAATCAGATGCAAATGTAACTATAAATTGAGTCCAATTAATTATGTCAGAAGAAAGAGAAACGGGTGTCGTAAAGTGGTTTAACGGCGCCAAAGGATATGGGTTCATTAGCCGTGATAGCGGTGAAGACTTATTTGTTCATTTTAGTGAAATACAAGAGGAAGGGTATCGGGTATTGAACGAAGGCGAAAAAGTAGAATTTACAGTCGCCGAGAGTGAAAAAGGCCTCCAGGCTAAAGAAGTATTAAAAGTCTGATGTTTGTAGATGCAAGGCGATAACATCGCCTTGCATTTGCTTTCAAATCAGTTTTTATCGGTAAGGAAGGGCTGAGAAATCCCCTGCTTTTTGCCATCTGAACGGCAGGAAGCCACCATCGATATACGAATAATGCAGGGCTGTCCAGTATTAAACGGAAATCGTACGCTGTTTCCTTTTGTTATTTTATTATCTTCGCACCAATCCGTTTTTTATTTAGCCACAATGTCCTGAGCGATCGTATATGCTTTTTCTACTCTTTGGAAGCCTGCTGATTTTTCTAATCATAGTTATACTTTTCAGAACGGTTGGATTCAGCAGGCAATTTGGCGAATCGCGGCAACATCTTACTGATAATGTCAATATTGATGAAGCTGCCGGGCGTTTGAGTAAAGCTATTCGGTATCAAACGGTCTCGAATCAGGATCTTGGAGATATCAATGAAGTGGCTTTTGCTGATATGCATCGTTTTTTGGAAAAGGCCTTTCCAAAAATACATAACCAGCTTGAAAAAGAGGTGGTGAATGACTACAGCCTACTCTATACCTGGAAGGGGAGTGATCCTGATCTAAAACCGGTTATGCTGACCAGTCATCTGGACGTGGTACCTGTGGAGCCGGGTACCGAAGAGGAGTGGTCCCATCCGCCGTTTGATGGGGTGATATCTGGTGGGTACATTTGGGGACGCGGAGCCATGGATGTACAAGGTGGCGTTCTTGGTATTCTCGAAGCAATTGAATGGCTACTTGACAGCGGCTTTCGACCTCAAAGGACCATAATTCTTGGATTTGGTCATGATGAGGAGATTGATGGTCACCGAGGTGCCAGTGAGATTGGCAAGCTTCTTAAACAAAGAGGCGTTTCACTGGAGTACCTGCTGGATGA
>CAYMBG010000026.1:2197-22285 GCA_964388615.1 uncultured Chitinophagales bacterium | reverse complement strand
GATAATATTTTCCGGTTTATTCCGCTCAGAGCTGTAGAAAGTGATCTCGATCGTGTTCACGGTACGGATGAACGTATATCCCAAAAGAATTATCATGAAATGATATCGTTTTATACCCGGCTGCTGAAGAATACCACAGCTTGAAATGCACGGTTATGATTCGAGTAATCAATGTCATTGGATCAGCCCTGATTACCTGCTGTTATGCGTGTAGTTCACATTTTTAATTAAGCCAATATGGAAAATAACTCAGACCGACTTGCTGAGTACCATCCTTGAATGATGACAAATAGTAATATGAAAATTGCCAAACTGCTTTTGGTGCCTTTCCTTTTATTGATACTGAGTGTACCGGACACCGTGAAGTCCCAGGTCATCAACGTTGAAAGACACCGGGTACAAATTGACACTGTGAAAATATGGACTGGCGGTTTAGGTTTCGGCTTAAGCGTTTCGCAAAACAAGAACCAGGTGATCCGCTTTAACAATTCAGCTGACCTTGCATACATTGCGCGGGATCATGACTTCCTTCTTTTGGGCCGCAATAACTTTTTGAGGGTAGAGGGAGAAAATGTCATGAATGACGGACATGTACACCTGCGCTCGGTGTTTTTTCGTGATCATACCTATGCACCGGAGTTGTTTCTACAGGCACAATACAATCTGGACTGGGGTCTGAAACGAAGGGCTCTGGCCGGGAGTAATATTCGTGTCCGTCTCCATCAGGAGGAAAGTTTTTCGGCATTTGTGAGCACCGGCTTTATGTTTGAAAATGAGATTTGGGAAAATGATTCAAACGAAGGAATTAAAAGAAAAGAGAACAACTTTATAAAATCGACTACCAGTGTTAATATTCGGGGAAGGTTAACCGAGTCGATCGATCTGGCGGCAATCAGCTATTACCAGGCAAGACCCGATTCTTTTTTTAAACCAAGGTTTACTTCGGATTGGCAGGTTCGATTTCGTATCTCTGAAAAACTTAGATTTAATTTGCAGTTTGTAAGTACATTCGATTCTGACCCGCCTCTGGATTCAACAGAATTTATCTACAATATCAACAATGTTTTGGAAGTTAGATTTTAGTATCTAATATGCGACGGGTAATATTTTGTTATTTCCCGGCGTCTGTTATGAACAGGCTAAACACGAACAGGGTCTTTTCATGCAAGTATCCCTGTGAGCTGAGACCATCTTTTTCACGAATGAATCAACACCTACTCTTATGAGACCCGTTTTACACGCACTATTTTTGGTCCCTTTATTGATGTTCTCCTGCAATACGAGTGGCGACTCGGCGCTTGGTGACTCCGCCGGCACGGATTATGATTTCTGGGTCAGCCTGGAGAAGGCCCAGGAGCAGGCCTATGATCAAGGCAAGCATATTGTGCTTGATGTCTATACCGAGTGGTGCGGATTTTGTCGCAGAATGAATACCGAAACGTATGGTGACGAGGGGGTACAACAGGCACTGGTACGCTACTTTCAACCTGTAAGAATCAATGCCGAGTCAGACCGGGAGGTTACTTTTCTGGATGAAACCTATTCCATGCGGGAACTCGCCTTGCAGTTTGGTGTTGGTTCGTATCCAACTACGATATTTATTTCTCCAAACGGGGAACCCATTGCCGTACAATCTGGTTACATTGAAGCCCATGAGTTTCGTCAAATGCTCACCTTCGTAGGTTCTGAAAGCTATCAATCTGTTAGCTTTCAGGAGTATAAAAATTCCAACTGAATTATTTACTGCCATTTCCTTTTTGTCATATGACCGCTTTAATCCGCTTAAGGGTATTATTTTTTCTACTTGTTACCTTATACGCTTCCTCCATCATTGGTTTCGTCCCGAACGATTCTTACGCACAGCTTCGAGGCAGTTCTGAAATGGTGGACCTGGAGACGTATCTCAATGTGGATGGGGTATCTGCGGGTTCAGAGTTTCAGGTGGCGGTAGTGCTGGATATCGCCGATGGCTGGCACATCAACGCCCATCAGCCCACACTTGATTACCTGATTGGAACAGAGGTCGCGCTTGAGCCGGTGGATGGGTTTATCATTGCCGATATCAAATATCCTGAGCCGAAAGAATACGAATTCGCCTTTGCCGGTGGAGAGGAGCTGCTGGTTTATGAGGGAAGTACCACGGTATTTATGAATATTCGCACCTCCTCAAACCTCGAACCGGGAATGTATTCCATGGAAGGGACGGCATCCCTCGATGGAACAGCGCGGGTTCAGGCATGTGATGATCAGAACTGTTTGGCCCCATCACATATACCGATAGAATTAGAGTTCGAGGTTGTGGCATCCGGAGCAGATGTGCAAAGCATAAATGAGGATATTTTTGCGGCTTATGATGGGACTTCAGGAACATCCGACCTTAGTGTGCAACCAACTTCCGCCAATGAGATTGAGGCCATGTTTCAGGAAAGAGGCATAATACTGGCTTTTCTGGCTCTGTTTTTAATTGGGCTGGCCCTGAATCTCACCCCTTGCGTTTATCCCATGTTGTCGGTCACCGTTTCCATTTTTGGTGGACAAAATGACACAAATTTACTTCGGGTTTTTTCCAAAGCCCTTATTTATGTGCTTGGAATTGCCACTATGTATAGTGTTTTAGGGGTTTTGGCCTCATTTAGCGGCGAGTTGTTCGGTTCATGGTTGCAACATCCATGGGTACTTGGGGCAATAGGCCTGCTGCTGTTTGCTTTGGCATTAAGTATGTTCGGGCTTTATGAAATACAGGTCCCCTATTGGCTTACAAAGAAAATCGGAACCGGTAACTCCACAGGTATTTTTGGAACCTATTTTTCAGGCCTGCTGGTTGGAGTGTTTGCTGCTCCCTGTATTGGTCCTCCCATCATTGCCTTACTGGCATTTATCGGAGCCCAGGGTGATCCGGTTTTTGGGTTTTGGTCCTTTTTTGTACTCTCTATGGGACTCGGCCTACCTTACCTGATACTGGGCACATTCTCCGGACTGTTGCCGAAGTTACCCCGGTCAGGTATGTGGATGATCTGGGTTAAAAAAATATTTGGTGTTGTGTTGGTAGCTCTGGCACTTTTCTATTTGGCTATTCCCTTTTTCTCAGTAAGTGATGCATACTGGGTGATTCCGATCAGCCTCATCATCGGTGGAGTTTATCTGGGTTTTCTGGAATCCTCTGGCAGAGGAACCCCGGTGTTTTCAAAGGTCAAGATGGTATTAGGTACGGTTGCCGTGGTCATTGGCATATTATTTGTCATGAACATCCAAAAAGAAGGAATGCAGTGGGAGCCCTATGAGGCGGAAAGACTCGAGGAGGCACAAATGCAGGGGCAGCCCGTCGTTTTGGATTTTTACGCGGATTGGTGTATTCCTTGTCTGGAGTTAGAGCGCATCACTTTCACCGATGCCAGAGTGATCTCCCTTACCGACGATATGCTGAAATTGAAAGTGGATCTTACGCACTTTGATTCTCCGGAGTCAGAGGAGTTGAGACGACGCTATGATGTCGCCGGTGTACCGACCGTTGTCTTTTTGGATGAACATGGAGAAGAGATCAGGGAGGCCCGGGTCGTGGGCTTTGTGGGTCCGGATGAGTTTGCCAACCGAATTGATAAGGCATACAATTAATTTATCAGTACCCTGGCTTGTTACAGGTGTTCCATCATGAATGAAACGTAAAGTGTTTCCAGGGCTCTGTAGAAGGTGGCTGTACCGAAAATGACATCACATGATTCTGTGTCGGGTGGCGAATGTCAAGCTGGTTACATATCAGGGCCGGGTTGGAGCCGCTTGAACGGGGGGCACCGTATTTCCGGTCGCCACATATCGGCATACCGAGATGACTTAATTGAGCGCGAATTTGGTGATACCTGCCTGTTTCCAGTATTATTGAAACCAAAGAGCGTTTCTCTACAGTTTCCAAATGCTGAAGTTCAAGCACCGATTTTTGGTACCTGTCGAGGGAATGATCACTTACCAGTGCCTTTCTGCGATCTTTGTCTTTTTTCAAATAGTGGGTAAATACACCGGTGGATATTTTGTCTGAGAGTACAACCGCTAAGTACCGCTTTTCAACGCGGCGTGCGCGTATTTGTTCAGAAATTCTGGAAGCAGCTTTGGAAGTGCGTGCAAAAACCATCAGTCCGCTTGTTCCGCGGTCGAGTCTTTGTACCAATGCCAGGAAAACATTACCAGGCTTTTGGTATTTCTCTTTCAGATACTTTTTTAAGAGAGAAAGCAGATCAGGATCGCCTGTTTCATCCCCCTGAGAGAGTAAGCCGGTTGGTTTGTTCACTACCAGCAGGTGATTATCCTCGTATACTATGGGTATCTCGCCGTAGTTTGAAGGGATAACCGATGAGATGTTTTTTTTCGTACTTTTGGGTTCCATTTTGTGATTTTACAAGAAGGATCATGAATCATAAAGATAAGTTAAAGCCAATAAATAGAGATGGCAAAAAAGGCATTTGCGATGGGTGAAAAAAATGAGCTTCAAAATAAGCTGGAGCATCTTCCTTCGAGTCCCGGGGTGTATATGTTCAAGGACACCCATAATGATGTGATATATGTTGGCAAGGCCAAGCGTCTCAATCTGCGAGTGCGCTCCTACTTTCAAAGCGGAGCGGATCATAGTGGAAAAACGCACACCATGCTCAGGAAGACCGCAGACCTGGAAGTGATTGTGACCGACTCTGAAGCGGAAGCACTGATACTGGAGAACAATCTCATAAAGAAATATCGCCCACGCTACAATATTCTGTACCGGGATGATAAAACCTATCCATACATATGTGTCACGAACGAGGAACGCCCAAGGGTTTTTCCAACGCGTACTATTTTGCGTGATGGAAGCCGCTACTATGGCCCCTATGATCACGTAGGAAAAATGAGGCAAATGCTGGACGTCATTCGTAAAGCGTTTGGGCTATGCACATGTGCCTGTTCCTCCAAAATCCTGGATCATAGCAAAGGGCTGCCCAACTGGGGAGGATGTTTTGATGATTACTTCGAGAACTGCTCCATGGAGACGCCGGCAGAGGAATACCATCATAAAATGGAGCAGGTTGAGCGGCTGCTGAACGGACGTACGCGGGGACTGGTGCGGGAGTTGAAGCAAGAGATGCAACAATATTCGGAGGCGTTGGAATTTGAAAAAGCCACTGTATTACGCGATGGAATTCAGGCATTGGAAAAATACAGTGAAAAAATGAAGATGGTTTCCAGTGATGCCAGGGATCGTGATATCTTCTCCATTGAAATGGATGTAGATGAGAATATGGCGTGTGGTGTGCTTCTTCAGGTGCGTGAAGGAAAACTTATTGGCAAATATCATCGGTATTTGAAAAATATCGATGGTCTGACCAAAGGGGGCTTGATCCAATCTTTTATGGAGGATTATTACACCAGTGATCTTAGCTCTGTTGTTCCGGATGAAGTTTGCTGTAGTGAGCAGCCGGAAAATGATGAACCTATGTTGGAGTACCTTTGGCAGTTAAAAAAGAAGAAGGTCCCTATAACGGCACCACAGAGGGGAGAAAAAGCAAAAATGGTGCAAATGGCGGTATCCAATGCCCGACTCTTGCTAAGGGAATGGCTTCTGGAGAGGATGAAAGCTGAAAAAGGGCGGGTTCCTCATTCTATTCAGGCACTTCAAAGAGATCTTGGACTTCAAAGAGCTCCAAGAATTATGGAATGTTTTGATATCTCCAATTTTCAGGGGGCGTACACGGTGGCGGCTATGTCTTGTTTTGTGGATGGTAAACCAAGGAAGAGCGAATATAAGCGGTTTCACATAAAAAGTGTAGATGGACCAAACGACTACGCCTCCATGAAAGAAGTGGTAGAGAGAAGATATGTACGACTAAAAAAGGAGGGGAAGCAAGTACCGGACCTGGTTGTCATTGATGGGGGAAAGGGGCAGCTATCAAGTGTATATGCCACGTTAAAGCAGATTGATATGGCAAAAGATATTACAGTAATTGGTTTGGCCAAGCGTCTTGAAGAGGTTTTTTTCCCGGGGGCATCAGCTCCTGTCATGATTCCCAAAACTTCCTCTGGTTTAAAACTACTTCAGCGGATTAGAGATGAAGCACACCGTTTTGCCATCGGTTTTCACCGGGATCTCCGCAGCAAACAGACCTTTCGTACGCAGCTTCTGGATGTTCCCGGAATCGGTCATAAAACATCTGAAAAACTGATTCGATCATTTGGTTCTGTTGAAAATGTAATCAGACAGGAAAAGCAAAAAATTGCCAATGTGGCCGGCCAAAAAGCGGCGAATGCCATTTATGCATACTTTCATGACATTATAAATGAAGCCCCCCCAAAAAGCTAAATGTGGTGTGATTTTTGCCGAGGTATTCATACTGACAAAGTGGTATCAATACGGGCAGAATTGATTTGCGAAATGTTTTCAATTGCATTATTGTTGTAGGTATTGCGACGCAACAATAAAAATAAACTTAAAAAAGCCTATAGTATACCGTTACGGTTCTCATACGGGGACAAATCTTTATCAGACAATAATATCAAATTTTTCAGCGTTTAAAGGCTAATATGATGTCGCAAAACAAAAATAACATACTCCAACATGCTGATGACCACGAGTTGGTCAGGCGATACCGTAAAGACGGGGATCAGAAAGCGTTCAGGGAACTGCTTGACCGCCATCAGTCCAAAATATATTCTTACATCTACAGCATGGTTGGAAATGCTGAGATTGCCAACGACATATTCCAGGAGACATTTACCAAGGTAATCACCAAAATGGATGAGACCTATAACGAGCAGGGTAAATGGATTGCCTGGGTCATGCGCATAGCACACAATGCCACTATTGACCATCTGCGTAAAAAGAAGCGTTTTGTTGATGTGAATTCCCAAAACGATTCTGATTATGATTTCTATGACAGGCTAACCGACGAAACCATTGATGACGCTCAGGGCGTCATCGAAAAAGGGGAAGCTAAAAGCAGCCTGATGAAACATATTTCTAATCTTCCGAAGGAACAGCGTGAAGTGGTCATGTTGCGACATTATTACGAGATGTCCTTTAAAGAGATTGCCGAACTGACCAATGTCTCCATAAACACGGCATTGGGCAGGATGAGGTATGCTCTGATCAACTTGAGAAAAATGTTTGACAAAGAACATGGAAAAGAACCTAAACATGTCGAACGTGGATGAACTTTGCGTAAAGTACGTTTTCGACGAGCTGGATCCATCTGAAATTACTCTTGTCGAGCATGCCATGCTCCGGGATCAAAATCTGTTGATCGAAGTAGAGAGTTTAAAAAGCACTTGGAGAAAGTTGAAAAAGATGCCTGAAATGGATCCGCCGTCCAACTTATCCAGGGCAATCATGGAGCAGGCCCAGGAGCATTCAAACCAGCAGCAGATGTTTGGCAAAGGCTGGAAAAATCCCGGCCTGATGGCTACAGCTGCGGTAGTTCTTTTCAGCCTTTTGATATCAACAGCCTATCTTCTGCCTGATGACCAGGTTGTAAATCCGGGAAATATGCAGGTTGAAACCGCGAGTCCGGAGGCTACCGATCGTCCAGAACATTCATCGCATAATGAGCAACGGGGATCTTTCTCATCCCCATCCTGGGGATCCCTTGAAAACATGATATTCATAGGATCTGCGAATAACGACTCGGATTCCATTAGTCCGGATTCACTGGGCACCCAAAGCACCGGTTTCCAAAATCGCGCGGGTGACCAAAGAATCATGACACCTACCATCCGTAATTTTCAACTAACGGGTACCGATTTTTAGACTGGGATAACGCTCTACCTGCCACAAGATTAATACATAATCCCTTACGCTGAATCCCGAAACAGGTATCAGAAATCTCTTGATATCATACTGCTACATTTCCGATAATATTCTTACCTTTACACATGATTGAACACCGTATAAGAACTAAAAGCAGGTGAATATCAACTGCTCCTTTAATAACCATATTGTATGGGAAAAGTAATATCAGTAGCAAATCAGAAAGGTGGCGTTGGAAAGACGACGACCGCAGTTAATCTTGCGGCCAGTCTCGCAGCTATTGAACACACTACGCTTCTGGTCGACATTGATCCTCAAAGTAATTCCACGAGTGGAACCGGCTTTGAATACAAGGCAATTGAGAATTCGATCTATCAGGTTTTAGTGGAAGGTTTTGATGCCGGTGAAACGGTCAAGAAAACAGAAATGCCTTTTCTGGATGTCATACCGTCTCATATCAATCTTGTGGGTGCTGAAATTGAGATGATTGATCGTCCAAACAGGGAGAAAATTCTGCGTTCAGCCATTGAGAACATTCGCGGCGACTATGATTTCATTGTCATTGACTGCCCGCCTTCATTGGGCCTTTTAACTATCAATGCGCTTACAGCCGCTGATTCGGTTCTCATTCCGGTCCAATGTGAATATTTTGCACTCGAAGGTCTTGGACAACTTCTTAACACCATCAAAATCGTCCGGCAACACCTTAATACAAAGCTTGAGATTGAGGGAGTCGTGTTAACCATGTATGATTCACGCACCCGGTTATCCAATCAAGTTGCCGATGAAGTGAAACGCTACTTTGACAACAGGGTCTTTGAAACAGTAATTTCAAGAAACATACGGCTTGCTGAAGCCCCCAGTTTTGGAAAACCGGTACTTTTGTATGATTCTGTATCCATGGGATCGAAAAATTACCTTGCACTGGCTCGTGAAATAGTAACGCGTAATAAAAAACTTTTTAAAAACAGCCCGGTTTTTTCGGAACAAAACAAGCAGGCATCTGAGTAAAGAGTAATTCAATTGTATCATGGCTAAAAAAGTATTGGGCAGAGGACTCGGAGCATTTTTCCCGGAACATGATGATCCCGGATCCAATGAAAACTCCATAGCGGGAAGGGAAAAAAAGGAAGAGGTGCTCAAACGTGTGAACGTTACGTTGAACATCCCCGTATCCGATATTCGTCCCAATCCCCATCAGCCAAGAGAAAATTTTGATGAACTCAAACTTCAAGAATTATCAGATTCTATTCGCATGCATGGGCTGATTCAGCCTGTAACGGTTCGTCCAATCGGAAATGACAAGTATGAATTGATTAGTGGGGAGCGTCGACTTCGTGCTACTAAGATGGCGGGGATTTCAAGTATTCCCGCTTATATCAGAGAGGTGGAGGATGATGATATCGTTGCGTTTGCTTTAATTGAAAACGTTCAGCGTGAACAACTTAATCCCATTGAGGTGGCATTGGGATATAAACGTCTTCTTGAAGAGTGCAGTTATACACAGGATCAGGTTGCCAAAAAACTTGGAAAAAATCGTTCAACAGTAACCAATATGTTGAGATTGTTGAACTTACGCCCCTCTATTCAGTCTGCCTTGAAGTCCAGTACCATAACAACCGGACATGCCCGTACACTTATTGGCGTTGAAGACCCTAAAAAGCAGGATAAGCTACTGAACAAAGCTGTTGAGGAGGATTGGTCCGTACGGCAGATGGAAGATGCGGTTAGAAAAATCGACCAGAAAAAAAAGCCCCGCAACAACTTGTTAAAAGATAAGGATCAGAAAGATGTCCATCTGATGGAAATATCCAACCGCCTGCGTAATAAATACAGTACACAGGTTTCAATCAAGAAAAAAAACAAAGGCGGTGAAATCCGGATTGAATATTACTCGGATGATGATCTCGAAAGACTTATATCTATTCTGGAATCCGGAGAGTAAGTATCACCGAGCCGGTTTTCGTATCCAGGCAGTTCTTGCCATCGCCTTAATGGCCTTGCTGTTATTGTTGACCGATGTGCATCAGTCTGTGGCCGGAGATCCTGGAGGATTCAGGAAGAACATTTCCAAATCTGCTGAACCCCACAACCACCATCTATCTGTAACGAGCTCTGAATACGCTTATCCTATCCAGAGTATGGCTCAGCATGACCTTGATGCCAACGAATCCGGTTTAACTGAAACAGTTGTTGATACGGTGCCGGCTCCATCAACCGTGCTTAGAAAATCCATGATTTTGCCGGGTTGGGGACAAGTTGAAAACAATCAGGTCTGGAAAGTACCTGTTATTTATGCCCTTTTTGCAGGTTTGGCTTATTATGGCGTGAACATGCACCAAAAATACGGGGATTACAGAGCTGCATACTATAACAGCCAATATCCGGACGGTGACAGGAAGTTTGGTGCTACTCCCGACTATATAGATCCCAACACAAATCCACAATCACTGCGCTATAACAGAAATGTATATCGTAATCGACGGGACCTGACCTTTATCGGTGTCGCTTTGGCTTACGGATTGAATCTGGTGGATGCTTATGTCTTTGCACATATGCGTGATTTTGATGTGAGTGATGATCTCAGCGCAAACATCCGGATACAAGGCCCTTTCCCGGATGATTTCCCGCCGCGTCATACGGCTCCTGCAAATGAGGAGATGAACACCACGGGTATTAGTCTTACCCTTCAGCTGAAACTTCGTTGATTTTTACCTAATCGTAACCACATTGTTAAATAATGGAAAAGCAAAGAGAACAGATACAAGGTCGATATGATGCCCGATTTGAAAAAGATGTCTGGAGTGTATTTAAAGTTATGGGAGAATTTGTCGACGGATATGAGAAAATGTCTCATGTTGGTCCATCGGTCTCGTTCTTTGGTTCCGCCAGAATTGGGGAAGACTCGCCCTACTATCAAATGGCTGTAGAGACTGCCAAAATGCTTTCTGAAACCGGGTTTGGAATCATTACCGGTGGGGGGCCCGGAATTATGGAAGCCGGAAACAAGGGTGCCGATTTGTCAGGTGGCAGCTCTGTTGGCTTATGTATCAATCTTCCTAATGAAGAGCATGGAAACAAATACCTCGATAGCAGCCATCGCATTGATTTTAAGTATTTTTTTGCACGTAAAGTGATGCTTGTGAAATATGCCCAGGGATTTGTAGTATTCCCCGGTGGCCTGGGTACGCTGGATGAGTTTTTTGAGGCCATGACCTTGATTCAAACCCAAAAAGTCTACCAATTTCCAATTGTTCTTATGGGAAGTTCCTACTGGAGTGGCTTGATTGATTGGATGAAGAATACAATGGTTGCTGAAAAGACTATTAATCCCTCTGATCTCGAACTGTTTCATTTAACCGACGACCCCGATGAGGCTACATCTATCATATATAACTTTTATCAGAATAACCAATTGCGCCCCAATTTTTAAACTTGTTAAATACAAAAAAAATACGTTTTTTAGATTTTATTTTTAGCAAAATTGTTATAAAATATTAAATTAGACCTCCTGTAAATACGAAGTGTTGTAATGACATCGTTTCTAATACATTATTGGACCACTTTGGTCTGTAATAAAAATAATAAACAAATAGATAGACTATGAAAGCTGCTGCAAGCTCATTAGCCATAATCATTACCACCATGATTACTTTATCCTCATTCGGATTTGCCGAAGCTCAAACCCGGGAGGACGCTATCAATTCCTTCAATGAAGGGTTTGCTCTTTTTAACGAGGAGGGGGATAATTTAGCGGCCATTGAAAAATTCAAAGAGACCATAGAAATCGCAGACCAGGTGGGATCTGAAGCTGACGATATCCGGGATCGTGCCATCGGACAAATACCCCGTCTTGCCTTTATGCATGCCGCTCAGTTAGTCAGAGAACGGCAACTGCAAGAGGCTGTCGATGCTTTTGAACAGGCTATTGAACTTGCAGAGGAGTATGACAATGAAGAGATAGCAAATCGTTCAAGAGGTAATTTACCACCACTGTATTTGAATCTCGGCAATCAGCACTACCGCCAGGAGCAGAATGAAAGAGCTCTTGAATATTACCAACAAGCTATAGAGTTAAGGCCCTCCTATGTCAGTGCCTACTACCAGATGGGTCTGGTCCATCGACGGATGGGAGATGTCGATACAGCGCTTGAACACTTTGACACCTCCATTGAGTTGGCAAGAGAATCAGGTGACCAGGAAAATGTAGACCGGAGTCAACGTTCTGCGCGGAATTATCTGGTATACAGGGCTTCTGAACAAATTGAGCAGGAAAATTACAATCGTGCCCTGGATCTGCTGAACAGGGCTGCCGGATATGGAGAGAGTGCCAGTTTGCACTATCGGTTTGCCGAAGCTTACAACTATCTTGATCGTCATAGTGATGCCCTTTCCCATGCCGAGCAAGCACTTGAACTTGAAGATGGTGGTCCCGTTGACCATGCCAGAATATACTTTGAGTTAGGATTGGCACACAAGGGATTGGATAATGTTCAGGGTGCATGTGATGCTTTCTCCAATGCAACCTATGGTGATTTCCAGGCGCCAGCCGAGCATGAGATGCAGCATGAGCTTGAGTGCGACTGACTAATCTGCTCCTTCATGTTTCTGAACACAGGTAAAGGTGATATCGTCGGATAACTTTTCACCTTCAATGAATTCTTCCAGTGCCACGTGGATCTTATGGCGGATGGTAGTTGCATTCAGAGACCCGTATAGCTCAAAAAGTTGTATAAGTCGATAATCCTCATACTGTTCTTTATAAGGATTTCTGGACTCGGTTAGCCCATCTGTGTAGAAGAGGAGATGATCACCGGCGCTCATTTTTATGGAAATCTCCTGCAATTGTTCTTCAAAAATCGAGGTATTGGCGATACCCAGACCAAGGCCTGAGGAACGCAGCTCACTAACCGAGTCTCTTTCAGAGTTGTAATACAGAGGGGGGTTGTGGCCCGCTCTGCACATCCGGACAGCTGATCCGTCAGCTGGGAAATAAGCAAGGCATGCCGTTACAAAGGTTTTATCTTTTTTCCCCGACTTTATATAGTCATTAAGGTGACAAAATAACTCTTTGGGATTAGGATCCAGTTTCTCAATTATGAGATGGACCAAAGCCTGAATTCGTACCATATAGAGCGCGGCTGACAAACCTTTACCGGACACATCAGCAATGATGTAATAGGTTCCACCCGGGGTATGAATGACATCCACATAATCACCACCGACTTCATTTGCCGTGCTTGCAAAAGAGGCGAATTCCATCTTCTTATGTCTGATATCCGAGCTTGGAAGAAGACTTATTTGAATATCGCGGGCAAGATCGATCTCCTTTTTTACATCTGATTTTTCAAGTAGTTCCAATAACAACAGTAAGACAAGGGTTGTAAACGATAATGGAAGCATTAAGGAGGCAATTAGTCCGGTGCCCCAAAAGTAAATCAACAATCCGGCAAACGACAAACCCAAAGCGAGTCTGCGAACGGGTGTAAGTCGCGATATGAGCGAGGATAACAAACGAACCAACTGAAGGGACTCTGGTTTTTCGCTGCTTTTGGTATGTTCTAATCCCACCGCATCATAATAGAGTTTTTTCAGTCTTTGCGAATCGGCTTGAAACTCTTTGCTGATTCGCTCAGGTGTCATTCCCTTTGTGTATTCCCTGTAAAAACTCCTGGTTTTTTGAAATGATTTACGTGTTTCGTTGTCTAAATTCATACTTTTTACGGAAATGGAGATGATTTCAGTCGGTGTATTCTTATTATGCCTCAATTGTCATTGGTTGCTCCAAAGTATTCGAATGATAAACAAAAAAGTTGTATCAAGATTCGATTAATTTATCCGGTTACCGGTATTTCTAACTCTTTTTTTAAGTCATGACAGCTAAAGACGCCAATATGTCTGAGACACTTTTTCTTATCGACGGAACGGCACTTGCCTATCGTTCCTATTTTGCAATGATCAACAGCAATTTGCGCAATGCCGAAGGAATACCAACGGGGGCTATTTATGGATTCGCTAATGCTCTTGTAAATCTGCTGGAAAAAGAACAACCGACATATCTTGCGGTGGCATGGGATACCCACGAGCCTACGTTTCGTCATAAGATGGATGAAAACTACAAGGCTAATCGTCCGCCTCAACCAGAGGATTTACAAACGGCTATACCACTGATCAAAGAGATGGTCAGCTATTTTGGTTTCAACAATGTTGAAAGGGATGGTTATGAAGCGGATGACCTTATCGGTACACTCGCTTTGCAAGCCAGAAAGGAGAAGGTTCGGGTATACATGGTCACACCTGACAAAGATTTCATGCAATTGGTGGGAGACAATATCTATATGTACAAACCTCGTAACAGAGGCGAGGGCTTTGATATTATCGACCGGGATGGAGTGATCGATTATTTTGGCGTCGAACCCGAAGCTGTGATCGATGTGCTTGCACTGATCGGAGATACATCGGACAATATCCCCGGTGTTCCCGGAATCGGGAAAAAAGGAGCTGCTAAGATTATCGGTGAACACAAAACTCTTGAAAAAGCATTTGAAGCGGCTCCTCGAATGAAAAGCAAAAGGGCAAGGGAGGGATTAACACAAAACCAACAGCAAGCCCTCAAGTCAAGGGAGATGATTGTCATCAATACAAATGTACCAGAGACCATTTCATGGAAAGAACTGCGATGGCAAGGGGTTCAGGGACAGGCCCTTTTGAACTTTTTTATACGGATGGAATTCCGGTCACTTGCACGGAAGATCGATTCCGCCGAAAAAGGGATGTTGGGGACCATTCGAAATAATATGGACCAGGGCGGACAGGGAGTATTATTTTCTGATTGGAATGAGGACGCTGCCACTCAGCAAGAGACAACGGCTTATGAGTCATTTGACAAGGAATCTGTGACTTATCATATCTGTAGTACTGTTGATGATGTTAAGGATATGGTGAAGTTGTTGAAAAATGTTGATGTTTGGAGTTTTGATACCGAAACCTCCTCAACCGACCCGGGAAGTGCCGAACTACTTGGAATTGCATTTTCGTGTCAACCCGGAGAAGCCTGGTATGTTGTGGCGAGTCTTATGGAACCTCGGGAACTTATTTCCATTCTTGATGAGTTGTTTTCTACGCCGAAGATTCTCAAAGTTGCTCACCACTTCAAATTCGACTATCGCGTGCTTACGAATTTTGGTCTACGGATAGACGGCCCTCTTTTTGATACCATGCTGGCCGCTTATTTGCTGGATGCTGCTCAAAAACTGGATATGGACACCCTTGCAAGGACCTATCTTAACTATGATCCCGTTTCTATTGCGTCATTGATCGGTGAAAAAGGAAAAAAACAGAAATCAATGCAGGACCTTCCTGTTGAAACGGTAGCTCCCTATGCATGTGAGGATGCCGATGTAACATTAAGGCTTTACAAGATTTTTGAATCGAAACTTAAGGAGCAGAAGCTACATGATCTCGCTACCGAAATGGAATTTCCACTTGCAAAGATATTAGCGGACATGGAGCGTGTGGGTATAAAACTGGACAGGGACTTGCTTCATTCTTTCTCAAAAGATTTGAACACGGATATTCAGAAAGTCCGGGATACGGTTTACGAGATGGCGGGTGAGGAGTTCAATATCAACTCCACGCAGCAACTTGGAGCTATTTTATTCGATAAGTTGCATTTACCTTCCAGGAAAAAAACAGCAACCGGCAAGTATTCGACCTCGGAGCAGGTGTTGACGACATTGGCCGCAGAGTATGAAATAGCTGAGAAAATATTGGAGTACAGGGGACTCAGCAAGCTGAAATCAACTTATGTTGATGCATTGCCGAAATTGGTTAATAAAAAAACCGGTCGTATCCATACTACTTTCAATCAACATGTAACTGCAACAGGAAGGTTGTCATCTACAAATCCGAATATGCAGAATATTCCGGTTCGTACCGAACGGGGGAGGGGTATCCGCAAGGCCTTTGTTGCCGAGCAGGGATACCGTATACTCGCGGTGGATTATTCTCAAGTTGAATTGCGCATCATTGCCTCTATAGCCGGAGATCAAGCGATGATTGAGGCTTTCCGTGAAGGCGAGGATATTCATTCACGAACGGCAGCAGAGATTTTTGGTCTTGATACGATCAGCGATGTTTCACGCGAGCATCGACGTAAAGCCAAAGAGGTTAACTTTGGCATACCATATGGTGTGAGTTCATTTGGTTTGGCACAGCGACTTGGTATTTCAAATAAGGAGGGCAAAAAAATTATTGATGCTTACTTTACCCGGTTTCCATCTATTCAACAATACATCACCGATACCATAGCCTTTGCCCGGGAGCATGGTTATGTGGAGACTTTGGCCGGTCGCAGACGCGATATTCCAGACATTCTTTCAAAGAATTTCAATATCAGAAGTTTCGCTGAGCGAACAGCTGTGAATATGCCGATACAGGGTACGGCTGCGGATCTCATAAAACAGGCAACTATCATGATTGATCAAGAATTGCAGTCCTGTAATTCACAAACACGCCTGTTGCTTCAAGTCCATGACGAGTTGATATTCGAGATGCCCGAATCGGAACAGGAAGATACACCACTCCGCGTGCGGGATATCATGGAGAATGCGATGGAATTGAAAGTCCCTTTGAAAGCGGAGATCGGTATATCCGATAATTGGCTGGATGCCCACTAAAGGTACTTCTTTTAGCGCAGGCTGATTCCCAATCCAGCACTTACCATTGAATAATCAGCATACGTATAATCTACGTTGAAAGTGATTAAAGGCAGGCTGATACGTACACCCGCCAAGGCACGTAATGTGTTGGCACCATCCAGAGAGATGTCAATAGGATCCGTTAAAGCATTTAGTTCCATATCGTAGCTCCCTTCAGGTTGTACATTAACCGGTTCGTAGTATGGGTAGTTCCCGTCGACATTTACAGAGGTTGTTGAAGTCTCAAAACCGATGCCGCCATAGACAGAAAGAATGGGAAGTGATTTTCCAACCAGGATATTCATTGTGAAGGCATCGGAATTCAGGCTGATTTGTTGATCATCCCATTGTCCGGGTGTGTCCAGATTTTTGGGATCGTGGTCATAATCCTGTGGTGTCGGTTGAGCATCAAGATCCACATGCGATCGAAAGGTGGTGTATCCAGCCATTACGGAGAGTGTAACGGGTAATATTCGTCCAGCCGGAAGCCACTGATTTATTTCATGTTTGACTCCCACCCCCAATAAGGATACCTCTCCGTAATCTTCATAATTTAATGCAGGCACATAACGCAGCATCAGATCGGTGTTTTTTGGAAGGCCAACACCCGCTTGAATCATCGGAGTGGGGATGAAATCCAGGCCTATTCCTTCTGGCATACGGAACGCCTCGATATCAACCATTTCTCCCGTTTGTTCTATTCGCTCACGAAAACCCAGCATGGGTCCCGATTCGGAGGTGCCGCTGAAAGTGGGAGTGACCGGGTTATCCCCGTGCAATACTTCCAGCTTAGAAAGGCCGAGGTCATTGACATTGAAATCTTTGTCGGCACTTGGAACGATTGCCGCAGTAACGTTTAGCTTCAGATGAAATCCAAGGGTTCCATGTGTATTGGCGCGATCCACCCAACCGGAGTTTATACCTGCTCCAAATCCGCTTCCGAAAGGTTTTAAGTACTCTTGCAAGAGCAGTTGGGCATCCTCCTGGCCACCCTCAAATAACTCACCAATATCGCCCAATTGGCCCTGAGCTTTATTCCCGGTTCCCAGAGTCATAACAATGATTAATCCCAAAAACAGAGGGATTCTGTATAGAGGCATACTCTTGTAGTTCATTTTTACTCCTTTGTTAGATTTTATTCCCCACAAATTACCGTTTTAAAATGTACTTATATAAAGGTAATTTTTTTTATTATCACTTGGCAATATGTAAAAAGGAATGATTTCCCGTTTTTTTTTACGTGTCAGGAATTCTGCTCAATGCTTTCCAGAATGTTCAGGTAGCTTTTGTAGCGGGGCTGTGAGATATGTTCCTCTTCAAGTGCTTTTTTTACGGCACAATCAGGTTCGTGTCGGTGAGTACAGTTGTAATAATGACATTGGTTCCGGTACTGGCGCATTTCGGGAAAAAAAAGCGCAAGCTCGTAGGATTCAATGTTAACCAGGCCAAACTCCCTTATGCCGGGAGTATCGATCACAAAGGTATCTTCTTTTATCTCAAAAAGCTCTGCCAGTGTAGTTGTGTGTTTTCCCTTGTTGGATGAACGGCTAATTTCATTTGTTTTCAGTTGAAGTTGCGGTCTTATGGAATTTAACAGGGTACTTTTGCCGGTACCTGACGGACCGGTCATGACCGATACTTTGCCATCCAACTTCTTTTCTAACAGTTGAATGGTCTCAGGGTCATGATAGCTGGTCAGTTGTAGCTGATACCCGAGGTTCTGATACCGTTTTTGTGCATTTGTTACCTTTTCAACCTCCTTGTCATTTTTCACAAGGTCGGATTTGTTCAAAATAATCAAGGGACTGATATCATACGCCTCACATGATACCAATATCCTGTCAATGAATCCGGTCTTGAATTCCGGTTTTTTACAAGATTGTACAATAACCACCTGTTCTATGTTCGATGCGATTATCTGGACTCCCTTTTTCCCATGAGTCGCTTTTCTGGGCAGTTCATTTTTTCGCTCATGGATCTTCTCAATCGTTCCGGTGTCATCGGATTGCATGGAAACGGTTATCCGATCTCCTACAACTACCGGATTCGTAAGTTTTTCCTCATGGAGTCGGAATTTGCCAGGTAATCGGCATCTGACGATTTGACCGGTGTTTGTTCGCACATGATACCAGCTCCCGGTAGATTTGACAATCAATCCTTCCATACATAACTCCTGTGTGATACCTGTATTCACAGGTATCACGGAAAAGTTTACTTAGTTGGTTGTCGGTTCACCAGCAGGAGTATCCTGGGAGTGTTCACTGGATTCTTTACCTTTTTTCGTGCTCTTGAATTTGATTTGAGGATCTTCCACCGGCTCATCCTCCAAAACAAGGTCAAGAATCGGCTTCATTCTGTCAATGTAATGAAATGTAATCCCTTTTATTACATCACTTTCTATTTCTTCCACATCCTTGCGGTTGCGGGAGGGCAAGATCACCGTTTCTATGCCGGAACGCCGGGCTGCCAGCGTTTTTTCTTTGATACCTCCAACCGGTAACACCGATCCGCGAAGAGTGATCTCGCCGGTCATGGCTACCGTGTTTTTGACTTTGCGTTGCGTAAATATAGAGGCAATGGCAGATAGCAGTGCGACTCCGGCAGATGGACCATCCTTGGGGACCGATCCGGCCGGTACGTGGATGTGCAGGTCCCATTCATCAAATGCAGATTCGGGAATGGAGAGTTGCGGTGCCCATGACTTCAGATAGCTCAGGGCAAGCATTGCGGACTCTTTCATGACATCGCCCAATTGTCCGGTAATGTTCAACTTACCTGTTCCCTTGGAAACATTTGCTTCAATGAAAAGGATGTCGCCTCCATAAGGTGTCCAGGCCAGTCCGGTCGCAACGCCGGGAACGGTGGTTCGCTCCGCGACATCCGAATAGTATCTGCGTTTGCCCAAGTAATCCTCGATATCATTTACACCTATGGATGCCTTGGTGATCTCTGATGACGCTATTTTGCTCGCTACGCCCCGGGTGACTGCACCGATCTCCCGTTCAAGATTACGGACTCCCGATTCCCGGGTATAGCCATCAATGATTTTGGAAATGGCTTTGTCGGAAACCCGGAATTGGTTTTTTTTTAGTCCATTTTCTTTAATTTGCTTTGGCACCAGATATTTTTTTGCTATTTGCAGTTTTTCCTCGAGGGTATAACCACTCAGGTAGATTACTTCCATGCGATCCCGCAAGGCGGCGGGAATGGTGTCGAGATTATTGGCGGTGGCTATAAAGAGAACTTTGGAGAGGTCATACTCTACTTCCAGGTAATTGTCATAAAACGTGTGATTTTGTTCCGGATCAAGTACTTCCAGGAGAGCGGATGTTGGATCGCCCCGGAAATTCATGCCGACTTTGTCAATCTCGTCAAGCATCATCAGCGGATTGCTGGTGCCTGCCTTTTTGACGCTTTGGATAATTCTGCCGGGCAATGCACCGATGTACGTTCGGCGGTGCCCTCTGATCTCCGCCTCATCCTGTAATCCCCCTATGCTGAAACGCTGGAACTCCCGGTTCATGGCGCGCGCAATGGATTTTCCCAGTGATGTTTTTCCAACTCCCGGAGGCCCGTAAAAACACAGGATGGGGGCTTTCATATCTTTTTTGAGCTTGAGCACTGACA
>CAYMBG010000026.1:0-2097 GCA_964388615.1 uncultured Chitinophagales bacterium | reverse complement strand
CCGTAAAAACACAGGATGGGGGCTTTCATATCTTTTTTGAGCTTGAGCACTGACAGATGTTCAACAATACGCTTTTTGACCTTTTCCAATCCGTAATGATCTTCATCCAGAATTTTGCGGGCTCGTTTGAGATCCAGCTTGTCCTTGGAATAGTGATTCCAGGGCAGATCAACCAGCCATTCCACATAGTTGTGGATAACGCCATGATTCGGTGCATTGGTTGGGGTGCGTTCCAGGCGATCCAGTTCTTTATCCAGCACTTTTTGTACGTGCTCGGGAAAATCCTTTTCCTTGGCCCGGTTTCGGAGTTTTTGAACATCTTCCTGCTCACTGTCTTCTCCCAGCTCCTCTTGAATTGCTTTTAGCTGCTGACGCAGATAAAAATCCTTTTGCTGCTTGTCAATGTCTGTTTTGACTTTCGATCGTATCTCCTCGCTAAGGTTCAGAACCTGCATCTCCTTTTTGATGTAGGCCATTACCTTATCCATTTTCTCGGAGAAATTGCGAATCTCCAGCAATGCCTGCTTCTCATCAAGTGAAATATTGAGGTTTGAGCTGATAAAATTTAGCAGAAAAGTAGGGCTGTTGATGTTGTTGATGGCAATTGCGGCCTCAGAGGGGATATTGGGGGAGAGATTCACGATCTGGGTTGCCGTCTCCTTCACAGATCGCAATGCCGCATCCAGCTCGACTCCGGATACATCCTGTTCGTATTGGAAAGGTTTCACTTTTGCAACATAGTAAGGATCATGTTGCGTGAACTCTTCAATTTCAAATACACTTTTCCCCTGTATAACAATACTCTTGCTACCGTCCGGCATTTTGATGAGCTTCAGTATCTGGGCGATAGTGCCGACATGATAAAGTTCATCGGGTGAAGGATCTTCCTGATCCTTGTTTTTTTGAGTTACAATACCGACGGTCTTATCAGCTTCATAGGCGTTTTTAACCAGTTCCAGAGAACGGTCGCGGCCAACGGTGATAGGAATAACAACACCAGGGTAAAGCACCGTGTTTTTTAGTGGTAAAATGGGTAGTTCTTCCGGTATGTCTGCTTCTGTAATTCGTTTTTCTTCCTCTTCCGAGAGCAAAGGTATCGCTTGTTCAAAATCATCAAATTCATCTTCGGATAAATTTTGCGAAAGTATTTTTAATCCATCAAAGTTCTGCATGAAAAATAGGTCGTTATTTGGTACCGGTTATCATTCAATTCTAATATAAAGCAATTATTAAACCATAAATGTCTTATTCCTGCAATTCGTCATGAACAACGACAAATCAGCAGATGATTTCGGAAGCATGTGAAAAATGGCAGCATGGCTCTGATGATCCTGACAAAGACAAATAAACGCTGCTCAGGGGTTACAGGTCTCGTTTTTATATAATGGCAGACGGGTTATGAACCTCTTTGGGAGATATCGGTTTTTATTTGTCAGCCAATGTGACAGTAGGGATACAGAGGTTTGTCAACATGACAAGAAACACAAATGTCATCCAGGCCGAAACGGTAAGTGACAAATTTATAGGTGAACATCAGAAACGGATATGCATTCCGATAGTTGATATACTATCGGCTTGCCAGTCGACATGCTTTTCGTCAATGCTCAGAATACGGGTAGCAGCCATCAGGTGAAGAAAACCCAAATCAAGTCCTGCCCCAACGCCCATGGTGGTATTGCGGTCGGGGTCAAATTGAATGCTCCCCTGAATGGGGAGGAAGCGGAGCAGGCGAATTTCACTGCCAAAAGAGATGTACCAACCTTCCGGTCCGAAATCGGTGGTGTTGAATCGATAGTTAAGATCGGCCATTCCCGAAATACGATCATATTGCAAAGCTGAGCCGAAGTGGAGTTCGGTTGGGAGTTTGATCGTATAAGATTCAGCTTCTGTGGCATCAAGATTATCCATCAGCCGGTTTTCAGCAGGATCATTCATTAGAAAATTAAAAGCGGAACCGGGGCTTATGTCAGGAGTGGATTGGAATTGTGGAATGGTTTCATGAAAATAGCGGGAGGAAGACGTGCTCCATTCTGTGGCGTTTTCCGGGTAATAAACCATTCCAAGGTCGGTGAGAGCAATGCTGAATCTCCATGATTT
>CAYMBG010000025.1:5458-26611 GCA_964388615.1 uncultured Chitinophagales bacterium | reverse complement strand
ATCACGACAGTAGGACGGCTGGTGTATTCAAAGGGGTCGCCATTAAACAACACCAGGTCGGCATCTTTGCCTTTTGCCAGAGAACCAACTTGATGATCGATATGTAACATTTCAGCTGGTCTGATGGTTAGTGATTTCAGTGCTTCCATGAAGTCGAGGCCATGGCTTACCGCCACAGCCGCCTCAAACAAAGCGATTCTGGTCTTAGGGACATAGGTTTCGTAACCACTTTGGAAAACAATCGGTATACCCGATTCCGATAATTTAGCTGCCGTGTCAAAAGCCGCGTTTTTTGTATCACCACGGGTTCTGACCATCGTGGGATGAATAATGACAGGGATGTTTGCGGCAGAAATTTCTTCGGTGAGCAAGAAAGCTTCAGCCGCACCTTCGAGCAAAAGAGGAAACCCAAATTCATCACGAAGCCGTAATGCTGTCATGATGTCCTGAGATTTTTGAGCGTAAATAAGGGCATAGCTCTTGCCTTCCAGCATGTCAGCGAGAGCTTCCAGTTTTAGATCACGCTCAAATGACTCTCCCGGTTTACTTTTTTTTCTGTTTTCGGCATAGGAACCGGCACGAATAAGTTCCTGACGAAGCATTGCAACACTTTTCGAACGTGTTCCGGGTGTGTCATAGTGATTTCTAACTGCAGAACCCAATGTGATCGAAAGGGCTGTCGTTGAGTCTATTATAGCCTCGTCTATAGTTTTTCCAACTGTTTTGACAATCATTGTCTGGCCACTGACTACCGCTCCAGGGGCATGTCCGGTGTGAACGGTGGTGATTCCGTTTTTCCGCAGAAAGCCAACCAGCTCCTCACGTGCGTTGTAAGCATCATAAGCTCGTAAATCAGGTTGGATGGCATTTGAGTATTCCAATTGATCCTGGTCATGTTCCTGATTGTAATAACCGGCTAATCCCACGACTGAGCGGGCGTCAATCAGCCCTGGTGTGACAATAGATGACTCATATTGTTGGTAATTTTCGGGGATGTTGATGTCAGCTTGAGGGCCAACCTGCTCGATTGTACCATCACGGATCAAAACCGTACCGTTATATAGAGGTTCCCCCGCCATGGTATAGATGGTATCCCCCAGCACGGCAACCTGCGCAGATAAGGCAGTGGGTAAAACGGTTAAAAAAACCAAAAGACAGGGAGTGGTAAACAGGAGTGCGAGTAGTCTTTTTTTCATTGCTTGTTTACTATTGTTGGTGGTGACCATAGCCTTCTCCATTGAAAATATTGTAGCCGCCGGTTGAGAATTTCCGGTCGTCCGGGTCATTGTAATCCCAGACTTTCTCACCTTCAATCCATGTTTGCAGAATACGAGTGTAGACGCTGAAAGGGTCACCAGATAAAATGATAAAATCTGCATCCTTCCCTGTTTCCAGAGATCCCAACCTGTCATCGAGATCCATTTGGCGGGCATTGGCAATGGTGATCGATTCCAGGGCTTTCTGCCGGCTCATTCCTTCCCGGATGCCAAATGCCGGAGATCGTAAAAAAAGCCTTGAATCGGTTACACCGTCATCGGTATGGAACCCGAAATCAACACCGGCTTCCTCAAGGATGGGTGCTGATTTGGGAAGCAAATTGACGGCTTCCATTTTTCCACCGGGTGAATCAATGTATATAATTGAGGTAGGGTAACCGGAGGCGGCGATTTCGTCAGCGACTTTCCAGGCATCTGTGACATGGTGAAGAACCATGCGGTAACCAAATTCATCTGCCAGTCGAATTGCTGTCAAAATATCGTCATGACGATGGGTGTGGTTGTGGACTATTCGTTTTCCCTCTAATACCTCTACCAAAGCTTCCAGGCCTAAATCACGTGAAGGCTTACTACTACCTTCCTTTTCCGCCAAATCTGCTTTTTCCTGATACTCCTGAGCGCGGACAAACAGAGATCGCACCATGGCAGCTGATTTGGCGCGTGTGCCCGGGAAGGGTGGTTGTCTTAGAGGGTTGGTTCCGTTCGCAAATTTTAAACCTCCATAAATGTCGTTATCAAAATCTACATAAACCAACATCTCTTCCACGGTGTTAACACGGCGTAGTTTCAGATAGACGGTCTGCCCGCTGATCAGGTGACCTGAACCGGGCATGACATTAACCGTAGTGATGCCCCCGGCGAGTGCTTTGAGAAAGGTGTCGCTTTGTGGATTGATGGTGTCAAGAATGCGTACATCCGGATGCAAAGCAGATGATCGATCTCCGCCATCACCTTCTCCAACATGGGAATGAGGGTCAACCAGGCCCGGCATAAGCACTTTTCCGGTAACATCTATGGTTTCGGCATCATCAGGAATGGAGGTCTCATTAATGGACCCTAAAGATTGAATTGTACCATCTTGTATAACCATAACTCCCTGCTCGTATGTTTCACCGGTTACGGTTATCAGCTTTGCTCCGGAAAATACGACGGAGTTTTGCTGTGCCTTCACAGGCATGCTGTTTATTGTAAACAGGAATATCAGCGTTAAAAGGAAAGTGAAAAAATTATGGTAAAAAAAGTGCCTTTTTAGAGCGAAGTCGGAGGAGGCTTGCATACGTGTGTTTTGGGTAGTGGATTTGTTTTTTAACCAATTCCCAATATCATAAAACTATTATTAACTTTCAGAAATAATCTAAAACACTGATTGCAATGCAAAAGAGGTCTTGATATTTTTTTTGAAGTTTTTGCATAAAGCCAGCCCCGGGGGCTGACGTATTGTTTTTGTTTAATGGCGAATATGTATAATATGAACTTGAAATAGCCGACGGCACTTTTTATGCATAACATTACCCTTTTTTTATTGGTATCTCTTATGGCCAGTATCATAACAATGTGGGCTTATGAGAGCCCCGAGAAGCATGGTTCTTCTTTCGGAGCCCCGGAAGGATCATCTGAAGATTCGGACTTATTGGCAAAACTCGATGGCGCATCAGCGCATTGGATCACACCGCAAAAACTTTTGTGGCAAACCGGAACGGATGTGGATCGTATTGAGTTGCGTTACAGCCTTCAAGCGGATATTCGAATCACTGGAAACGGTGTTTCGGGGGGCAACGTTATTGAAGTAGGTGCCGAGACGTCATTAGGTGAAGGTTTGTCCGATCGGTTTCGGCATATCGCGAATCGTCCGGTTTATGAGACACATGTCGATGATGAGACGGTTCGCAATGCGGTAAAGGGGCAATTGATAGCTATTGCATATGACAAGTCAGGCAATGTGCTTACTGCTACAAGAGTGCAGTTTCCAAATTTGCTTGACGAAGTCTATTCTTATGAGGGGCAACTGGGTCCGGAGTACCATGATGATATTGTAAAACTCAACTTATGGGCTCCAACCGCACAAAATGTAAAACTGCACCTTTATGACGCAGATAAAAATCACATAAAGGTTATAGATCCGGATTACGCAGGTAGTGACGGGGAAAATACTGGTTTTCCGAAAGATGGGGTGTGGCGTTTTACAGGTGATCGAAAAGATTGGAATCGACTCTTCTATAAATTTGAAATAACGGTATATCATCATGATAATGACCGGGTTAATGAGTTTTTAGTAACCGATCCATATTCTGTAAGTCTTTCAACAGATAGCTATTACAGTCAATTTGCGGATCTTTCCGGTGATCCGGAACTGAGGCCGGAAGGGTGGGATCAATTGGAAAAGCATCTTCCCAGGAGAACCGATATATCGTTGTACGAGGCGCATGTTCGTGACTTTAGTATTATGGATGAATCTGTGGCAGAGGAACATCGTGGTACGTTCAAAGCGTTTACCTATAATGGTCGGGGTGAGCAAGATGCGTCAGTGGCAATGACGCACCTTGAACGTTTGTCAAAAGCGGGATTAACGCATATTCATCTGTTGCCTGTAAATGATATTGCAACGGTAAACGAAAATCCGGAAAACCGTATCGACCTGCATCATCCCTACAAACGTATATGTGAATATATCGATCACAAGGACCTTGCTCCTTATTGTGATCACTACGGTGATATGTCCATTTATGAGGTGTTTGAGGAACTGGCAGAAGAGGATCCGGCTACGCAAAAGATTCAGAAACCCTATAATCGTCCCGGGAGAATGGACGGACTTGCTGCATACGATGGATTTAACTGGGGATACGATCCTTTACTGTTTAATGTGCCGGAGGGTAGTTATGCATCAGATTCCGAGGGTGTGACGCGCATTATTGAATTTCGTGAAATGGTAAAAGCGTTGCATGAAATTGGTCTCAAAGTAGTTATAGACGTGGTATATAATCATACATTCGCATCCGGAACATCCCGTTTCTCGGTGCTTGACAAAGTGGTTCCCGGTTATTATCACCGCTACAATCCGGATACCGGAGAGATGGAGCGATCTACATGTTGTGAAAATACTGCTGCCGAACATGCCATGATGGAGAAATTAATAATTGATTCTGTCATGTTATGGGCACGTGAATACAAGGTTGATTCATTCCGTTTTGATCTTATGGGACATCATCCACGCTATGTTATGGAGAACCTTAAAAAAGCCCTGAGTACCTTAACTATGGAGAAAGATGGTGTGGATGGTTCCAACATATATATTTACGGAGAAGGTTGGAACTTCGGGGAAGTAGCCGACAACCGGTTATTTGATCAGGCAACGCAATTCAACCTGGCGGGCACCGGTATTGGTAACTTTAACGATCGTATCCGTGATGCCATCAGAGGCGGTAATTTTACAGATAATTTGCGTGCCCAGGGTTTCAACAGCGGTTTATATCTTTTTCCAAATGATGATGCGAATCCTAATCAGGATGAAAATAAACGCTCATTAATCGCGGCAGCAGACCGAATCAGAGTTGGCATGTCCGGCAATCTCGGGACATATCCCTATATCAATTTTATCGGCGATAAAGTGGAAGGCAGTTACGAAAACGTTGGTTTCGCTAAACAACCACAAGAGTCTGTTAATTATATTGACAAACATGACAATGAAACCCTTTGGGATAACACCCAGCCCAAGTTGCCACTTGATCTGGACATGGAGGAGAGGGTCAGAGTACATTTACTAAGCAACGCATTTATAAACTTCGGACAGGGGATACCGTTTTATCAAATGGGATCGGATATTCTTCGATCCAAGTCCATGGATCGTAATAGTTTTGATTCCGGGGACTGGTTTAATGCCGTTGACTTTTCCCTGAAGTCGCATAACTGGGGTATCGGACTCCCCCCTGCATGGGACAATGAAGCACGATGGGATATCATGAAAGGTTTTCTGAGGAATCCGGAGCTGGAGGTCCGTAAAGAGCATATGGAGCAGGCACATAATGTATTTCAAGAACAGCTTCAAATACGATATAGCTCACCGCTTTTTCGGCTAAATACAGCGGAGGAGATCCACCGGCGTCTTGCTTTTCATAATACCGGGCCTGATCAGCAGCCTGGGATTATCGTTATGAGCATATCCGATGGTTTGTGTGCAGGTGAGAACCTGGACCCTGAGTTGGATGGCATTATTGTACTTTTCAATGCTGATCGAAAAGAGCGTTTCCTTGAGATGCCCATCAGTCATTTTGGTGCCGATCGGGCCGTTCTTCATCCTGTCCAGTTGCAGGGCGCTGATCAGGTAATTAGACAGGCAACTTTGAATCAAGAGGGATTCGTTCTTCCACCGTTATCAGCGGCTGTTTTTGTTGTTCCGGAGTCCGGTGAACAAGGTGATTTTATTTGCAACCAATAACTTCCCAATAACTTTTTGAATTATTTGAAATGGTTTTGAACTCTATAGGGTAATTAATACATTTTTAGTAGTAATTATTGAAATATCTCTTTATCGATCGGCTTTTATAAAAAAAGTATTTATTGACAGGTCGATGTAGCTGGATGTCGCATTCCGTCTTTTTTTTTAATAAGGCGCAATAACATGGAATAAGGTGTTTTGTTGTGTCGGAGTATAACTAACAGATAACTATTTTATGAGTTTTGGTGCAATTATTCTGGTTCTTTCTTCTCTGTTGATTATTGGCGGAGGTTTGTCGCTTTTCTTGTGGGCTTTTTTTACCGGACAGTTTGACCGGATTCAGAAAGGAGCCATGTTGCCTTTTGATGAGGAGGAACCGGCGGGAGAGCGAACGGATCAAATATTCAAGGAAAACGAAAACATAGAAGAAAATAAAGAAGGTGAACGTGGAGAAAACAAACGTGAATCCGAAAACTGAGAGCTCATCGCATTATAGTGTCGCCGATCTGGACAGAAGCGCCCGTTATGTTGTGCTTTTTCTGATTCTTTCAGGGGTCTTCTGGTTGCTTTTCGGGACTTTGTTGGCACTATTGGCGTCTGTCAAGATGCACTTGCCTGATTGGCTGGGTGATTTCGGCTGGCTTACTTTCGGGAGGGTTCGTCCCCTGCATCTGAACACCATGGTCTACGGTTGGGCTTCCATGACCGGAGCCGGGGTGGCCCTTTGGATGCTGAGCCGGCTTCTAAAAACCCCTATCCATTTACGGGGTTATATCATTGTAGCGGGTGCCGTATGGAATCTGGCTCTTCTGGTTGGAAGCGTACAGATTCTTGCTGGATTTTCAAGGGGTATAGAATGGCTGGAATTTCCGGTTTCCACAATGGTAGTTATCGTACTCTGCGTCATCGTAATATCCGCATCCACAATACTGATGGTGATGACTCGCCGAATTAAGCAATTGTACGTATCTGTGTGGTATATTCTGGCGGCTTTCCTTTGGTTTCCATTACTGGGACTCGTCTCCTCGTTGCCCATTTATGATACTCCGACCGTTCAGGCCGGAATGAATTGGTGGTATGCTCACAATGCGCTCGGATTATGGTTCACTCCTATTGGCATTGCCGCCGCCTATTATTTTATACCCAAGGTGCTTGGTCGCCCAATCTATAGTTATGGGCTCTCGTTGCTTGGATTCTGGGGTTTGGCATTGTTTTATAACTGGAATGGGTTTCATCACCTTATCGGTTCCCCTCTGCCTACCTGGTTTGTGACAATCTCAATAGCGGCCAGTGTTATGATGGTGATACCGGTAGTAGTGGTTGCCATCAACCATCATATGACCGTGGTCGGTTCTTTCAAAGCAGTCAGCTACTCACCAACATTGCGTTTTGTCGTTTTTGCTGCAATGAGTTACACATTAGTCAGTCTTCAGGGAAGCACACAAGCGTTACGGTCGGTCAATGAAGTGATTCATTTTACACACTTTGTCGTGGCACACGCACATATTGGAATGTATGCGTTTGTGACCATGATGCTTTTTGGGGCATGTTATTATATCCTTCCAAGGATAACCTTGCGTGAATGGCATTCGAAACCATTGATCAAATGGCATTTCTGGCTTACTGCCATGGGTATTATTATTTATGCCGTTGCCCTTCAGTACATCGGATTGTTTCAGGGCTGGAATATGAACAACCCCGATGTTCCATTCACCGAGACGGTCACGATGACGGTGCCGTATCTTGTCGCTCGTTCATTTTCCGGTGTTTTGATGACAGCGGGACATCTGATTTTTGCATGGTTAATTATAAAAATGGCTTTTGCACACGGTGAACGTCCCGCCACTCCCGAAATCTGGAAAAATATCAGGGAGGAATTTGCCTTATGATGCGCTATTCGATTTTACTGTTCGGAGTATTGGCCACTTTTCTGGTTGCCATGTTCGGTATTACCATCTTACCTAAAATTTTTGTTGATGAAGCCGTTAAAGAACCGGCCTATTTTACTCCTTTTGAGGTGACCGAGGGTCATCGTATTTTTGTTCGGGAAGGATGTATCTATTGTCACTCAAAACAAGTTCGTCCGGAAGGGTTTGGTGCTGATTTCGAGCGAGGGTGGGGAAGAGCAACGCAGGCGACGGACTACCGTAACCTGTTGCCCCATAATCTCGGAACGATGCGTACAGGTCCGGATCTTGCCAACATTGGAGCACGTCAACCCGGTGAAGATTGGCATTATTTGAATCTCTATCAGCCTCGTGCCATTAATTCGGAAAGCATTATGCCTCCCTTCCCATGGCTTTTTGAGGAGGTTAGTGAGGATGCACGACCGGGCCGTTCCGGACTGAATCTGCCGGAAGGATACCGTATCCCCCAAAGAAAAGTATTACCCACAGATGAGGCCCGTTATCTTGTTGCCTATCTGATCTCACTTGATCAGCAAATTACCGGAGTCGAATGATGGCGAATGAACAATATTTCGGAGATCAGGAAGATGGTCGCAGCATCGAGGAGATGCATGAAAGGATTATGGAAAAAGAGGAGCAAATTCCCGAGGAGGGCAATGAGCGAGGCCCATGGTGGATGTATGTCATCATTATTTTGACCCTTGCTTTCGGCTTTTTCTATATGGGAAGGTATTTGGGTGAAATTTCTGATCGGCCCCATGTGCTGTATACGGAACCTGACACGCATGTCGAGGAGGCAGAGGAGATGGATATGATGGTGACCGGTAGACAGGTCTATACGCGTGTTTGCCAATCTTGTCACCAACAGGATGGAAGTGGTGTGGAAGGAGCTTTTCCACCGCTTATGGGTTCAGATTGGGTGATCGGTGTGCCGGATCGGCCTGTTCAGATCGTATTGAGAGGTTTTGAAGGAGAAATTATTCGTGAGGGGGTTTCATATGATGCCGCTATGCCTGGTTTCGGCAGGTTGTTGTCGGATCAGGAGGCTGCATCGGTAGTAACCTATATCCGAAACTCTTTTGGTAATGAAGCTGTCGAAGTGACACCTGAGCAAGTTGCACAGATGCGTGAAGCATCTGAAAACCGTACGGATGCCTGGACAGAAGAGGAATTAGATGAGTTCATCGGAAGCTGAAAAACAGTCGGCCTGCAAACATTGTGGCTTGCCTGTTGCAGGGGGGCAGCATCGCAAGATAACAACAGGCCCTCTTTTTTGTTGCTTTGGTTGCCGCATGGTCTGGGAAATGGATCAACAAGACACATCGCAGGGATCAGATGATGTGCCGTCTGCTTCCGATCGTCTTTCACCACTGAACTTGCTTTATCTGCGATTTGCACTGGCATTGATCGCCTCCATTTTTCTGATATTTATCAGTCTGACACTACACTTTGAGGCCGAGCAGGCTCCGGGCTTTCTCCGCTATTTAAGCCTGGTGTTGGCGACAGGTGTGATGTTATTACTGGCAGGACCTTTTTTGGATAACCTTACTCGTGAGATTCGCGATCGCAAGCTCAGCCTGGCATCACTGATTTTTACCGGATCCGGGGCCGCCTTTGTGCTTTCGGCATGGAATACGATCTCTGGAAGCGCTTTGGTTGCTGCACTGGGAATGGATCAAATTATCCCAAATGGCTCTGGTAACACCTATTTCGAGACATCCGCCATGATTTTAACTTTTTATGTCGGGAGCTTGCTTGTAGATACCCGGATAAAAAAAGGCCTTTCCGACTATTCGAAAATTTGGGAACCGGAGTCGATACCTGAAATACTCAAAGTCCTGGAAGGTTCTGATGGTAAGCTTTCAGCCATGAGGGTTCCGGTACATAACCTTGAAAAGTATGATCGCTGTAGAACAGAGACAGGACAGCCGGTTCTGGTGGATGCAATTGTAGAGGACGGAGAGGGACTTGTTGATGAGTCACATTTAAGCGGTGAGCCGGAACCGGTGCATAAAAAGCCCGGACATAAAATAGCTGCAGGTAGTGTCAGCCTTGACGGAGGCTTGTTATTACGGGTTGAAACAACTTTTCAGGAGTCAACGCTTGCCGATTACTTGAAGAAGGCCCGTGCCATGCGTTCTCGGCCCGGCTATTATGAGCGAGCAGCTTCCAGGGGCGCCAGTATGTTGCTTTATTTTGTTGTGTTAGCGGCTTTCGGGGGATTGTTGTATTACATTGTTACGGATACTACAGCAAAAGCATTGGAAGTTTTCCTGGCTGTACTCCTTATCGGATGTCCTTGTGCGTTTGCTATATCTACCCCTTCGGCTCTGTGGGTGGCCCACCAAAGATTGCACAGAACGGGTATAGTGGCGATGGGTGGGAGTCGTGCCCTGGAGCAGCTTTCAAAGATGAAGCTGGTTATGTTTGATAAGACCGGCACCCTTACCGAGGGAGTTGCATTGGGGGAAATATCAAAAGTTGAAGATGACCCCGCCTGGACAACCAACCGCCTGCTGAGCTTGGCCGGTGGTATGGAGATGGGACAAACGCATCCGTTTGCCCGCGCGATCAGGCGTTATTTGGCGCAAAATGATCTTGAGCCTGTTCCGGTAGAACAAATCGAGATTATTCCAGGTAAGGGAGTTCGTGCTGTATGGTGTGAGCCGGGCAATTCAGCAGATAACCCAGAACTTTGTGAACATGAATTGCTGCTTGTTAATAATAGTCACCCCCGGGGTAAGGGGCCGCTATCTGACGGTGAATTTGGTTTTTTTATGGACGGAAACCTGATGATTCGTCTGAATGTTTATCAGCCGCCGAGAGCGCACCTGGAAAAAGCAATCCAACGGCTCAAGGAAGAGAATGGTCTGGATGTGGTTGTTATCACCGGTGACCCCGCCCCTCCCAATACTGCTCTTCCTCCAGGCATAATTGACAAGGTGCGCTACCATAAGGGGTGTTCCCCGGAAGATAAAGCTAAACTGGTGGACCAGTATCGGAGCAAGTCAGGTGAGGTGCTCTTTGTAGGTGACGGTACAAACGATTTGATGGCGATCAATAAAGCAGATTTGGGACTGGGGGTGTATACAGGGACGTTGAGCATTCGTAATAATGCTGATTTTGTGCTTTTTCATCCCAACCTTGAAAGTGTCTCAGAGATGCTGACATTTGGCAAAAAAATACGAAGAACGATCCTCGGGAACTTCTTTTGGGCCGTGTTTTATAACCTGATCGGTGTAGGTGTAGCACTTATGGGTTTGCTGCATCCTTTCTTTGCTATCCTCGCGATGATGCTGAGTTCGCTTTTTGTAACCGCTCATGCACTTACGTTACGCAACAGCCAGCCATCGCTTGGACAACTCGAGCAGGATGTGAATCGGCATAGTGATGCGCAACTCCTGAAACCTGGTGTGACAGGAACATGAACCATTTTGCAATCAATGGGTTTGCCGGGGTTTTTTAGATCTATTTAGTACATACATTTGAAAACATAAAAACAAAATTTCGGATATCATGGATTTTTTGTGGACTGCATTTTTATTGGGTTTTGCCGGTTCGGCTCATTGCATTGGTATGTGCGGGCCCATTGCCGTTGCATTACCCGGCGCCCGGGATGTTACAAGTAGTTATGTTGCAGGCAGGATACTCTACAATGTGGGCCGTTCGGTTACCTATGCCATTTTAGGAGGCGTTCTGGGCTTATTGGGACTCGGAGTCTGGCTCGTGGGTTATCAACAAGCATTATCTGTGGTAACAGGTGCCGGGATTGTGCTGGTTACCTTGTTGATGTGGAATAAATCATGGACACTTGACCGTGGCCTTTTTTCCGGTATCAGCCGGTTGTTTAACAACTTGATGAAGCCATTAATGCGGGCTGGTTCCGCTCTATCTATGCTGATGATCGGAATTGTGAATGGCTTCTTGCCTTGTGGATTGGTATATGTGGCATTGGCAGCAGCCGTTACCACCGGTGGAATATTGAATGGTATGGTTTATATGGCAGTCTTTGGATTGGGTACAGCACCCGTAATGTTTTTGATGGCGGTTTCCCCGGGTGTACTGACCGGCAAATGGCAAAGAAGGCTGCAAAAAGCGGTGCCCTGGCTGGCGATTCTGGTGGGTATCCTTTTGATCTTAAGAGGCCTCGCCTTGGGAATCCCTTTCATAAGTCCCGATCTTGCATCGGACAATGGCAGTTGCCACTGACTCTGTGTGAGACACGTTAGATGAGGGAGATTATGTGGTCATCGGAAACGGATGACAATACACAATACTTAGACATGAAGACGAAAAACGTGTTCAATGGATCGTTGAAGTTCCCGAATGTCAAACGGTTTGGTGAAAAAACCGTGCGGATTTAAAGCTTTTGCCTTTTCGTGTATTTTTAAATCTGAAACACCGGTTATAAAAATAATCGGTACACCTCCTATTTCATCCAGGATCCGCCTGGATGCTTCGATACCGTCCATATCACCTGACAGCGTAATGTCCATCAAAACCAGATCGGGTTTTGCCCATTGACATAATTCGAGTGCGTCTTCACCGGTTTCCACTTTATCCACGATAAAATGTCCCATCCGCTCAATTTGTTCGTGCATCATGAATGATGCAATATAGTCGTCTTCTACGCAAAGAATTCTAAGCATCTTAGATCCCCTTTAAACCATCGAATTAATAGTAATCAATATTGATAACGTGTTCTATGTTTATTATCGGCCGCAATTTCAATTGCTGTAGAAAAAAAACAATAATCGAAAGGCCGGTTAGGTAATATCTACTACGCTATTGGGTATGAAATAGTATGTTGATGCTGAATGTTATAGTGTGTCGTCTTTATCCCCTTTTTACAAAATCGTAATAAATTATGAATAGATCAATCGGAACTTCAAAGGCGTAGCAAATTATTTTTTTAAGGGGTTACGGCTTTTTTTAGGGAAAAATGTTATAAGCGAGCTTGTTTATGAATTTGTGAGCTTTTTGCTGATTAGCAGGTAAAAAAAAGACGGGCACCATGTGCCCGTCTTGAATAAAAAAGGACTCAGTTTTTTTCTCAGCAATCTGTTTCCTGATAGCTGTCATTCCAGCATATTCTCTCACCATCGCGAAAATCCGGACTTTCGATGGAACCTGTTCCGGTATCGTTGTTCCAATTAAGTAAACTATGGGACTGATTTCCGTAAAGGCCCCATAATTGAAGAGAACCGGTGGCCCCATCCGATTCATAGAGGATGCGGGAATCATCATCATCTTCCTCCTGAAAGCGAAGATCTACCATAGTGGTCAAATCTTCGTTTAATGCATAATCCATGCTGAAAACGGGATCATCCGGTTCACTGGTAAAATTATACATTTGCCAGGCACCACCTGAGCCATCAAGTGCTACCTGCGCAGCGATGAACAGAACATCTTCAAAATCATCTTGTCCTTCAACGCCCTGGGCGCTGTATCTCATTTCCCAATGTCTTTCATCGCCAACGGGTTCAGCAGTGATCACCATAGATACCGATTCCCCTTCAATGTTAACTTGCCACTCCCAAATCCATGTATCACCATCACGTTCGGGATCACCCCATTGATGTTGCTGGAAATAGGTGTTTGGAAATTGGCCAAGAACTTGAAACCAGGATTCTGCTGCAAATGCCATAAGAGCGGCTTGTTCGTAGGGATTGTCTGCAGGGTTGTTTTGCAGAAAAGTACGAACCTGATCAAAGTCTTCGGAATCCATTATTTTATGCGCTCCAAAATTTTGAGCATTTGAAAATACCGAAAAGTCCATGTCCACCTCTTCCATTGTAGGAGAGTCGGGCACTTCGTCAAGATTAGGACCGGTAGGGCTATCATCGTCACAACCCCAGACTGTTAAGACAAGTAAAACTGCCAAAAAAGTAATGCCTGTTTTTTGTAACATATTATTTCACGATTTGTAGATTACGTTATTAAGATCAACCATATACGCGTAAAAATATGGAAACAAATGGAAGAAAGTCAACGGGAATATAATTTAGCAAGTCTTGTTTCTATGCTAAGAGTAGCGTGAACGACGGGAGGAGGATCTTTTTTGGGTGTTATCCACCGGGGAGGCTTAAAAGAAAAACAGGTGGGCCATAAGTGTAATGATAGGAAGTGTGACGAGCGTACGTAACACAAAGATGAGAATCAGTTCCCATAGGTTAAGTGGAATTCTGGACTTCATGATCAGTGCACCAACTTCCGACATGTAAATCAGTTGGCTGACTGAAAGTGCGGCTATGACGAAACGGGTCAGGTCACTTTCAATGCCGGCGGCCAGAACCGCAGGCAAAAACATATCGGCGAAACCTATTAGTGTTGCCGGTGCGGCTGTATGTGCCTCTGGTATCTGAAGCAGCTGTAGCAAGGGGATTATGGGATAGGAGAGCCACATGAAGAGAGGTGTAAATTCAGCCATGATAAGCGCCAAAACTCCAATTGAGAAAACCAGAGGTAGTAATGAAAAGAATATATCTGCTACATTAGAGAGCGACTTCCTGGTTAATTGCGAGAAACCGGGCGCTTTTCTGGCACGATCCATTGCCTTGTAGAGAGAGTCCAGAAATATACTTTTTTGATAGACGATATCTTCCGTCAACTGTTGGCCTACGGGCTCATAGTAGGTGTCGGCTTTTCTGGAAAGCGGGTAGAGGCGTGGCAGGACAATGGCTGCAATGAGTCCGGAAATAATGACTGTGCTATAATACTGCAGAAACATGTGGTTGAGATCTACAAAGTTGATTACCACCAAACTGAAAGCGATTGAAACTACCGAAAAATTGGTAGCGATGACGGCAGATTCTCTGCGGCTGTAAAAGCCGTTTTCATATTGACGCATGGTAATCAGAACACCGACGGTACCCGAACCAAACCATGAGGCTGTGGCATCAATGGCACTCCGCCCCGGTAAATTAAAAATGAAACGGAATGGCTTGCGTACCATACTACCGATAAATTCCATAAAGCCATAATCGACCAGAAACGGTAAAAAAATCGCCGCAAATAAAAAAAATGCAAACAAAACCGGAATGAGATCCCCCAGCATGAGTCCGCCGGTATCGTCGGAGATGATAAATCCCGGTCCATACTGGAGCAGGGTCATAGTAGCCATTACTGCTCCCATGAGACGTAAAAAAAACCATACCGGACCGGTATGGAAAATCTCTTCCATAATGCCGCTTTCTGCCCAGACAGGACGAGATAGTTTTACATAGAGTGTGATCAGAACCGATATCCAGAAAATGGACACTGCAATAATTGGCAGGGTTTTGCCCAAAATATCCATTAGCCCGTATGCAAGTATTCCCATGCCTACATTAATAGAACCATCAATCGAGAAAGGGATGAGAAACATACCAATACCGATCAGCGATGGTAGCAGAAATGTGAAAAAGTTCTTCAGGTTGAAAAAATGTTGGTCTGATCGTGTATCCAAAATAGGGGTAATATCAATCTTTGTTATTTGCTTACCAGTAGTTTGTGACTTTCCGGTATCGGGTCGGATTTGCGCTGTTCGTGTATGGGCAGGTAAAAAAGGATGATTAACAAAAGTTCATAATTTATCTATATTGAAGGGATAGTACAAGAGGATTTTGTGTATTGTTGTATATAGCTATATAAATACATATATTAATAGTAGGCATTCGGACCGGTGCTGCGCATCCGGCCCACAATCTGAGCTTTAGTAAATCCCGTACAGTACATATGTGGTATCTATACCCCGAACATCAACGCAACTACAATGACCGCAAAATAGTAACCCAATGAATACCAAAATTTCCATTTTCCCCAAAATCAGGCAGGTAACGATTCTGACCTTTTTTGTCTTGACCATGGGACTTTCGCATGTTCATGCACAAGTACATGAAAGCCGGGCTCAAACTGTTTCTCTTGGCTTGAATGAAGCGATTGACCTGGCGTTAGATCAGAACTTTTCCATTGAACAGGCGGGATATGAGGCAGAAATGTTCCGTGCCCGGTATCAACAGACACGTGCTGCTTTTCTTCCGCAGCTTTCGTTTGAGTACGATGCCATATCCACAAATGACCCGTTGAATGTATTCGGCTTCAAACTCAAGCAGGAGGTGGTGGGCCAGCAGGATTTCAACCCTGCTTTGTTGAATGATCCGGGATCTTATGAAAACTATACGGCCCGTTTTCAGGTGCGTCAGCCTTTGGTCAACGCAGACAGGTACTTGCAAAGACAAGCGGTAAGGAGTCAAAGTAAAGCGGCCGATGAAAAATTGAAAGGAGCCCAATCCAACGTGCGCTATCAGGTAAAGGAGTATTACTACAACCTGGTCCTGCATCAGCGGCAGCTGGTTGTTATTGAGTCGGCTCTTGAAACCGCGGGTGAGCATCGTCGTCAGGCTCGTAACTTTTATGAACAGGGAATGTTAAGCAAAGAGGACTTCCTTTCCGCACGTGTATATGAGCTGGAGATGGAAAGCCGAAAAATGAATATTGAAAACGATCTGTCTTCGGTCCGTGAAGAACTGGCACTGATTCTGGGTATGGATGGCTCTGTTGTCATCCATCCGGAGGATGAACTTGGCTTACCTGCTGCGCCGGATCTTGAACAAACCGAGGCTGTCAGGGAAATGGAAAACGCCCGGACCAGAGCGATCGCGCATCAAGTGGAAGCAGCTGAAAAGATGGTTCAGTCAGCGCGGTTCCATTTTTTGCCATCGGTGAATCTTTTCGGCACTTATGAATTCAATGACAATGACTTTGCCGGGTTTGACGCGTCTTCTTACATGATTGGTGCAAATCTGACCTGGAATCTTTTTTCAGGATACCGTAAAGCCGGAAAAGTGAGTGAGGCACGTGCCGGCCTTCGCCAGGCGCAGTCGATGCAGCGGAACAATCGCCTTGATCAGGAGAATCGGGTACGTCAGGCTTTGCGTAACCTTAATCACGCGGAACAGGAGCTGGCCGTCACCGAAGAGTCCATCCGGCAATCCTCCGAGGATGTGCGCATACGGACAAACCGCTACAATGAAGGTCTGGAGCGAACCACGGATCTGCTCGAGGCCGAAACCAAACTTGCCGAAGCCCGGCTTAAAAAGATTATGGCGCGATATAAATACAATATGAGTATTGCCGCCCTGGAAATGTTGCTGGAAACGAATATTTAAACACACAAAAAGATCAAAAAGGATAGAGCCATGAAAATACTAAGTACCACATCAGTTATGTTGCCCCTGTTTGTACTGGCCGGACTTACGGTGACCAGTTGCACGTCCGATACGGATCAGCAGGCGGCCGAGTCACGGGTGCAGGTGGACGTTGAAACCGCAGAAACGCGAAGTGCTGAAAGTACTCACCGGTTTCCGGGTCAGGTTGAGAGCAAAAACCGGTCAAATTTAAGTACTATCTTAATGGGTACACTGACCGGGGTCCTTGTGGATGTCGGTGATGAGGTGCGTAAGGGAGATATACTTGCCAGGGTGAAAGATGACCAGATCCTGGCACAGCAAAATCAGCTCGGGGCGAACAAGGTTCAGGCTGAGGCCAACCTGGAAAACACAAGAAAGAACTATGAGCGCATTCAGAACCTCTATGCCGAGGAGAGCGCTACATCAAAGGAGTTGGATGATATATCCACCATGTACGAAATAGCCCGGGCGAATATGGAAGCTCTTGAGGCCGGACTGCGGGAAGTGGATGAAATGCTGGGGTACACCGTTATCCGGGCTCCATTTGACGGGATTATCAGCCGCAAGCATCTCAAAGAGGGTGATATGGCTACTCCGGGCCACCCGATTGTTTCAATAGCAGATCCCGAAGCACTTAAAATAACGGCAACCGTACCTGAGCATATTATCAACCGGGTGGAAGCCGGACTCGAAGTGGCCGTGTCTGTTGCCTCAGCTGATATTCATCATGCGCAGGCAAGACTGACTTCCATCAGCCAAGTTGGTGATCCAGCCAGTCGACAGTATGCCATTGAAGCAGAATTATCGGACGATCAATACAACAGAAGCCTGAAAAGCGGGCAGTTTGCCGAGGTTTCAGTGGCGCTCGATGATGAGCCTGCGTTGCTTATTCCCCGTTCCGCTTTGGTTGAAAGGGGACAGCTCACCGGCATTTACACACTTTCTTCCGATCAACGGGCGGTGCTCCGCTGGGTCAGAACAGGTCACGTCTACGGGGAGGATGTTGAGGTTATATCCGGACTCGCTGCAGGAGAGTCCTATGTGGCCCGGTCAGAGCAGCCCGTCCGACACGGACAGTTGCTTTCAACAAGATAATTTGCACAGAGTTTATAACCCTTATTTATTGACACAAAATTTATGAAAACAGGCTTAGCAGGAAAAATTGCCCAGGCATTTATCGATTCGAGGCTGACTTTGCTTCTGATGATCGCATTTATTGCGATTGGGGTTTATGCCGTCTGGTTGACACCAAGCGAAGAGGAGCCGCAAATCGATGTGCCCATGGCCGATATCTTTGTCGGTTATCCGGGTGCCTCCCCTGAAGAGGTGGAAAACCGAATCGCCATTCCCCTGGAGAAAATTCTCGCAAATATCTCCGGGGTTGAATATGTATACTCGACCTCCATGCCCGAACAGGCGATGGTGTCGGCACGGTTTTATGTGGGAGAAGATATTGAAAGAAGCCTGGTCCGGCTGTATAACGAGATCATGAAGTTCATGGATACCAAGCCGGAGCCGGTAACCATGCCGCTCATCAAGTCCCGCTCCATTAATGATGTGCCGATTGTAACGCTTACTCTCTGGAGCGAATTACATGACGACTATGACCTTCGCAGAGTGGCAAGTGAGCTGGATAACGAGATAACGTCCATCTATGATGTAGCTGAGACCAGAATACATGGCGGGCGAACCCGGACGGTTGAAATTGTTCTGGATAAGAACAAGATGGCATCTTTCAAAATAGACCCGCTCAGGGTTGCACAAACAGTACAGGCTGCCAATCAGGAGTTCCGGTCCGGCAGTTTTTCTCAGAATGATGAAGAGTTCCTTGTTCAAACCGGTAATTTTCTGGAATCGGCGGAGGATGTCGGTTCGTTGGTGCTGGATGTCAGGGATGGCGATCCCATACAACTGCGTGATGTAGCCGATGTTCGTGATGGACCCGGAGAGCCGAAAAATTATGTTTCGCATACCGAAGGACCTGCCTCTTCACTGCTTTCGGGAATGCCGGCAGGGAGCACCTTCCCGGCGGTTACCATATCGGTGGCCAAGCGCCAGGGTGCCGACGCGATGACCATTGCCAATCAGATCGACACCATGGTGGAACGTCTCGACGGGGCGCTGATCAGTCCGGATATCCATGTCACAACGACTCGTAACTATGGAGAAACAGCTACCGAAAAGGTGAGCACGCTTCTTTTACATTTGTTGGTAGCTGTATTGGCCGTTTCGTTTGTAGTGTTTTTGGCGATGGGCTGGCGCGGGGCGTTGGTGGTCTTTATTTCCGTGCCCATCACGTTTGCCCTGACCCTGTTTTTCTACTACATGTACGATTATACGCTGAACCGGATTACACTGTTCGCTTTGGTGTTTGTGACCGGTATTGTAGTGGATAATTCCATCATTGTGGCTGAGAACATGCACCGCCACTTCAGGATGAAAAAGCTTCCGTTTCGGCAAGCTGCCATCTACGCCATCAATGAGGTAGGCAACCCGACCATATTGGCGACATTCACCGTCATTGCTGCCGTTATTCCGATGGCTTTTGTATCGGGTCTGATGGGTCCCTACATGAGTCCGATTGCCATTGGTGCCACCGTGGCCATGATACTGTCGCTGCTGGTATCACTGGTTGCCACACCCTGGTTGGGTTACAGGCTGCTCACAGGCAATATGACCGGTAAAAGCAAAAAAAGCGGGGAGGAACAAAAAAGCTATAAGCTTGAGGATACACGGATCTACCGGCTGTACTCCGCGACCATGCTTCCGTTACTGGAGAGCCGGTGGAAACGATGGAGCTTTCTCGCGGGAACTGCGGTGGTACTACTGGCGACGCTCACGCTGTTCTACTTTCGGTGGGTGGAGGTCAAGATGTTGCCTTTCGACAATAAAAACGAGGTGCAGCTGATTATCGATATGCCCGAGGGAACCACGCTGGAACGGACCGAAGCAGTAGCCCGGGAAGTCGGACTCGCCCTGCTGGATGTACCGGAGGTGTATGACTATCAAGTGTATGCCGGGACCAATGCACCGATCAATTTCAATGGCTTGGTCCGGAGCTATGATCTTCGTCAGGCGTCGAATGTGGCCGATATTCAGGTCAATCTGGTAGATAAAAACCAACGGTCGGATCAAAGTCACGATATTGCCAAACGCATTCGTCCCCTTGTCCAGCAAGTGGGTGAGAAGTACAATGCGAATGTAAAGGTGGTAGAGGTACCGCCCGGTCCGCCCGTGCTTTCAACACTGGTAGCCGAGGTTTACGGCCCGGATATTGCGTTGCAGCGGGAGGTCGCGGAGGATATTCTTAGCATCTTTGAGCAGACCCCGGGCATTGTGGACAGTGATTGGATGGTCGAAGATGAGCAGGCCGAATTCCGTTTTGAAGTACAACGGGAAAAAGCGGCCATGATGGGGGTTATGCCGAATCAGTTAAGTGAGACGCTTGGCATGATTCTTGGTCAACATCCCGTCAGCAGCCTGATGGACCGGAGGGAATCGGATTTGATTCCGGTGGTTATGAGGCTCAGTGACGGGCAGCGGGCTGGCGCGGATCAGCTTGGCGGATTGCATGTGCAATCCGGGTCGGGATCCATGATTCCGGCTGCCGATCTGGTTGATCGCCGTGAAACAACGCTTGAAAAAAGCATCACACGCAAAAATCAGCGTCGGGTAGTCTATGTGACCGCCGAAGTTGCCGGTGAAATCGAAAGTCCGGTTTATGCCATCATGGATGCAAAAGAAGATATTGCCTCCCTGTCTGTGCCCGCAGGGTATTCGGTAAATCAATTGTATGCCAATCAGCCTTTTACAAGCGAGGATGTGACTGTGAAATGGGATGGTGAGTGGCAGATAACCCTGGAAGTTTTCCGGGATCTTGGTATTGCTTTTGCAGTGGTGCTTATCATTATCTATATACTGATAGTGGGCTGGTTCCAGGATTTCGGGGTTCCGATCATCATGATGATCGCTATTCCATTGTCACTTATCGGTATCCTGATAGGCCACTGGGTGGCGGGAGCCTTTTTTACAGCTACTTCCATGATTGGTTTGATCGCGTTGGCGGGTATCATGGTCCGGAATTCCGTGCTCCTGATTGACTTCATACAGATAAGTCTGCGGGATGGAAACTCATTCAAGAATGCCGTGATAGAGGCCGGAGCCGTACGGACCATGCCGATTCTGCTCACTGCAGGAACCGTGGTAATCGGTGCGGTTGTCATTCTGTTTGATCCGATTTTTCAGGGACTGGCTATCTCATTGATGGGAGGGGCCATTGCATCCACAGCTCTCACATTAGTCACCATTCCCCTGATCTATTACATGGTGAAAAGCGGGCTGACCGAAGATCAGATTATGCAAAAATA
>CAYMBG010000025.1:0-5358 GCA_964388615.1 uncultured Chitinophagales bacterium | reverse complement strand
AGATCAGATTATGCAAAAATAAACATCTTTTGCCGGGATCGCGGTGGCGGTCCCGGTTTCATTTTCAAACTAAAACCGAAAATCATGAAATTGTTAATTATTCTCAGCATTGCCGAGTATGCGGAACAGGTACGCGCCATGATGACCCAAAACAATGTCCCCGTTTACAGTGAAACCGAGATGTATGGCTTCAGGACGGAAAAGCACAAACCTGACGCCCGCACCTGGTTCTCACAACAGAACCAGGGCATTTACTCGATCCTGTTTTTTTCGTTTCAGGATGAGGCAACCGTCAAGCGTATTCTCGAAGAGGTAAACACCTATAACAAGGAATTTGAGGGTGACCGGGACAATCCCCTTCATGCATACCAGGTAGCGGTCGAGGATTTTGCTTGAGATACGCCATTTCTGTCCGTGCACCAGTAATGACATGATATAAAATCAATGCTGCCGCATGCTTTACGTTTATATTCTAAAGGATTATGTTGTTGTATTATGGGGTGGTTCATACATAAACACAAAACATGTGGGGTACGAATATGATCAGGATTACAAGGAAAACACTTCCGATAGTGATAACATGTTTACTGCTAACCGGTTATTCCGGGGATTCGTTTGGGCAGTACGCTGACTCAGACGCGGTTGAGATTATTGAGAATCTTCAGCAGCAGTATGAAGAGTCCATTGAGAATATCGATGATTATGTGATGGTAACCGATGATCAAACCATCTATTACAAAAAGGATTACGAAGACGGACGGCCGTATTTCAAGTCACGTGTTGAAAGTGATCAAATGGATGATTTGTACTCCTCGGCCGATGTATCTGATTTTGGCTTGTTAACACCTTCCATCTTTAACATGCTTAAAGAAAATGCAAGATATGAGGGAAGGGATGAGATTGATGGCCATGATGTTCATGTGCTATTCATTGATGAACTGGAGGGAGTGTTCGAAGATGAGGATGTATCCGGCGATCTGGAGAATGTAAGGATGTACATTGATGCAGACGAATGGGTTACCCGGCAGATAAATTTTGCCGCCCATGCGGATTTGGGTGAGGGTCGTACCCAGCGGGTCGAACCCGTAACCATGTTCAAAAATTACCGGGATATTGAAGGGATGAAAGTCCCTTTTCAGACGGTGACGGTCGTTACCGGTCTTAGTGATATGCTCTCGGATGAACAGCGTCGCGAGGCAGAGCAAGCGATGGAGCGATTTGAACAGGAACTGGAGAACATGCCGGCTCAACAGCGGGAGATGGTGGAGCAGATGATGGGAGAACAAATGGACCGTTATCGTGAAATGATTGAAGCTGACCGCATAGAGATGGTGCAACAAGTTCAGGAGGTCAGAGTGAATACCGGCATGGAAGATTTTTAACCGTTTTTCGCAACGAAATAAATAAGATTGTGAAGTTATTCCCGGGATACTCAGCTATTCAAAAGCTCTGACTTGTCTTCAAGGTCGGGCCTGGATTTGAAGAAAGAGTACATAAGGCTGATGATGCAATAAATTCCGAATCTGTAGACGTCCAGGGTAGCTTCGCTTTCTGTGTATATGCCGTATGGTATTTCGAAAAGAAAGTGTATCAGGGATACTCCTCCCAGGAACCATAAAAATGTATAAATAACAGGTTTCATACCGATGTTTTAGTAGGTCTGATTTAAAATGTGTGGTAATTATACAATAGTATAGAAGAAAATTCGAGCATCGGAGCATTTTTTTTATTATAAGTGGTACACTTCTATTTTAATATATTGCGAATGCTTTAAAATTTTATTAATCTAGTGGTTAGTATCTGTTTTAGATTATTCAGGAATATACTGAGTGGTCAAGGGCGGATTCTTCAAGTTGAAATATCAAATAGAACAAGTTTAATATTATGTCAGAAGAAAGAGAAACAGGCGTCGTAAAATGGTTTAATGGCACCAAAGGATTCGGTTTTATCAGTCGCGAGAGCGGTGATGATGTATTTGTCCACTTTAGTGAAATTCGTGGGGATGGCTATCGGTCACTGGACGAAGGTGACAATGTTGAGTTTGAAGTTGCAGAAGGTGAAAAAGGACTTCAGGCTAAAGAGGTTTCCAAATTGTGATAGACACAATCTGAACCCAGTTTTATATAATCTATAGACATCATCTAATCTTTCATGATTCACCTGTCTTTTTTGACAGTCATGTTGATGAGATGATTTTTTGACGGATTTTCGAGAGCAAGCGAGTCTTTTAAACAGGTTCGCTTGCTTTTTTTTTACATGATGACACCGGAATATTTACTGTATCAAGGACTGAGATTTTTTTCGGTGCTGCTGGTGGGCTATGTGGCCGGACTTTTGGCCATATACGGTGGAGTGCGTGTAAATTACACCAGAAAAATTTTTCACTTCGCCATTTTTTTTCTGCCGATCCTCTTTGCCCCGGAGTTTGATGTAGATGGCAATCCACTGACGCTGAGTATATCTACGGGTGTAATATTATTGCTTGGACTTGGAATGTTTATGCGCCCCGTCAGAGAGCGCCTGCCCTTGATCAATACGATTTATCGTGGTGTCGATCGCCCGGAGGATCGCCCTTATACGTTATTTTGGCTGACCACGCAAATCATTACCGGCTATATCGTTCTGTTGCTCATGGTTTTTTTGCTTGACAGAAACAATGTCGCGGAGTTGGTAATGATACCTGTTTTGATAAACGGTATCGGTGACGGATTGGCAGAGCCGGTAGGTGTACGATTTGGAAGGTATCGTTATAATGTCAGGGCATTTCTCAGTAAACGTCGCTACCAACGTTCTCTGGAGGGAAGTTCCTGTGTATTCCTGACCAGTATTGCAGTGATGGTACTTTTTGCAGATCATTTTACCATGAGCCAATTCTGGACAGGTATCGTAGCCATACCGGTTTTAATGACGCTGGCTGAAGCGTTCTCTCCGCACACCTGGGATTCCCCCTTTTTGTTTCTGGTGGGCGGACTCACACTGCTTGGGATTATTCAATGGGTGTGAGTTAAAAAATGCCGGGATAATGTTATATCCCGGCATGGTTCTGAAATTAAATACGTAGCTGTTTCATGTATTCAGCATTTTCACGAACCGCATCAATCGGTGTGGTACCGGTATATGCCTCTTGTTCTACTATGAAATGTCTCATGCCGTTTTGTTTGGCTACGTCCAATATGGTGGGAAAGTCGATATTACCTGTTCCCAAAATAGTAGATTCCGGATCGTCTCCATTTGCAAGGTCTTTCACATGACCGGAAGTAAATCTGCCCGGATATCTTTGTATCCAGTCAATGGTGCTTTCTCCGGTGATTTCCACCCAATAAATGTCAACCTGATACTCCACAAGATCAGTTTCGGTGTTTTGCATCAGGATATCCTGGGGAAGTTCACCGTCATGAGTCTCAAAGGTATACCCGTGGTTGTGGTAGGCGAATTTAACACCCGCGTTATTTGCGATCTCACCAAGCTGGTTGAATGTATCGGCCATTTCGCGATAATCATCCAGGGTATCCTGCGGACCAATCCACGGACAGACGATATATTCCATTCCTACCTGTGCGGCTTGTTCCACTTTTCGTTCATAATCTTCAAAAACATTTGCATGGCTGGAGATCATGGTCATTCCCAGATCATCCAAAAATTCTTTGAATCCATTTGGACCCATACCCCAGAACATCCCCATCGGGCCTTCGTAACTTTCAATTTGGGTATAACCAAAATCGGCAAGCTGACGCAGTACACCTTGTGGATCATCCCCAATAACATCCCGGAGGGTGTATAGTTGAATACCAAACGGAGTGCCGTTCCGTGTGCCGTTGTTACATGAAGAAAGAAATGGTGTACTGCCCAAAAGAAGGCCGGATGCCATCAGGCCGGAAGTTTTAAGGAAGTTTCGGCGTGAAGTGTTCATTTGCTTAACAGTTTTGGTTGGTGTTTTAGTGATACGATTAATTTAAGCTGTAATGTGGTTTGGAAAATGATCAATCATATTTACCTGTTTGGCATATTAGTCAAAAAACTATATGAAGTAAAATAAACCCGGTAAATCTTTTACGGAAGATCACAAGCTATGGAAAATTAACCAATGTGGAAATTGATTTGTAGCTCAGGGTAGCTTTTGATATAATTTTTTGTTGGCAAAAAACAATTCATGCAATACACACTTATGAAAAGCAGGAGATATTCATATTCGGATTTAATGGTAATGGCCAAAGGGTTATTAACAGCCCACGAACTGTCTGAAGAGGCAGCAGGGACCACCAGTGAGATTCTGGTTGAAGCTGACCTTATGGGACACGTAACGCACGGTTTGGCTTTGCTTCCTGTCTATATCGATGAGCTTAAAGCCGGGCGAATGAAACATCAGGGTTCTCCGGTTATTGTTTCGGACAACGGTTCCGCGGTAGTTTGGGATGGAGAATATCTAAGCGGCACTTATCTTGCAGGGGCTGCTGTAGCTGAAGCGCTTGAGCGCAGTCGGAAGTATCCGGTGGTTACTTATGTTATCAGGCGAGCACACCATATTGCTTGTCTGGCGGCATATATGCCCAAAATTATAGAAAACGGACGTGTGGGTATCCTCATGGCGTCGGATCCATCAGCGGCTATGGTGGCGCCTTTTGGCGGTAAAAGCCCGGTTTATTCTCCAAATCCTGTCGCTGCTGGAATTCCTTCCGGTCCTGATGGACCTGTCATACTTGATATAAGTACTTCTACAACTGCTGCAGGAGTGGTAAACAGGCATATAAAAGCGGGGAAGGTTCTGCCTGGTGAATGGATGCTCACTGCCGACGGTGAGCCCAGCGATGACCCGAAAATACTCACATCCGGCGGAAGTATTTTACCATTAGGGGGGGTGGATGCAGGTTATAAAGGATATGCACTTGGTCTGCTGATAGAGGCGCTTACCTCCGGTTTAGCCGGGTTTGGTCGGGCGGAAAAGCCCGATAATTGGGGAACATCCGTCTACCTGCAGATAATTGATCCTGAATCCTTTGGTGGACTTCGAGCATTTGAGCGGGAAATGGGGTGGGTAAAAGCAGCCTGCAAGAACAGTCCGCCTCGCCGCGGTTATACGGATGTAAGAGTTCCCGGGGATCGTGCATTGGCACTGAAGGCCGAGCAAATGGAAAAAGGTGTGTGGATAGAGACGGAACTAATTGAAGCGTTATATCAAAGGTGCTGCTCCTCTGGCATACCATTTCCAGCAGCTTTGGAAGGGAGAGCATGACCATCACATCCCACATAACCGAAGCTCCAAGCTATCAATCAAGTTGAAAAAGCTATTCACATCATAACAGAGTGGTGGCGAAGACTGAGAGGTGGCGAAAAAAGCCCCTCCCTGTAACGAGATGCCAA
>CAYMBG010000024.1:0-26978 GCA_964388615.1 uncultured Chitinophagales bacterium | reverse complement strand
AGTGAAATCATCGAAACCGTTCTTGAAATGGAATAACTCATAGCAAAACCTCTAAGCTAATACGATACCTAACAGAGCCGGGTAAAATGTGATTAACGCTGTTTCCTTAAAATGCAAAGCCGACATCAATCGACATGTTGGAAGGTTTTTTCCTGACTGAGTTTGGAAAAGTTGAGTGGCTTTTGAGGCAACCTGATAATAAACGTAGAACCTTCTCCTTCTTTACTTTCAATGTTCAGGGCACCATCATTCCGCAGTATGAAATCCCTGCTCAGAGCCAGGCCCAATCCGGTCCCCTTCTCATTACGTGTTCCGGCAGTTGATTTGATCTCTTTGCTTTGAAGTATCATCTGAATTTGTTCATCCGACATTCCCACCCCTTCGTCAGATAACAGAATTTCTACAAAATCACCTTTCTCACGGGCTTCCAGGGTGATACATCCACCTTCCTTTGTAAATTTGATAGCATTATGAATCAGGTTGCGAAAAACCGTGGATAGCATGTTTTTATCCGCATATACCATCTGTTCATCGGCCGGGTCTACCCTCGACTCCAGGTTTATGTTTTTATTAATCGCCCGGCTGCTGTTTTGATCGACCTGTTTTTTGATAAATTCAGCAAGCGGTATTTCTTCCGGATGTTGTTCAATTTTACCGGATTGTGATCTGGCCCAATTCAGTAGATTGTCCAGCAACTCGTGAAAATACCTGATCGAATTATGTAAATGATCCCCGTAGTCCCAGGCTTCTTTTGTGTTTTTTTCCTCTATGCTTTCTTTCAATAATTCCACAAAACCGAGCATTCCAAAGATTGAGTTATTCAGATCGTGAGCAATAATAGAAAGGAGCTTATCCTTTGTGGCGTTTGACTCTTGAAGCTCTGCTGTTTGTTGAGCTACTTGATGCTGAAGTTCCATATTCCGGAGTTTTATGGAATGAACCCGGTACCGGTAAGCTGAAATTAGAACCAGGCCAATAAATAAGAGCAGCGAAACGATAAACCAGGTCGTGCGCCAGAAAGGAGGAGTAATAATCAGGACTAATTCCGAAGGGGTATCTGACCAAACCCCGTCATTATTAGTGGCACGAACCATAAACCGGTACTCTCCCGGGTCAAGATTGGTGTATGTAGCTGTTCTTCGGGTACCAACGAAGTTCCAGTCACTGTCAAAACCCTCCATTTTATATGCAAAGCGGTTCCCTTTTGCAGCACTGAAATTAAGTGCCGAGTACCAGAAGGTTATCACACTGTGTTCATAGGAGAGCATCAATGTATCCTTGAGACTAATCTGCCGATCTAGCGGGGAATCCTCCCCGATAGGGACAGGCCGGTTAAAAATCTCAAAACCTGTCAACAATACCCGGTGCTCCTCGTCGCTTGGCTGAATATCATCCGGGTGAAACCTGTTGAATCCCATGAATCCGCCAAAGTACATATACCCCTCACTATCCTGAAACCTGGAACCGCCGTAAAAATCATTCATCTGTACGCCTGCACGGTCATCATAGTTTTGAAAAATCTCCTCATCAGGATCAAAGCGGCTTATTCCATGGTTGGTACTTAACCATAAATAACCGTGATCATCTTCCAGTATTCCGTGGATTAAATTGCCGGGCAATCCATCTTCCCGGGTGTAGGAGGCGACCCTTTGCGTGTTAACCGGATCAAAATGTATCAATCCGGCACCTCGTGATGCCAGCCAGAACCGTCCTTGTGCGTCTTCGTGAAAATCCTGGATCACACTGTTGTAGTACGACTCACCGTAGTTAATATCATAATGCAGAAACCGATCACCCTCCCGGTCAAATCGCGTCACATGTCCCAGATAGGAACCGATCCAAATACGCCCCTCGCGGTCTTCATAAATAGCGCGAACAAAGTTGTTTCCGATACTTTCCGGGTCATCGGGATCTTCGGCAAAGCGCCTGAACTCATCAGAACCTTGCTCTAAAAGGTTCATTCCTCCACCGTTGGTTCCAAGCCACAAATTTCCCTGACTATCCTCGTGGATGCAGAAAATATCATTATGACCCAGACTGCGGTCATCCCCGGGGTCATGCGTAAAATGTCGAAAAGACATCTCATCAAGATCCAGTACACTTAACCCATTGGAATAGCTGCCCATCCAAAGCCCATCCTGATTTAAATGCAGGGTCAGTAACAGGTCCGATGGAATCGTATTCGGATCATCGGAGTCAGCATGCCAAACCTCAAATTCGTCCGACTCAGGGTCAAAACGGTTAAGTCCCCCTCCATCAGTGGCAATCCATATATGGCCGGATGCATCTTCCTCAAAACCCCTGATCAAATTACTGCTCAGGCTTTGTGGATTGTATACTTCCTCCTGATAGAGCGGGAAGTTGGGAATATTTGGGTCCAAATAACTAACACCTCCGGCATGGGTCCCTAACCAGATGATTCCATCTCTGCTTCCGTAGATCGCATTTACACTTCCCTGGTTAACCGTATGCGGATCGTCGGGATCATAGTGATAATGAGAAAAGGTCTGCTTTTGCCGGTCATAAATAAAGAAACCCATCATTTCACTACCGAGCCAAAACAAACCATTACTATCCTCGAATATCTCTGTCACGGAATATCCCGTTATTTCAAAAAGATCCCGAGGCATCTCAACTCTTTTGAAATGACCCTGTTCATAATCGAAACGATTCAGTCCGTTATCGGTGCCTATCCATAGGACTCCTTGTCGATCTTCATAAATGGCCTGTACATTATTGGAAGATAAACTAAGAGGGTCATCCGGGTCATGTTGATAACCATAAAAAGACTCGTTGTCACGATCCATCCGATTCAAGCCATTATCGGTACCTATCCAAAAATGTCCGTCGGAATCTTCAAATAATACGGAAATATAATCACTGCTGATGCTGGTAGTATCATTGCTGTCATGGAAAAAACGCTTCGCGGAATGATCCGAACGATCCAGCAGGTTCAAGCCATGGTTGGTAGCGATCCACAGATTACCCCGGTGGTCCTCATATATATCCCAAATCGTATTGTCACTAAGCGTTGTCCAGTCCTCGGGATCTCCCATGATGCGGTGAAAACGATCACCTTCCTGATCATACAAATGAACACCACCACCGGAGGTACCGACCCACAGCTCATTTTGACTGTCTTCTAAAATGACATTTATATCATTATTGCTAAGACTGTAGGGATCTTCTGACCGGGTGCGGTAGGTTGTCATTTCATATCCATCATACCGGTTGAGACCATTTTGTGTGCCGAACCACATAAATCCGGTGCTATCCTGAAGGATATCATTCACAATAGGATGCGATAAACCATCGGTAGATGTTATGTGATGAAACCGTAGGTCTCTCCCTTCAATAACACCTGCATCGCCCCTTGCCATCCCTGCTGAAGTAAAAAGTAAAAAGCAAGAAATCAATATCCGTGCAATCAACCTGCTTTGCAAAATGCAATACCCATTTCGAACATGCTTTCTGAAGACTGCAACCAACATCTTTTAGAAGATTTAAATAATTAAACCATTTTAATGAATATAAATTTTTTTTTACAAACCCCCAATTTCTAAAACGACCCGGCTATCGGTCACCATTTATGTAGAGATACCGTTTAATCTTATGGGTCGGAGTCTTTTCGAAAGGCTCGGTCTGTTCTATAAACTCACTGATTTTTGCAAAAGAGGCAATGTTTTTATTGGTTTCTTCACGCAAGGTTTCCAGCAAATTTTTTATGTAAGCTCTTGCCTCTGCCTGTGACTGCCCCTTAGCTTCAAATTCTTCATCCAGTTTCTCGTAGTTCAGATGCACCCTGGCGACCAACCGATTGTTTTGTTTGTAAACCAGCGACTCCAGGACATGTTCGGATCGGTGCACAACCGATTCAATGGCCTCCGGATAAATATTTTCACCACTGGGACCCAAAATCAGGTTTTTAAGCCTGCCCAGAATATAAAGATATCCGTCCTCATCAAATGCACCCAAATCACCGGTTTGGAGCCAACCATCATTCGATATCGTTTGTGCGGTCAACTCCGGATCCTTATAGTATTCCTTCATTACATTAGGTCCTTTCACAAGAATTTCTCCCGCCTTCTGACTCAAATCAGATTTCCTGCTTGCTGCGCCTGAGTCACGGTTTCCGGATGCAACAGAACGTTCATCATCCCGCGCCTCCGCACTTCTAATCTCATATTTCATCTCCTCACAGGTTTGATCAAATTCTTTATCGGTTTTACGAATAGCGATCTGAACCCCTTCCAAAGGCTTTCCGACAGAATATAACCGGGTTTCATTTTCATTACTTCCGGTTACAATAGGAGCGGTTTCTGTCAGCCCATACCCCACTGCATAGGGAAATTTTGCTTCTCTCATGAAACGTTCAACCTCCGGGGCAATAGAGGCACCCCCAATGGGAAACATTCGTAATTCCCCTCCAAAAGCCTGCATTAATTTCCGTCCGGCCTTTCTGTGAATAATTCTGCGCACTGCGGGGATTTTGTAGGCAGCCCTGGTTAACCGTTTTTTTTGTATTTCCGGCATCACCTTGCCCTTATACATTTTTTCAATAATCAAGGGGACCGATAACATCACGGTCGGACGCACTTGCTGCAATGCCGGTAACAACACCGTTGGTGTGGGAGGCTTTTGGATGTAATACACCGATGCCCCAATCATGACCGGCATCACTAATCCCACGGTGCATTCAAACACATGTGGTAACGGTAAAATAGACAGCAGCCTGTCGTTTTCGTCAACTTTCACGATTTTATCGAGTCCCATCGCATTGGTCACAATATTTCGATGGGTCAGTACTACTCCTTTGGAGTGTCCGGTAGTTCCGGAGGTATATATGATGGAGGCGGGAGCATTTTCCGGCACTTCGCCAGAAACCAGGCCCACTTTTTCAAGCGCCATGTCTTTAATTCGTTTCAACTCCCTGCTGCCTTCGGCATATAGACGCCGAACGCGATCTTTACTCCACTTGGGCGATACAACCGACAGATTATCAATAAGCACGACGGCATTAAACTTCTCGAGATCAATCTCCTCGACTTTATGATACAAACGCTCGGAAACAAAGAGGACCGTACTTCCTGAATGCCTCAGGATATGGTGGATTTCTGACGGATGAAATTCGTTCAGGATGGGCACGGCTATCGCTTTCAACGTGGTGATCCCAAAATAGGCAGCCACCCAGTTCGGACTATTTTCACTCAAAATAGCTACCCGGTCACCAGCCCGGACGCCGTTATCTTTCAGGAAAGAAGCTACCCGGGTAACCTTTTCTCCCAGTTTGTTATAACTGGCCGCGACATGACCTGCATAGCCAACCGCCGGCCTGTCACCGAATTGGTTAATGGTACGTTGAAGTAGCCCCGGCAACGTTTTTTCTTTCAGCTCAGCCATTGCAGCTGCCCCTGCCTTATTTTCCTCGTTATGAGACATTAATCAGTTATTTGTTAAATGCAATTAGTATGATTTGATTTTTATGCGGAATATAGTCTGCTTTTTTAGTTTTTTACCTGTGTTTTTGATATCATCAAGATGATTATACAAGCGCTTTATTTGGCGGGAAAACCAATTTTCCCTAAAATATATAAAAAAAAACGAAGTAACCTTTTACCGGTTGGAATGCTTTTAGTTATTTATAATACATTGGCTGGTAACAGAGGCGCCCAATGCGTTGTAGACAAGCTCTATGAAAAGCTTGCCCGCATGGATATATCGTATACCAGCATTGAAAATATTAACCTTACTCCTGAAAAAGTTGATGAATTATTTAAATCAGGTGATATCACGCATACTATTATCAGCGGAGGAGATGGTACTGTAAATCACGCGCTCAATGCATTAAAGGAGTATCTGACGAAGATTCCTATAGGAATTGTACCATGCGGATATGGCAATCTTATTTCCAGGTCACTTGGTACGTATGAGTTAGAAGATTTCCTTTCCGAAAAATCAGGCTATACCGGTAGTGAGATAAAAATAGGCCAGGCCAACAACCGCATTTTCCTGAATGTCGCATCGGTAGGACTAACCGCGGATACAGTGCATATTGTTGAACGATTTCGAGGCACGACATTTGGAGCTTACATATATCGTGTTATGGGTGGTTTGATGACCCACGCATTTGTCTTCTTCGCCATTCAATTTAGAAAAGCTGTTTTTCAGAATCATTCTGATTATCCATCCTCAAAAACCTGGTTGAGAACAAATAATCACGAAACGGATAACGCATTTTCAGTTTTCCTGGGTGTCAGGGAAACAATGGGTCAATACAAATCCCTCTACCTCCCAAAAGCGCGTTTCATTCCCTGGAGTAAAAAGTGCACTCCCGCCACTTCCGACAAATATGTTATAGAGCATGAGCAACCCTTTAGCTGGCAGATCGACGGAGAACCACAAGAAGAAACCCGGTCATTGACGATTACATTCAAATGTGAACGCTTATTTCTTTGTACCATTACAATAGACGGGTGCTGAATCATGACTGAGTTCATATTCATGATTTATGAGTCTATCTCATGGCCTATGGCTTTGATAATCGGGTTTCTCCTTCTCCTGTTGCATGGCATATTCTTAACACCACCCAGTGAATTGTCACTTGCTGCTATCGGTCTGTATGCAACTATATATGAGTGGTTTTTCTTTCCCGCGGTGCTGACTACAACCGCAGGAAACATGGTCGGGTGTGTGATTCTTTTCAAATTAAGCAGGCGATATACCGATTGGATTACAAATTTCCTGGAGACCAGCAAGTTCCGATATGTGCGATATCTCATGGAGAAAGCAAGGTCGGACTTTCACAAACATGGCCATCTTTTTGTACTTTACGGACGTTTTCTTCCAAATATCCGGTCGATAGTCTCCATACCGGCCGGATTCTCGAATATGACCTTTTCCAGTTACATGCTGTATTCGACTATTGGTTGTCTGGCCTGGTCTCTCCTATGGGTATCAGTGGGCTTTTTTGTGGGCCGTCCGCTTCTCACCATCATTGAAGCACATCAGACTTTTGCACTAATCCTCCTCATTGGAACACTATTGGTCGTTGTTTTTCACCGGTATCACATTCTCAGACAGTTAAATAATATCCAAACACACTAACCTCCGGTTTTTTTTGTGACACTTTCCACATTACTGTAAAAACCTTAATCGGAATCATAACTTTTAAACGGATGCAACAAATTAAAACAGGGATTGTAGCATTTGGAAAAGCTGCAAGAATTTTTCACGCCCCGGTGTTGAACTACCTGCCTCAGTTTAATCTGGCTAAAGTGGTTGAACGCCATAACAATGAATCTCAAAAATTTTACCCGGAGGTGGAGGTCATCCGAAGTACCGATGCACTCCTGGAAGATCCCGATCTTGATCTGGTTGTGATTACCACCCCGAATGATTCTCACTTCTCATTGGCTCGTCAGTGTCTTGAAGCAGGAAAACACGTAGTTGTTGACAAACCCTTCACCACCTCTTCCGATGATGCCAGAAAACTGATCGAGCTGGCAAAGGATAAAGGGAAATTGGTCAATGCTTTTCAAAGCCGACGATGGGATGGTGATTTTAAAACCCTTAACAAGCTTGCAAAACAGGATCTATTAGGCGGGCTTGTTGAACTTGAATCCCGCTATGACCGATTCCGGAATTATCAAAAACCCAATGCCTGGCGGGAAAAGGCCGGTGAAGGCACAGGTGTCTTCTTTGATCTGGGTCCCCATCTTATTGACCAGGCATTGGTCCTTTTTGGATTTCCTGAATCCATCAGCGCCGATATTCGCATACAGAGAGATGGGGGGATGGCTGATGACCATTTTGAAGTAATTCTGGATTATGGTACTGTTAAAGTATCCCTGCGAGGCGGCATGCTGGTTCGAAGCCGGACTCACCGCTTTTTATTGCATGGAACAAATGGATCCTTTATAAAGTACGGTATGGATCCGCAAGAGGAGGCGCTCATTGCAGGTGGATCCCCCGCCGACCCCGGCTGGGGTGTGGAATCAGAGGAACAATGGGGCCTGCTCGACACCAGTTACAAGGGCCTGCATATCAAGGGGCGCATCGAAACCGAAACCGGCGGATACCAGGAATATTACGAAAACATTGCGGAGGTTTTACAGGAGGAAGCTCTTCCGGCAGTCACAGAGGATCAGATGATTGCAACCATACGGATTATAGAACTGGCTCATCAAAGCAGCCGGGAAAAACGCGTCTTGCCCTTCTCGCTATCATAAAAAGGTTCTTTTGGATGAAAGTGACGGCTGGACATGGCAAACAGGCCGAAATTGCCGGTCCAGCTGTTTCGTCATACCTGTTCATCATAATCACTGGAGATCTCCTCCAGGGTGCGGCCTTTGGTTTCAACAATAAACTGTTTTACGAAGAGAAACGCTACGACACCAAAAAAGGCATAAATACCATACGATAGTCCTAATCCGATCGAATTCAGGAGTATAGGAAAAGTCATGGTCACCAGAAAATTCGCACCCCACTGAGCTAACCCACAGACAGCCAGTGCTGCACCACGGAACCTGTTTGGAAACATTTCCCCCAGCATGACCCACATGATGGGCCCCCAGGTAAATGCAAAAAAGGCCACAAACCCGTTAGCTGCCAGCAACGCAAGTACCCCCTCCGTACCGGTTAACTCGAGGGTTCCGGCGTCACCTTCCGCTGCAAAACCGAAAATCAATGCCACAAAAGCCAGCATAACAGCCTGACCCAGTCCACCGATCATAAGCAGTATTTTTCTTCCGACCCGATCCACCAGAGCGATCGCTACAAAAGTAAACAGCACAAACACCGAACCATTGATCACGTTGGTCAGAAGCGCATCGGCCTCTGAAAAGCCAACAGCTTGCCATAAAACGGCTCCGTAATAGAATACCACATTGATACCGGTGAATTGCTGTAACACGGCAATTCCAATACCGGCAAAAACAATTGGGTGAAGCCAGCCGGTCTTCTGCGACAGAATATCGGTCATTTTAGGCTTTCGTTCTCTGATTACGGTCTGTCGGATCTCCTCAACCTTGGCTTTCACATCCAGTGTGGAAGAGAGGCTGGCCAATACTTTTGATGCTTTTTCATACTTTCCGTCGGCAACCAAATACCTCGGTGATTCCGGAATAAACATAAGCGCAATCAGGTAAACGGAAGCCGGGATGATCTCCATCCAGAACATCCATTGCCAGGCACCATAGCCCCACCAAAGGATTTCTGTGGACGCTCCCGCCAGCTCGGCAATGGTGTAATTACTCAGGAATGCCATGAACAATCCAATGACAATGGCCAACTGTTGAATCGACATAACCGCACCTCTGAAGCGTGCCGGAGCAATTTCACCTATATAAGCCGGTGTTATCACACTGGCTCCTCCTACCGCCAACCCTCCTAAAATGCGAAAAATAATAAACTCTCCGGAGCTTCCTGCTATACCGGAACCGTAGGCACTTATGATGAAAGCAATGGCGGTGGCAACCATAACCGGCTTTCTCCCGAATTTATCGGTAACATTTCCTGCGAAAAATGCGCCGGCCGCACAACCCAAAAGCATGGAAGCAACGTTGAATCCTGTCCCGACCGCATCGGAATCGAAAGCAAGCTGAAGCGCATCCACCGTTCCGTTTATAACCCCACTATCAAAACCGAACAAAAATCCACCAATTGCCGCTATAATCGACAAAAAAATTACTCTTGCCTTTCTATCACCGCCGCCGTTCTTTTCCATACCACCTGCTGATCGTTAATTTCTTGTTATTTGCTGAAATAATTGCGCACTGAAAGCCATAATAAGTTCCTGCACTCTCAATGTCAAAAATGCTTTTGCGCAAAAATGATATGTTTTTAGCTCATTTTGAGAAAAATATTCAAATCCGGAAGTCAAGATTATATCAAGATAAATCAGCATCGTCAATTGAAATATGCCGGGTAGACGGAAAAAAGATTCGGCTGACAGGAGCCCGGTCAATCTCCATCCGTCTGCATAAGGATATCGCCGAACGAATTGTCTTTAGCCGCCAAAACCAGTACGGATGTAGGCAGGCCTTCCAGGTTTTTGTGAACCTTTTTGTAATATGCGGAAAAGCCATCGTTCGGTTCGGCCATTCCCAGAAATATCAGGTCAGCATCGTCAGAACTTTCTGCCAGGATATTCCGGAATTTACGTCCTTTTGATCGCAGCACTACCGGTTCCGCTGTTATCCGGATATTATTGATGATCCGTTGCAGGTTCTGTTGTGCTTTTATCGCGCCCTCTTCATCTTTGACCACCATTTTAATCCTGACCTGAGCATGCAACCAGCTATGGCTGTTTTTCAGAAGATGGGCAAGGATCATCAACAATCCGCCATTCCCCTGCAAGCCACCCCACCATACATCAATGATACGTCGCCGGCCGAACAACTTCTCCTTGTTGTCATGTACAATGACCACATTCCGGTTCAGTCTGTGGAATGTCGATATAATCTCACTGTATCTATCGATAAGCTCCTCATTTTCGGTATCTCCCATGACGATTGTGTTGGGCACCAGTTCCCCAAGTCCATAGGATTCCACCAACCGCTCCATTCCTTCATAGGGGTCGGGGGCAGAAGTCACCCTCACCAGGCACTGTATTCCTTTTTTCCCAAGAAAATCCCTGATTTGGCGTTCCATACCCTTTTTCCGCTGAGAAGTCATCTCGCGATTTTTCAGAATAGTTGAAAGGGTGAGGATACCCCGGTTGAGTGTCAGCGCATAAGCAAACTCGACCAGATGAAAACGCTTGGTCGGCACCCCTGAAAAGACGAGGGGATGAGGTCTCCATGTTTTAGCATCCTCTTCGGAGTGCATCTGCATGAGTCCGGCACGGGTCAACGCCATCCAGATACCCCTTCGCACATCCCCCCAGGCGGATTTGAGCTGTCTGCTTCGAAGCCAGATAAATATGCCCACGACGAAAGCAAGCGCAACCGCTGTAGCGGCGGCATTGATCAGTATCATCACACTGATACACCCACCGGCCCCGAGCAATGAAAAAAACCAGTGAATCTTGAACTTCGGACGAAATGAAGGGCTTTTCAGTATATTTTCGATACCGGCCGTAAGATTCAGGACCCCATAAGTTGTCAGGAAAAACATCGTAAGGATAGGCGCGATAACATTCAGGTTCCCCAGGGAAACGGCAATCAGTGCGACTACGAGGGTTAACAGGGTTCCGAGTCGCGGCAGGTCATCCTCTCCCTCGCCACGGCCGAGCCATCGCAACCATTTCGGCAAAACACCATCCCGGGCCAGCGCCTGTAACACTCTGGGAGCTCCCAGAATACTGCCAACAGCACTGGAAAGTGTTGCACCCCAGACTCCGATCAGAATAGCATCCCCCCACCATGCCATTCTCCGCATCACAAGTGGATCCTCGATAAGGGTAGCCGGATCGGCCCTGCTCACCAACAGCACGGGCAGGGTCATGTATATCAGGTATCCCACGCCAATTGCAGCAAAAGTTCCCAGGGGAATTGATTTCGTGGGGTTTTTAAGATCACCCGACATATTGACACCGGCCATGATGCCTGTAACAGCAGGGAAGAAAACGGCAAATACCACCCAGAAACCGTAGGTCGCCTCGCCCGGACCCTCGACAGCAGATGGTGTGCCGGAAGCCTCTATGGGTCCGCCGAGTAACAGCGAAACAAGAGACAGGGCAATACCAAACATGATGAAATATTGGGCCCTGATCGCCACTCTTGCGGAAATAAGAGCCAAAAGGGCTACCCCAACTGTTGTGGTTAAACCCACCAGACGAAAACTAAGCTCGGGAAAAACGCCGACCACACTTTCGGCAAAACCGACGGTATAAAGCGCGACGGAAAGTGCCTGAGCCAGATATAAAGGGATTCCGATAGCTCCGCCCGACTCGATCCCCAGAGACCGGCTGATCATATAATAGGCTCCTCCGGTCCGTACCCTTTGATCGGTAGCGATGGCCGTTATCGACATCGCCGTAAGAAATGTGATCGCCGTGGAAAGTGTAACTATGATGAGCGTACCGGCAAGACCGACATTTCCCACCACCCAGCCAAAGCGCAGATACATGATAACGCCGAGGATAGTCAGAATAGAGGGTGTAAAAACTCCTCCAAAGGTCCCCAAACCCGTTTCCGACCCGGGCAGCACCTGGTCGTTCGCTTCGGTATTCTTATTATTGAATAGTGTTCTCACGTATCACGTCTTTTTTTCGAAAGTCAAAAGTACACAGATTCTCTGAATTGTAATAGAGCGCTTTTCCACAGAATGTCATTTTGACCCCATATATCACATTATGCTTACAATTCCGATTGCCCTGTTGAAATATTAACTGCATATTTGAAGGTATTACTCAATAAAACCATTTGCCTATGAAAGCAGTAACCATTCCCCGAACCGGAGGGCCGGAAGTACTTGAAATTCGCGAGTATCCTGAACCGGAACCACAAGCCGGCCAGGTTTTGATTAAAGTAGCTGCTGCGGGTGTGAATTTCGCTGATATTCTTGCGCGCAAGGGGCTCTATCCGGATGCACCAAAACTGCCTGCTGTTGTCGGCTATGAAGTATCAGGAGTCGTTCAATGGACGGGATCCGGAGCAACCCGGCCATCTCAAAAGCAAGAATCCGTTGACAGCTCTTCTGCAGCATCAGATAAAGCAACTCCACGTTTTTCTCCGGGAGACCGTGTCGTGGCGCTCACCCGGTTCAACGGTTACTCCGAAAGCATAGTAGTCGATGAAGATCAGGTTTTCCCGGTCCCCGACCATCTATCTTTGCCCGAGGCTGCCGCCATACCCGTCAATTACCTCACTGCCTGGCAGCTTGCCGAAATGGGTGGATTACAGAAAAACCAGACATTATTGATACACAACGCGGGCGGCGGCGTGGGTTTGGCAGCGTTGGATATTGCACGTCAGCGGGGAGCACGGACTATTGGGACGGCATCCTCGGGAAAGCATCAAAAACTAATCGAGCGTGGTTTGGATTTCGCCATCGATTACCGAAAGGAGCATTGGGTTGATCGTGTACTTCAATATACCGATGGGCGCGGTGTTGACCTGATCTTTGATCCCCTGGGAGGATCCAACTGGAAAAAAAGCTACAAAGTTCTGCGTCCCACGGGAAGATTAGGGATGTTCGGGGTATCGGAAATCACCGAATCGGGACTGATGGGGCCCCTCAAGTTCTTGTCGATAATGCGAAAAATGCCTTTCTACACCCCGGTACAACTGATGAACCAAAACCGGGGGGTTTACGGTGTCAATGTCGGACGGCTTTGGAATGAAAAAGATACGATTCGGCGTTGGACCGAAGCTATTTTGGATGGAGTCCAATCCGGGTGGATCAAACCTCACGTAGACGCGGCTTTCACCTTTGATCAAGCGGCCGAGGCCCACCGATATATCGAAGAACGAAAGAATTTTGGAAAAGTACTTCTAACCCCTTTGTCCGTGTGAAAACGGTTGCTATCAGCTTCATATGCTTTTTGATGGAAGCTGGGACAAGTGACCGGGAATTGTTATCAGCAATTGCTATAAATCACTATTAATCAAATTACAAACCAAACACCTACCGGAAAAGCCATGACAACCACCATCATTATTATCGCACTGCTTGTCTTCGTTGTAATTACATCCATTGTGATGTATAACCGGCTTGTCACATACCGGAACCGCTTTAAAAATGCTTTTGCCCAAATTGATGTTCAGCTAAAGCGTCGCTATGACCTCATACCCAATTTGGTGGAGACGACCAAGGGCTACATGAAGCATGAACGGGAGACTCTGGAAGCTGTGATTCAGGCCCGTAACCAGGCGCAACAAGCGGAAAAAAAAGTGGCACAAGACCCCGGCGACCCGGAATCGATGAAAAAATTAATGGGTGCCGAGCAAAATCTGGGGGGCACACTTGGCAAACTATTCGCTCTTTCAGAAAGTTATCCGGACTTAAAGGCAAATCAGAACATGATGCAGCTTACCGAAGAGCTGTCTTCTACGGAAAACAAAGTTGCTTTTGCCCGACAATCTTTCAATGATGCCGTAATGAAGTACAACACCGCAAGGGAGAAGTTTCCCAATATTTTATTTGCCAATATATTTGGTTTCAAGGAAGCACAACTTTTTGAAATTGAAACCACCGAGGAACGGCAGGCTCCCACTGTTTCCTTCTGATTACCGGCACCTTTACCAAAACCTCTATGGATTTTTTTGAAGCCCAAGAACGTGCACGGCGCACAACTGTAAAACTGGTCTTTTTCTACCTGATGGCGGTGATCATGATGATTGTCGCCGTCTATCTGGTAGCGCTGGTCGTTTTTGGTTATGCCGGTGATGCACCCCCCGATGCCTCGCTTACAGATTGGGTATGGAAACCCGAGCTGTTGTTAACCGTGTCTACCATCCTTCTCATGCTGATTCTGACAGGTTCGTTCTACCGTATTTTACAACTCAGGAAGGGAGGATCGGCCGTTGCAGAGATGCTGGGTGGACGAAAAGTGGAGCCCTCCACAAAAGTGCCACGAGAGCGTCAATTGCTGAATGTCGTCGAGGAAATGTCTATCGCCTCGGGACAACCGGTCCCTGACATCTATGTCCTTGATGATGAAGAGAATATCAATGCCTTTGCCGCGGGTTTCACTGGTGATGACGCGGCCGTTGGCGTAACCCAGGGAGCGTTAAAAAAACTATCACGGGATGAGTTGCAAGGGGTAATCGCTCACGAGTTCAGCCACATATTTCATGGGGATATGCGATTGAATATCCGATTAATTGGTATTCTGAATGGTATCCTGCTGCTTCACCTGATGGGTATGATTGTAATGAGAAGTGCCGCTTTCTCAAGGATGGGGCGTGGTGGCGGACGTGGTGGTGGTCAGGCTGCTTTGGCCATGTTGGTATTCGGCCTGGCCCTGTTGATCATCGGCTATGTTGGCATGTTGTTTGGCCGCATTATTCAAGCGGCTATCTCCCGCCAGCGTGAATACCTTGCAGATGCTGCCGCCGTACAGTACACCCGAAACCCTGACGGATTAGCGGGGGCACTCAGAAAAATCGGACAGGATCAAAACGGCAGCAAAATTAATGATGGCCACTCCATGGAGATGAGTCACCTGTTCTTCTCCACAAGTTATTATTCCGCACTGGACAGCCTTTTCGCCACTCATCCACCTCTGAATATGCGAATCCAGGCTTTGGGTACCGCCTTTGACGAGGAAGATCAGAAAAAGAAAGCGCGTCTCAAGAAGCGACTGGAAACAGAGCGCATATCCCGGAAGCAATCAGAGCGTAACCAAAAAGATGGGCGTTTTCACCATTCTGCTGCACTACTCGCAGCCATCGGCACGGTTGACCAGGAACAGATCAAAGGAGCGCAGGCGCTGCTGGAGGAGATACCGCAAAAGCTTAGGGAAGCGGCACATGAACCTTTTGATGCCGAAGCTCTCATAATCGCCTTGCTGTTGGCCGGCAGGGAGCCATCTGCCACAAAAGTTCCGGAATGGTTTTCCAGGGATGTAGACCCCAAATTCACCCGCCAGGCTCAGTTTTTTCTTGATCAATTAATCCAAGGAAAAAGAGAGTGGTTCCTCCCACTGGCGGAATTAGCTATTCCCGCCCTGAAGCAAATGAGTGATACCCAGTATCGGGAATTCCGGATAAACCTTGAAAAATTAATCCGGGGTGACAACCAGTTCAGCTTTTTTGAGTTTGTCATGGAGAAAATGATCACTCACAAACTGGATCCGGTGTACACCGAGACAAGATCGCCGAAAATTCGCCATCATCACTTTAAGACGCTGGGTGATGAACTTTCTATTCTCATCTCAGCTATGGCACATGCATCCGACGGTGATACGGAAGAAGCCTGGAAGGCAGGTGTGAGTGCTGTTGAAGATTCCCTTCCCGAAGGTGTACAGCTACTTGCTTCCAATGAGTTTACATGGAAAAATATCGACAAGGCCCTGGATGAGCTGGCGGCCTCGGCCAATCCTGTCAAAAAAGCAGCATTAAAGGCTCTCATCCAGTGTATTTCATCCGATGACCAGATCTCGGTACGCGAGAGGGAGCTTATACGCGTCATTTCAGAAGTCATACACTGTCCGATCCCTTTGAATGTTTTATAACAATCTCATTTTCTTATATTGGTGCATACTCATTTTAAAAAGGGCTTCTTTAGCCTACAAAGTAACATAAAAATACTTAATGCCGGACAATGAAAAATCTATTACAAATCACCTTGACAGTAGTACTGGCAGGACTGCTTACGCATGCCTGCAATGATGTTCCCGAATCGGTCGATAACAGCGAGCCCTTTCAACTGAGATGGGAAGTTGTTTCCAATTTTATAGAGGGTGGAAGAACCCTGAATGAAATCACTCTTATCAACAACAGCGATCAGGTGCTTGAAGATGACTGGTATTTATATTTCAACAATTTACGTTTGATTGATGTGGAATCTTTGTCAGAACCGGGTAGCATAGAGCACATTAACGGGGATTTTTACCGCATCAGACCCTGGGAAACATTTCAGGGCCTTGAACCGGGTGATGAAGTATCCATCCGCTTTGAAGCTTTGGGGGCATCCGTAATTGAAATGGACAGTCCGGATGGTGCCTATATTGCTTTTTCTGAGGATGAGATTTTAACGGTACCGGTGTCGGTTGTTCCCTTTGAGCGCGATGAACAGTTGAATCGCATGGAGAATGATGCGGTTCCTGTAGCTACAGCAGAAGCGCTTTATGAGAAAAATGCCTACCTGAAAGAAGAGCCCCCGGAACAGGATTGGGAGATCACCCCTACACCGGTCTCGGTTTCCCCTGGAGATGGAAACTTCATCCTCACAGAAAACACCGGGGTTTTGTACCAGGAGGAATTGGCAAATGAAGCCGGTTTTCTTTCCAGTGCTATGGAGCCGGTTATTGGCACAGCGCTTCAAACCGGGACAAGCAGCGAAGCCGCTGAAGAATCCGTTATTGAACTGGTATTAGGCAGCGTTGCTATTAACGGCAGTGCTAAAGACCGGGGGGATCAGGCCTATAGACTGGATGTTTCTCCATCAGGTATTACGATCACCGGAACCGACCCGGCCGGTGTGTTTTATGGCATTCAAAGTCTACGTTCCCTTATCCCTGTGGAATACTGGCATGAGCAACCGGATCGCATCACATTGCCTGCGGTTGTAATGCACGACGCCCCGGGCCTGTCCTACAGAGGACTGCATCTGGATGTATCCCGAAATTTTCAGTCAGTCGAGCAGGTTAAGAAGCTTCTTGACGTAATGGCATTTTACAAACTAAACAAGTTCCACTTCCATATCACGGATGATGAAGGCTGGCGGCTGGCCATCAATGCATTTCCGGAATTGACCCAAATTGGAGCACGCAGAGGGCACACATTGACCGAAGACCAGCATCTGGTCCCCTCCTATGGCTCTGGGCCCAACCCGGCCCCCGAGGCCTCCATGGGCAGCGGATGGTATACACAGCAAGACTATATGGACATCCTCCAATACGCAACTGATCGTCACATTGAAGTAATTCCCGAGGTGGATGTGCCGGGGCATGCCCGAGCCGCATTGATCGCCATGGAAACCCGATACAACCGGCTTCTGATCGAGGCCCGTGAGGATGAGGCAGAGCGCTATCGCATCCATGACCCCGAAGATGAATCGGAATATATGTCCATTCAGCGGTGGGATGATAATGTCATCAACGTTTGCCAGGAATCTACTTATCGTTTTCTTGAAGTGGTTTTTGACGAAATTATCACTATGCACCGGGAAGCGGGTGCCCCGCTGACCTCCATCCATGTTGGTGGCGATGAGGTGCCTTATGGTGTTTGGGAGGAATCCCCTGTATGTGAAAACCTGATTGCAGAGTCGGACGAACTGGAATCGGTTGATGACTTGATGGATTATTTCTTCTATCAGACAGAGCAAAGTCTAACGGAACGCGGGTTGGCTATGTCGGCCTGGGAAGAATTTTCTCTGTTGGAAGACCATGATTCGGATGGAATCCTGCCCAATCCCCTGTTTGTCGATTCGTCTATTCCGTATGTCTGGTCCAATATCTGGGGTACCGGCACCGAATCATACTCCTATCAGTTAGCCAATGCCGGTTATGAAATTGTGATGAGCCATGCTTCCAACTTCTATTTCGACCTATCTTATCAGAAACATCCGGAGGAAGCCGGATTATTTTGGGCGGGATTTGTCGACACCCGTGATCCGTACGCCTTCATACCATTCGATCTGTACAAAAGTGGGGTAAAAGACTATCTGGGCCGTCCGATGGCAGAGGATGCCTACGATGATTTTGAATTATTAACCGAGGAAGGCAAAGAGAATATTCTCGGCTTGCAGGGACAGCTTTGGTCCGAAACGTTCCGAACCCCGTCCCGGGTCGAATATATGGCACTGCCACGCATCATACCGATGGCAGAGCGGGCATGGGCACCCGAAGCGGACTGGATGGAAATTGAAGAACGTCCGCAACGTCTGGATGCCCTTGAAGAGGCTTGGAATGGGTTCGCCAACAGACTGGGTGCGCGAGAACTTCCACGCCTCGACATCATGAACGATGGTTATGGTTATCGCCTGCCTCCCCCCGGCGCTGTCGTAGAAGATGGCATGCTCGTTGCCAACCTGGCCTATCCAGGATTAGACATTCGCTACACCACTGACGGCAGCGAGCCTACGGTAAACGCAACACGGTATGAAGGTCCGGTTGCTATCGGCGAAGACGTCCGGGAAGTAAAACTGCGCAGTTTTAACAGCGGAACTCGTGGCAGCCGGGTTTCTACCTTGCAGATCGGATCATAACCTCAAAGTAAGTGCACCATTTTGGACAATCCTGATATACTGGTCATTGGCGCAGGTGCCGCAGGATTGACGGCAGCAATTTTTGCTACACAAAAGGGCAAAAGGGTTTTATTGCTCGAACGGACTCCCCAGGCGGGTCGTAAAATCCTTATGTCAGGTGGTACACGCTGTAACATCCTGCCAGTTCGCGTCGCTGTTTCGGATTATGAAACAGCTTCTTCCAAAAACCGTTTACGGAACATTTTCAAATCATGGTCCATTGACCAATGCCGCCGGTGGTTCGAGGAGGAAATCGGCCTGGAGTTGTTATGTGAGACAAAAACCAACAAATGGTTCCCAAAAAGCAATTCGGCAAGGGAAGTCAGAGACAAGCTTCTGCAACATGCGGAATCACTGGGAGTATCGATCCGTTCGCAGTCGATGGTCACATCAATACATCGATCCGATAAACAGTGGTATGTCACGCTTGAAAACGGGGATCAGCTTCAAGCCCCATCGGTGATAGCCGCAACTGGTGGCTTATCTATTCCGGGGTGTGGAACCGATGGCACCGGACATGTCATTATGGAGCAATTGGGTCACAAGCTGCATACTCCTTACCCGGCGTTGACACCGCTCAAGGGCCCTCATCCCGGTGGGGGTAACAGTCTGCCGGGAGTCTCGCTGGACGTTGAACTGACCTGTCCCTTTCCTGCAAAACAATCGTTCCAAAACCAACGTGGTGGTTTTTTATTTACCCATCAGGGGTACAGTGGCCCCGCCGTGCTGGATCTTTCGCATCTCATTGTAAAATCGCATGAAGAGGATCCATCCCGGATAAATCAGATGCTGCGGGTGAACTGGATCGGCGAGTCACCCGATTGGTGGCGGTCACAGTTTGAAGGCAAGCAGGATACCCGCGCGTTGCTCCGCCGTCACCTGCCCGGACGGCTGGCGGATGCCCTTCTCGCTGAAAATGGTCTTTCAGGCAAAAAAACGGCTGAATTAACCAGGAGCGAACGCAATCGTCTGGTCGACGATCTTACCAACTACCAGTTGCAACCAACCGGACATTTCGGATTTGACAAAGCGGAAGTCACCGGAGGCGGAGTTCCGCTGGAAGAGGTAAATCCGGCAACTATGGAGTCACGCATAGCACCCGGTTTATATCTTTGCGGGGAGCTACTGGATGTATTCGGCAGAATTGGAGGGTTCAACTTCTATTGGGCATGGGTTACCGGGCGGCTGGCCGGGATAAGTCAGTACCAGTAGACAAAATCATAAGAACTTCCCGTCTCCACGGGCAGGTCCGGCAGATCTTCATCGTTGTCGGGGTCATACAACACCTCCGCGCCGCCTTTTGCAGTAAAAGTCCTGGATATCACGGATCCCCGCAAAATACCTCCTTGAGTAAGAGTGACATCAGATTCAGGAGCATAAATCACACGGGAGTGTGCTTCGGCACCACCGCTAATCATAACAGACGAGCCGCCGGTAATCAGAGAGCCTGTCAGTGCATTTCCACCACCAAGAGTGACATTAGCCGAACGAGCATACATACCTCCATTGAATGCCGTGCCTCCTGAAAAATCAATCGGCTGGTCGCCATGATAATACATGAAGATATCGGCATCGCTATTGCCGCTGCTCACACAATTATATGGATCTGAGCCACAGTTGACCGTGCTCCCCCCTTGCAAGTTGACTTCATCAATCACATAGATATCCAGTTCACCGTCACCGGTCACCTCCAAATGGCCTTGTTCCAAATTCAGTTTTCCCACATAGAGTACGGCATTCTCACCACCCTGCAAGTTGATATTCAAGGTAACATCGCTTCTCAAGGTAAGTTCCGGAATATATTCTCCATCAAAATGCGAAGCATGCAAGGGGCTGCCGGGACTATTCCGTATTACCGATTCAAGCTCAGAGCCGATTGCGGGAAAAGAAGGAAAAACCGGCATGGGAAAATGCTGTTCTTGAGCCATGGGCGCCACTCCCCCGACAACAAAATCATCGATATCCTCCCAATCTGGTGTCTCGGTGACTACATCCGGATCGGCACCAACCATTAGTGATAATGTCCCGGAGATGGCATCAGCACCACCGGAGATGCGAAATGCATTTTCATCCGTGGAGTTGAGTGTCACGTCCCCGTCAATAAAAGGACCCTCGGACAAATCCATATCATCTCCAGCGTGAACGGCCTGTTTAATATCGACGATCCATTCATTTTCACTACTGAAACCGGCACTTACATCATAGGTTACTCCGCCCGAACGACCTACTGATTCCAGGATGAGAAGGGTATCCTCCTGGTTTTCCAGCCTGACCCGGTATCCACCATTCATTTCGACCCACTCCTGAAATTCATCAGCAGACGGGTAATACGTAGTTTCATTCGTACCCGGGATCAGGGAGCTTGCAGGATTATCTCGTATTTCATTCAATGTAACCATCAAGGCGGACTGGGCCAGGTTTTGTGCCTGATTGTAATTGTAGCTTTCTGCCTCCCGTGCCGTAGCGTCCAAAAAGCTATTTCTCAAGGCATAGGAGTATATGATCACCGAAAAAATCAACACTGTTGCCAATATCATGGAATATTTACCCATTTTTGCACCTTTCTTAAGTTTTATCAGGATTGATATTTTTCTTTATTCAGGGCACCGAAGCTACTTTGTTTCTAAAAAAGATCTGTTTCTCCGACAATGCTCCGACCACTTTCTGATCTTCATTGAAACTCACATGATCATCGGATCTGCTTTCCGTCCGCACGCTAACCGTGATAAAATGAGCCAGGGACCAGTTGACTCCGGCCGGTTGGGGCGAGAACTGTAAGTCCTTGAGATACAGTGCATGCACGGTGGTATCTATAACGGTAGTAGCCATATGGCCATATCTTCGTATGACACGCAGGTCGCTATCCATCCGTTCAATTGCAACCGAATCCCCTCTGAAGGTTCTAAAAACCACCGAATTGTCCGGTTCTTCAAGCAGCACCTCGAGTCCACGGATCTCCTCCTGGATAACGTCTACGGCCATATTGGCATGTATTTGCATCTCATTCTGCAGCCGGTTGTCCACCGATGACTCCAGAATAAACGCATTAATCGCGAAGATCATAAGTATCAACACACCGAGAATAATCGGCGGGATGATAATATCCATTTGTACATTCATAATACTCCCTCAACTACCATTAGTCAGATCTACAACCGCGGTTGCATACTCCACTCGCTGAATAAATTCATCACTTGACTCCTCATATACAATAATTTCCACCCTTCTTCCCGTTTGGCCAAAATCAAAAGTTTCCTCACCGGAAACCTGAAACACGGCGTGCAGGGTCCGGCCTACCTGCGAAGTAAAAGTAAGCCTGCTCCCGGGGTCTGTGACATCATTCAGGTCTCCGAAATGATCATACAGGTCATCGTAATTAAACGCATATGCCTGGACCTGCTCACACAAGTCACGTCCGTAATTGATGGCGTCTTGTGAGTACTGGGCATGCACGCTGTTCTCCACCGACTGCACATACATCTTGCCCAGGCTAATCGTAATAATCGAGACCAAAATAATAGATCCCACCGATAAAAGGGTCTGGCTTCCTCCCATTGTCAATTATTCCGTTTTCGTTAATAATATGTTCTACTCTTGCATCATTTCATGCATGTCTCTGCGGGTTTGATCAATTAAAGCGGGGAGGTTTTCAAAGGAGCCATCCAGGCGTTCCTGCAGGGTAGGCACGAGCGAAACCTCCAGCACCACCACCAGTTCCTGCACACTATACGACGTAGAGCTATATCCAAACAGGTATCGCAAGCCGAAAAACCATCTCGGCAGATCCTTCAGGATAGGGATACCACGCCGGACATTATTTTCTTCGGTTTCATAAAGGCCTGCGATAACCGTAGATTCGCCGCTCAGCATCAGCACCTCGGTACTTGCCTCTTGTTTATTCACAATAGTAGTTTCGGGTCCGGGTGCCGCGGTACTGCGCTCCGCCTCGACCGACAGATAGATATAGGGATTGCCCTCGTGATAGAGAATCTCGGGTGTAACCTCCAATATGGTTCCCGTACTGAAAAACTGGTCGATCACATTACCGGCAAAATCCCTTTGGCGAATAGAGAAATCCTGTCCCACCTGGATGCGTCCGGTTTCTCGCTCCATCACTTTTATTGTGGGCGAAGAGATCACCTCTCCGAGGTTGCTGGATTCCAGGGTGTTGAACAACGCTGATATATCCCATCCGGTACTGGCCACATCATCCCAATTCACTTCCACCCGCAACGCTTCGTCGGTCACTCTGGCAGCAGCGATATGATCAACCTGAACCTTGCCGTTATGCAGGGTACTCCAGTCGATACCAAGCTCCCGTATTGTTTGCCGATTGGCGTCAAAGAACGTGGCCTTTATTTCCACTTCGCGCGTATTGAAGTCGATAATATCCTCCTCATCGAGCACCTGTGCCGCATCCTCCGGTTCGTCTTCAACTTCTTCGGGTCTTGTTATCTCAATAAACCGTTCCTCCTCATGGATGGCCAAATCGTTGTAAGAGGCGATTCGGGTGAGCGCGTCATACCAATGCAGTTGCGGAATGGCAACTCCGATTTCACCGGTGAAGCCGGAGCGGTCAATGATAATCTGGCCGCGAAATTCCTCCGATAGCTCTTCGATAACAGAAAGTGCATCCTGAAAAGGAACCCGGTCATCCAGTGCCACCGTTTCATTCGGATTGGTGTACTCACGTACCGGAAGCCTGTCCTGACCTGAAACGGGCCCAACCACACCTGCTAATAGGATTATTATTGTGATCGATATATGATAATTCATTGTTGCTCCCATTACATTTATGATAATCTATTCCATTGACAGAGTAACCTGATCCAAAAAACCACCTCGATTCAGAAGAAACGTGGCGCTTCTGGTGTCGGTGTTGATACGTCGCATCGAACCCAGAAACACCCGGTCACCCGGCGTCAGTCTGCGAATCTCTCCATTTTGATCTTCTACCATGACAAATCTTGATGTGATGGCCAGTAATGTGCTTTCATCCACTTCCAGCAGATCTTCCTCGTTTTCCGGAATGGGGTGAGCCATTGGATAAAAAGGATTATGTGTGATGTTACCAAAAGGCTCGGCAAGCTGCGGATCCTGTCCGGTATCTACCTGGTCATCTCTATTGTAGTAAGCTTCTAAATCCATTTGATACGTAACCCGGCTGAGCCGGCCAAGCTCGTTGATATTATCGACCTGAAGAGAGACGATTTGGATCACCGAACTGCTGTTTTCAATACCGTGGACAAAATTATAAAGATTGCGATACTCCCCTTCTCCGGAAAGGTTAAACCGGATGATACCGTATCCTTCATTGGTTGTCGAATCTCCCAGAGAATAATTGAAATTGGTATAGGCCATCCCTCTGTTCAATTCGATCAGATGGGAGTAGATACGCGTAGCCTGGTGATCCTCAAACAGGTGTTTCGGGAAATTATCCCGGATGTTGACCTGTTCGGCGTGTTCCAGCGCGACTTGATCATAATAACCGGCCGTTTCCTCCAGCTCCTGCAAGACTTCATGTCGCTCTTCCCTGGTCTCCTCCAGCTCCTGCAGGGTTGTACTATACGTCATGTGCAGTATCAGCCATCCACCGCCCGTCAAAAGCAGAAGTGTTAACGCAAGTATGAGGGTATTCCGAATGCTGTGTTTCATTTTTTCCAGATTTCAGGCTTGAGGAAATCAATCCTGAGTATTGATTATTATGGCTCCAGATATTGGGTCTCTGCTTCCGGTGCGATTTCGGTTTCCAGCTCAGGAGGCTGCGGACTAAATCGGTCTTCGTCATCCGGGCGGAAATTGCTGACATGGAGCGTAAACTGATAGACCCTGTTGCCTCTGATTTCGGACTCACTTACCTGTGATACCCTCACATCTTCATATATATCCAGTAACAGAGGAATTCGTTGCCGATAAAGGGTATAGCCGCTCAAGGTGACATCGTCATCGGCAATCCGCAGGGATGTCAGCCAGGTATTGGGAATATCCGCCATACTCACATTGAGATTATCCAGCCGGTTGGACCACAGCAGGTTTTGTCTGGATACTTCCAGAACCCGCTGATTGAGCTCCTCCAGCGCCGCCTGTTCGTGGGAGAGCTGTGTAACCTCATCCACGATCTGCTGCAAGTCGATCATACGGGAATCGGCCACCTGGATATCGGCCTGCAAATCTTCTCGTTGCTCCACGTAATCCTTATACCAGTGGTTCAACAAAGCCGGTGCGAGTGCTATGAGTACCAGCAATATCATCCCGTGCCACTCCAGCTTAAAGACCTGCTGCCGCTCTTTTATGTAATCGGGAATCATCGACAATGCAGGCCAACGTTTGGTCTCGACTCCTGCGGCTGCTTGGGCCGCTCCGATTGCCGTGACATAGGGCAGCATCTGCTCGGCACTCATTTCAGAGCTATCGGGCTGGATGAGCAATTGCGGATCCGGCTCAAAAAGCTGGACACTCACATCTCCAAGTTGTTTCTCAAAGAATTCCCTGGCCTCCCTGGCCTGCTTACCGGCATGCATGATGATCAGGCGATCCAGTCCGGGCAATGTGCCTTTGTCAATTTCAAAAAGCAGCTTGCTGAAAACCGTCTGAACGAAGTTCACCGAACGGGTTCCTTCGCTGATAACCGGCAATACATGGAAAATGCGATCCCCTTTCAGAAAAACGATCCGGCTGGCGTTCTCGCCAAAGCCGATAAGGCCGGTGAACTCATCGTCGGGAAGTTCGTAGTGGGAGCGGACAAGTCCGGTCCATAGCGCTTCATCGGGCATCATTTCCTGGATGGATATGTCGCCTTTGGAAGTGACATTGGCCAGATCCAGGATGTTCAACAGACGAAGATCGCTTTCGTAAGAAGCCAGCCAGGCCGACCCATCCTCCTGGACATCCCAGGTATATTGGTCACCTGCAATCGCTTCATCATAGATCGGCGAGAGTTTCTCCATCAGATACTCCTCTCGATCTTTTTTCTTCATCTTTTTGATATCGACATTTTCCAGGGACTGGAATACGGTTTTTCCCTGTCTGATATTGATACCAACGGGTATTTTGCGCTGCTCAAGCCGGTCTAAAAAGTTTGTAAGGATCTGCTCGGCATCATCCTCCTCGTCACCCGTTTCCTGCTCCTCCGGAACTTCTGCTTCGCTGCTGTCGATATCTTCGAGGTCGATGGACTCTACTCCAGCGGAGTCATCATCAAGGCCGAATATATCCTCTTCCCCGGTTTTTGAAGTTGACGGACGCTCTTTTGCACCATTGGCAGCTTTCTTTGCCGAGGGATCCGGCAATTCCAGTGTTTCCAGGCTGACCAGCTCCATGTTACCATTCAATTTCTTTATTTGAGCGGTAAACAAGCGGTTCCCGTCAAGCGCAAGACCTATGTAATTCTTTGCTTTCAAACGTAACTCCGTTTGTGGTTACTATAACAATTCCTTCATTCGTTTCTTGTTATTGGCGTAATTCAATGCCTCCTCGCCGCTGATTTGTCCTTCGCTCACCAGTCGTTTGAGATCCTGTTCCAGGGTGTGCATCCCAAATTGCGCGCCCTCGGCAAGCATCTGGTAAATCTCCCCTACGTTGTCGTTACGGATTGCGGCCTTGACCGAGGAGGTTGCCAGCAGCACTTCCTTGGCGAGGGTCCGTGTACCGTCGAGTTTAGGAACCAGTTTCTGACTGATTACGCAGGTTATCACATCCGCCAGTCGCTGCCGTACCCGATCCTGTTCATGGACCGGCACTTCACCGATGATACGGTCGATACTTTCGATCGCTGAGGCGGTGTGCAGTGTCGAAAATGTCTTATGGCCGGAATCGGTAATCTCCAGGGCAACCAGGATGGTATCGGCATCCCGGAGCTCTCCGATCACAATCATGTCAGGATCCTGTCTCATGCCCTGGACCACCCCTTCCCGAAAGGTAGGCACATCGCGTCCCACCTCCCGGTGCCGGACAATCGAGCGTACCGGATTATGCACAAGCTCGACCGGAGAGGATATAATCAGAATATGTCCGTCCACCGAAAGGTTGTTGGCGTTGACAATAGTGTCGAGTGTCGATGATTTTCCCGATCCGGTGACGCCGGTCACCAGTGTCAGTCCATACTTCAGATATTTGAAACTCAG
>CAYMBG010000023.1:11406-27103 GCA_964388615.1 uncultured Chitinophagales bacterium | reverse complement strand
AGAGCAGATAGTCACGGATGGGGTAGGAGTTGGAAAGCAATACATGAGCGATTTGGTCTTGTTCAATGAGTGGCAGCAATTGGTGATACACATGGGGATCGGTAAGCTGCTTCTCCCCACTCAAAGCAACCTCAAGGCTTTTGTTGATTATGGTGATGTTATCTTCCCATGTCTTGCGGTAAGCGTGCCGCTGGTGTGAAACATTAGATGGTGATGATTCTCCCAGCTGTGAGGTGAAATGGGTCCAGTCGAATTCTTCAAGAGTCCCGGGAAGGATATGGGTTGCAGTCAATGTTGCATCGCATTCCTGTGGCTGCTTTCCAATCACTATCTGAGGTACTTTCCAAACGTGCAATTGGCCGGATGTTGCCGCGTGAACGGGAGTCGAACCGGTTCGAATGATCAAATCGGGATCGGCTATGTTTTTTGCGATTTCGGTATTGGAAAATAGCAATGGGTGTTGTGTGATACCTCCGCCAATGCCACCGGTTTCACAGAGAATAGTAACGCCAGAGTCCTTTAGAAACTCAAAAAATGGTTGGCAAAAAGGGGTGCCCGGTCCCACTACCGCAACGGGACGCCGGGATTGGCAGATAATAGATTGAAATGTATCCGATAGTGGTGCCGGTCGGGTTGAATGTCTGAGATTTATGGGCAAGCGGTGTTCCGGCTCCGCGGCTACGGAGGCAGATGAAGGCGATTGCTCTTCAACCGAATAGGCTTCTATGACCTTTGCAACTGACTTCGGAGAGGGTTCCAGTGGTTTGCGAAATGGCATATTCAGGTGCACCGGCCCGCCTTTTTCAACGGCGTCATGAAATGCCTGAAACCCGAGTCTTGAAAGCCTGTTAAAGTCATCTGGAGCATCAACCGGTTCTCCGGTGTCAAAAAAAAGTACCGGGTAGTCCCCGAATAGTTTGATTTGATCAATGGTCTGAGGCGCACCGGTACCCCGCTGCAGAGCGGGTCGATCCGCGGTAAGCACAAGCAACGGGGTGTCCGACATACGTGCTTCGATGATAGCCGGAAACGCATTGGCGGCGGCAGTACCTGATGTGCAGACAAACAGGGCGGGAACACCGGATTGTTTTCCGGCGCCAAGTGCCATATATGACGCGCAACGCTCATCAAGAACCGAATGGCATTGGAAGCGGGGATGATGGGTCAGGGCGAATGTGGGAGGTGTGGAGCGCGAGCCGGGGCTGATAAAAGCATGATGAACACCCAGGTTGCTCAAGGCGTCGGCCAGATGATAACACCACCTGAAGGATAAGTCGGCTGTGTCATTCCATGGCATATTCCAGTCCTTTTCGCATAGGTATGAATTTAATCTGTGTTTCCTCCCATTCATTGGCAGGATCCGAGTCTTCGACAATCCCACAACCGGCAAAGAATTGAACATGTTTGCGGCGTACCAGGCCGCTGCGGATGGCAACAGAGAATTCGGCCCGTTTGTTGGCGTTCATCCATCCGACCGGTCCGGCATACCATCCTCGTTCAATTTGTTCCATTTGCTGAATGTTTTGGAGGGCATCGAATTCCGGATAACCCCCGACAGCCGGAGTGGGGTGTAGCCGTTCAAGAATATCTACGGCATTGAGACTCCGGGTAAGTGACGCGGTAACCGGGGTGCAAAGATGTTGAACATTGGCGTATTTTTTTATGACAGGCCGGGAAGGATGTTCCAGAGAATGGGTTAGCGGTTTAAGTTTTTCTTTGATGGCATCCAGTACATAAGCGTGCTCTTCAAGGTTCTTTGGACTTTCAAGCAGCTTTTTTTCATTGATCGTATCGCGGGTCGCGGTTTTGCCACGGGATATGCTCCCGGCCAATGCCACTGTCTTTATGTTTTGTGATTGAAGCGAGAGTAGTTTTTCCGGTGTACTACCCAGAAAGGTAGCATCTCCGTTAAGTTGATACATGAAGGAATAGCACGAAGGATACTCTTTGCGCAGGTGGTGTATTAACTTGGTGCAGGATACCTTCTCCGGGGTTTGAACCCGTAGCTGCCGGGCTAAAACAATCTTTCGAAATTGATTTTGCCTGATAGCTTCCCTGGCACGCTCTACCTTATTCATCCACTCCGAGCGATCGTCATCAGATGCGTTGGCGACGGAGTTTTTTACAGGCTCCCTTTCATGCTCATTCAGGATACGGCTGTTATCAATTTTGGTGTTCAGGCGCTGAATAAAGCGGTATATCCATTCGCTGTACCAGGAGCGAAGAAGGTCAACAGGTTCGTCAGGATGCCATTTCCGTGTAATGTTCAAGATGGAAAATTGTCCATCTCTGACCAGGAGCCACTCTGGCAGAAAAAATGAACTGTTTCCCAAAGGACTCCAGGCACCTGAAAGTGGACGATCGAAGAAAGAAAACCCACCTACAAGATGAGCTCCCGCCAGTGAGTGGTTGATTTCACTGAAAGAACTGGATTGGGATAATATGTAATCGGCCTGCTTTGAAATACTGCGAAACCGGTTAGCGCCGGAACTTTTGATGATTGCAACTTTATTTCCTGCGGCCAAAGCCATATCGTATTCGGGACGTTCCCAGAAAAAGCGCGTTCCGTTGGTCTCGCCATTCACTTCCAGTACCGCTAAAGGATCGATGTTTTCGAAAGGCACCGAAACAGTCAGATAGCCCCCATCATGGTTACATCTGTTATGCTCGTAAAAGCGCGCAAAACGATCGGACGATACCAGGGTATCCATCATCGATCCGGGTTGCGTGGTGACTTTTTCCATTGGTTCCGGCAAGGAAGTAATTGGTAAAGGGTTTATTGCCGATAGTATTACAAAAGAGCAGGTAAAGCGTCAATAACGAAGGCTGTGACCGGTTATCGCCGGCCATTGCAATGCGTTACATGGCGTCATCTACTTCCCCTGTTTCATACGGGTTGTTGATTCCATAATCACGAGGGTCATACTCAGCCATTTTGAAAAAAAAATTCCAGGCTTCTTCACTACAGCCGTTTTCGTCCACCCAGCTGATGTGGCTTTGTTTGATCAGGCCGACGATTCTTTTGGCATATTCCAGCCTTTGTTGGTCGTCGCTGATGCGGGGCAGTGCTTCAATCATCAGATCCAGATTGAGCCCACAATCATAATCTGTTGGTTTTCGTTTGGGAAGAAACATAAGTCGTGATTTTTTGCTGAAAAAGGAAGATACAATATAGTATATTTCCGTTTCAGAAACATCCGCGGCGTTATACAGACGGTTCGTTGCCTGCACTTCAATTCGTTCACCCAAACAACACTCATATGTGGTACAGTTCCATTATAGAAACCGTGGGAAACACGCCATTGGTAAAGCTTCATTCCTTCAACCAAGGTCAGCGGGGAACCTTGCTGGCCAAGGTGGAATATTTCAATCCGGGCCAGAGTGTCAAGGATCGCATTGCACTAAAAATGATTGAGGATGCGGAAAGAAGCGGTGCGCTCAAGCCTGGTGGCACTATCATTGAAGGGACATCAGGAAACACGGGAATGGGCCTTGCGCTTATCGCGGCGGTAAGGGGCTACCAGTGCATATTTACCACTACCGATAAGCAAAGCATGGAGAAAGTCAATCTGCTGCGTGCTTTGGGATGCGAAGTGAAGATATGTCCTACTAATGTGGAACCGGATGATCCCCGCAGCTACTATTCGGTTGCCAAACGTCTTCATGAAGAGATCCCTGATTCCTGGTATCCCAATCAGTACGACAATCCAAGTAACCAACAAGCCCATTATGAGATGATGGGACCGGAGATCTGGGAGCAAACACAGGGAAAAATCACCCATTTTGTAGCGGGAATCGGAACCGGGGGAACCATAACCGGAACCGCTCGCTATTTGAAGGAAAAAAATCCGGATATCAAGATTATCGGCATCGATTCTGTAGGCTCCATTTACAAATCCTATTTTGACACCGGTGAATTTGATAAGCGCTTAATTGCGCCCTATCTGACCGAGGGTATTGGAGAGGATATCATCCCGGAGAACGTGGACTTCAAACTGGTGGATGACGTGGTGCAGTGCCCCGATCGTGAAGCTTTTCAAACCACACGTAAGCTTGCACGAAAGGAGGGGTTGTTTGTGGGTGGATCCTGCGGGGCCGCGGTGTGGGGTGCTATGCAACATATCGAAAAGCATCCGCTTGGTGACAGTGACGTAGTGGTGATCGTTCTGCCGGACAGCGGGACACGTTATATGTCAAAGGTGTATAATGATGAGTGGATGCGAACAAACGGTTTCATGGACGAAGAGAACAGTATGGAAGTGGAACAGGTTATTCGTCTCAGGGGAGGTGATACAGTCAAACTCATCACCGCAGGCCATAATGAAACACTCGAAGAGGCAATCCAGTTAATGAATGAACACAACATTTCTCAGTTGCCTGTAACCAATGAGCAACAGATTGTTGGAAGTTTGACAGAAAACAAAATACTGACGCTGCTGACCGAATCCCCCGGCATGAGAAGTAAACTTGTGGGCGAGGTAATGGATGAAGCTTTTCCTGTAGTTTCAAATGACTTGAAAATCGATCAGATTAGCCGCATGTTGTCCGATGGCGTATCGGCGGTGATAGTCAGGCTGGACAGGGATCACTATTCTATTGTGACCAGGAGTGACTTGATCAATGCCATTTCGCAATCAAGCACCTCTTAATGCACCTTGTGTACTGGGTTATGTTTGGTACGATGCCGTTGCAAATTTGACCGGTAACATGAAAGTGCCGGCAAATGGTCCGGTAGATCCGGTGAATGAAATGTAGAAATGACCACACCAAAACAGCTATTATGGAGAAAAAGAAAGATAAAAAAATGGAGATTGAGCTGACCAAAGAGGAGGCTCCCGGCACATATTCCAACTTAGTGATGATTACACATTCACCGGCGGAATTTGTGTTTGATTTCATAGCGATAATGCCTGGACTTACCAAGGCGAAGGTGGTCAAGCGAATGATTTTGACACCTGAGCATGCAAAACGGTTTTCCAATGCCCTGCAGGATAATATCCGGCGTTATGAAGAGCTTCATGGTGAAATCAAGATGAAAGGAAAAAACGAAAACGATCCGCAACAACCGTTTAATTATCGGGGGCCGCTACCTGAGGCGTGATGGTTCCGGGTTACAGGGAATGAGCCTTTTTGGGGTTCATTTGCGCGTAAAGAGAAGAAGGATAATCGAGGTTACCATGAAGAAGGCGTGTGGAAACAAGGCTGCGTACAGCGGGTCGATCGCTCCGGTGTACCCAAAAGGCTCTGCGAGTTTCATCATGGCCAAATAAAAAAAACTAATGATCAGGCCGGCGGCCATCGACATCCCTCTACCCCCACTGCGTCTGACGGATGCGATGGAAACCCCGATTATGGTCACAATGATTATGGAGAAAGGGTAGCTCAATTTGCCATAGAACTGGACCCGTGGCATGGCGATACCACCGGCGCCGCTACGTTCGATGGATGCCAGATAGCTACGAATTTCAGGATAAGTGAGCTGGTAGACGTCCGATGAGGTACGTCCGAAGTCGCGGGGGTACAGGTTGAGGGTGGTATCCCGCCTGTCAAAGGTAGTTTCCTGGTAACCTTGTTCATTAAAGCGCTTTATGGTACCGTTAACCAGCTCCCATATCTCCTCATCCTCTTTCCATGACATCCGCCCGGCTTCCAGGGTTTCGACCAGTTTGTTTTCAGAGAATGAATAAAAGCTTACCCGGTAACCTGTCTGCTCCCGGATATCATAGTAGTTGATTTGAACCAGTCGATCGGGTGACTCCTGACGAAATATTCTGTTCCGGTCCAGCCGCTCGGATCGGTTCATGATGTAACGTTCCTCGAAGTCGGCCCGTACTGCGTTGGAAGGAGGGACGACATAGCCGTCAAGGTAACTGATAAAACCCGCTACAAGTACGGCGAACACCAGGTATGGGACCAATAATCGGTACAAACTGATACCTGCGGCTCGTAAAGCAACGATTTCGAGTCGACTGGCCATCTGGCTGGTGACCCAGAGACAGGCGGCAAAGACGGCTACCGGTGAAATGAGGCGAATCATTTCGGGGATGTAGTTCAGGTAGTAATCGTACCATATTTCACTGAGCGATGCTCCCCTGTCAGTAAATTCACCACTGTTTTCGGAAAAATCGATGATGATAAATATAAAAATCAGCAAACCGGTGACGAAGCCGGTAATGACCAGCATACGTGAAAAAATGTAACGGTCGAACTTTTTGATCATGGTTTATCTCTTAATAATGACCAGGTAGTTCAGTATTACAGCAGCGATGGCCATCGTGATATTAGCAAACCACATACCCAGAAAAGGGGATACGATCAACCGGTCAGCAAGCTTCTCGCCCTGGATGATGCTGATCCAGTAATAGGTGAACAAGACCGTACTGATAATGGCATGTATTCCCATATTTCCCTTGCGCACCAGTAAACCAAGTGGTGCGCCTATCATCGCAAAAAGGATGCAGGCTACCGGTATGGATGCCTTTTTGTGGATTTCAACAAGAAAGCGGGCTACGCGTTCCTCCCTCCACTTCAGGTTACTGCGGAGGTTATCGCTCATGGCCTGGGTATTGCGAAGTTTCGATAAGGCACGTTGTACGACAAGCCGCTGCTCCTCGGAAGATGAAAGCAGGTCGAGTGTTGCAAGACCGCTGTTGTAGGGAGGGATGTTCATGTCTCGTGCTCCACCATAAAGGATTTCAGAGCTGTCGTTTTCCCTGTTTTGCGAGTATGTGTCACGGTCTTCAGCGTCAATGTCAACCAGGGCGGTGTCCGGGTCGGCTCTGAGGGATATCCCCGATGCGTGCAGCGTTCTGTTGAAATTTTGTTTTTCTCTGTTCATGTCCATCCTGAGAGAGTCCACCACAGCCATCATTGCCTGAGCACTCATGGAACGTCCGTCGCGCCTGCGCTCTTCGGGGTTGGTACGGGAAAACACCAGATCCGACAAGTCGAAAGAGATACGGTAAGAATCAAAATCGGTCTCTTCGTATAGGGTGTTCTGCCGGCTTCTGCCCGTTGAGAGATACCGCATGCTGGTGCCGTCGAACAGATTTAGTGTTAGTCTCAGGTTGCGGTCGTCACTCTCCAGAAACCCTTTATCGGCTTTGATCACAGCCCTTTCGCGGCCCTCTTCCGGTCTTTGAAACAATGTGATGTCATATAACGAGTCGGTATCCTGAGAGGTTTCCCGAACCAGGAAGGTATACCCCTCAATGCCTTCATAAAATGTATTTTCCTGAAGATCAAACCCCGGCTTTTTCATGCGGATGTCCAGAAATAACGCCCGGGCTTTATAATTGGCTTCAGGAAGCACCTCATTGGAGAACCAACCAAGAAAAAGGGTGATGAGCAGGGCCAGCAAAAGAACCGGACGAAGAATCCGGAAAGGATGAATCCCGGCGGCACGTATGGCTGTATATTCATTCTGTTCAGAGAATTTTCCATAAGCCATCAGAGAGGAAGCCAGGATGGTCATAGGTACTGCCAGGACAACCATGTAGGCCAGGTTGACCATGATCAGTTCCACTATCACCATGAACGGTATTCCTTTACCGACGAGATGATCCATGAACTGGATCAAAAACTGCATCAATAGCAGAAACATGATGATCAGGAAGCAGAATATAAAGGGTCCTGTGTGCCTTTTGAGCAGATCTCTTTCTATGCTGCCGGGAGTCAGTTTTTTTAGAAAAACCGGTATCATTTATGAATAAAAATGCGGAATAATCGTTAGATTACTAATTATACGGAATACGATAACGAACCAATAGCAAAAAACTGACGTGATCCACCAATAAAATAACGTACAGGGATTGATAAGTTATTTTCGGGATTCTAAATTACATGGTTTGAAACGGCACACCTTGAATTAAATGACAGGCTTATATACCAATAGTTACTAATCGTCCAAACAATTCATTATAACCTGATAACCGGGTTAATTAACGTTTACTTTTTTGCTATTTGCAACGGTTCGTAATGTTTTTGCGGGATTGGTTATAAGTCTATCTCTGCTCATCGTACCGTCTTTGGCTTTATCCCAAATAAACGATACGCTTCCGGAACATGATGTAAATTCCGAAGCGGTGTCACAAATTGGGGTTGATGCTGAAAACGGTTTGCCGGATAGGGAACTCAGGGGTTTTTCAGCTCCGAGATCGTCTTATGTTACCGATCCTTTTCCCCGAAGCCGATCACCACTGGTTGAGATTGCGCTTCCTGAGGATCGTGTGGAAATTTCACGTGACTCTCTGGGATATTATGAGGCGCAACGTACGGTTGCTGGTATTGCCTCGGGCCATGTGCGGCGGATGGATTTCGACACCTATTCGGAGCTAAGTTTTCAGGATCGTAAAAGACGAAACTGGGATCGCCTGGTGGAGGAAAACAGACGCCAGCGGGAAGCGCGTCGCGGACTCCTGGATTTTACTCTCGATTTGCCGGTTGGAGAACGCTCGGCTTTTACTACCATCTTTGGTCGTCCGGAAGTGAACCTCAGTGTTACCGGAACAGCCGACATGAGCATCGGCGCCTCAATCACCGATACCGAGGATCCTTCGCTGCCTCCTGATCAACAGCGCAGAATTGATCCCATGTTTGAGCAAAATCTCAGATTGAATATACAGGGATCCATAGGTGATAAACTTACCATAGGGACCGATTGGGATACACAGAGATCATTTGATTTCGAAAACCGGGTTAGTATCCGGTATCAGGGGTATGAAGATGAGATTTTACAAAGCATTGAGCTGGGTAATGTCTCCATGGAAACCGGAAATTCGATGATCAGTGGTGGGGCGTCTCTGTTTGGTATTAAATCGGAAGCCCAGTTTGGTCCGCTCAGGTTAACTTCCGTAATTTCGCAACAAGAGGGACAGAGTGACACACAGACTATTGAAGGTGGCTCACAGGAAAGCACTATTGAGATACGGCCGGCTGCCTACGATAATGACCGCCATTATTTTATCGATTTCTACGCCTGGCAGCAGTTCGAGGAAGCTATGGCGGACCCTCTGAGAAGCCGAAGGTTGTTTAACATAAACCGGATGAATGTTTATGTGCTGAACACTTCATCCAGGGAACAATCCGGTCAGCGCAGGGCTTTGGCTTTGGTTGACCTTGGTGTGATCCAGGAAGGTGACTCGGGTCCCTACATGTTGCCCGACCAGGAATTCGACCAATTTGACGATGACCTGCTGGATCAATTTCGGGATCCCGATAGTACACCATCGGCCAGCGATTTCGGTGTCTCCGGTGACGAATTTGTGGAGGGTTATTTCGTACCGCTCGAGGAAAATATAGACTACACATTCGACGAAAGTACCGGTTATATTTCGCTTGAGTCCCGTCTGGATCCCAATCAGGCTCTGGCGGTCTCTTTTTCACACAGCGCCCCGGATGGTACCTCCATTGATGTTGGTGATTACAATATCGGAGACAATCAGAGGATGTTTCTCAAATTGCTCAGGCCTTCGAACCTGACCACAAGCAGCAAAGCATGGAAATTGACCATGCGCAATATCTATAACCTGAGCGCAACGAACATCTCTTCGGACGATATCGAGATCGATATTGTTTATGACGGAAGCAACCGGCCCCAAACCAATCTTCCCGGATTGAGCAATATCCTGTTACAGGACCTGGGCCTGGACCGTGTCAACTCTTCCGGTCAGCCGCAACCCAACAATCAGATCGACTTCGGCACCGGAACCATTGATGCGGCAAATGGACGAATTATTTTTCCTTATCTGGAGCCGTTTGGACAGCGCATAGCCGAATTGTATGAAGACAGTGGGTTGCCCCAGGATCAGATACAGGAGAATATCGACAGGTATGCCTTTACGGAGCTTTACGAAAATACCCAAAGCAACGCTCGCCAGAGTTCAGGTAATAACCTGTTCAGCATAAATGGTACCAGCAGGGGCGCGGTACAGGATAGTTACAACCTGGGATTTGCCCTGGTGGAAGGTTCCGTGCGCGTTACAGCTAATGGCGTGGAGCTGACCCAGGGTGTTGATTATGAGGTAGATTATTCGATAGGCAACATCATGATTATCAATGACCACTATCTGCAAAGCGGACAGGAGATCGTAATTGATTATGAAAGTAACCAAATGCTTCAGATTCAACAGACGACATTCGCGGGTTTGCGGGCGGAATATACCGTAAATGATAACATCCGTTTTGGCAGTACCTATCTGACCATGCGAGAACGCCCGCTGCAGGACAAGATACCGATTGGTGATGAGCCTATTCGTAATTCGATAATTGGTTTTGATGGCAACGCCCAATTTGAAGCTCCCTGGATCACACGTGCACTGAACTGGGTGCCATTGCTTCAAACACGGGCAGAGTCCGATATCTCCATTAGTGGAGAGTTTGCTCAGCTTCGACCGGATGTAGCACAGACCAGAGCCGTTTCGCGGGCGGCTGACCGCGGAGAACTGTATCCGGATGAGGAGGATGGCCTCTCCTTTATTGATGATTTCGAGGGATCCAAAACGAGTATCAATTTCTTGAGTCCGGGACGGTGGAATATTGCTGCCGCACCCCATGCCATTCCCGGTCTGGATGCCTCTATGGACCTATATGACAACAGCCTGGAGCGGCGTATTGAACGCGCCGACATGCGGGGTAAGTTTTCATGGTATATGATTCCGATAAATGTCGGCAGGGTTACCGATGCCGCGCGCACGCCGGAATCGCTGCCGGTATCGGTTTCCGACGTATTTCCGAACAGGGAAGTCCTTCGACAGGAAGATCGCCTCCAAACCCTTGATATCCACTACAACCCCCGAAAGCGCGGTCCATATAATTATAACGAGAACCTGCGTAATCTGCTTGATAATCGACCGGACGATACCTGGGGTGGTATGACGGCAACACTGCCCAGCGGACTGGATAACCTTCGTCAGAACAATATTGAATTTCTGGAGTTTTGGGTCCAGCCGGTTCTTCCCGACGGGCGAACACCTACCGGAGTGGATCGTGAGAACTACGATGGAAAAATCTATATCGACCTTGGTCTGGTTTCGGAGGATGTGATCCCCAATAACGTGTTAAATACCGAGGATGGACTGGCCCGTGCCGAGGAACTTGACAATTTAAGAATCGATAACACCATGCGTTCCTATATCATAAGCAGGAATGCACATTTGACAGGCCAGTTTTCCACGGAAACCCAGGAGCGTGAGGATGTCGGCCTGGATGGTGCTCATAGCACAGACGGCGAGTTTTCCGAGCAGGTTCTGTTCAGCAACTGGCTTGAATTGATGAGAGAACAGTTTGCCGATCAGCCGGATAAACTCGAAAAAATACTGGAGGATCCCTCCAATGATCGTTATTACTATTTTAATGATCCCCAACTTTCCCATAAACCGCTTCATGAGCGCTTCCATCGTATGTATGGTTTCCTGGAAGGTAACTCCCTTTCGCGGGGAGACTCACGATCTATCACGAACCAGCCCGACACGGAGGGCTTGATTAATCCTGCCAGTGTTAACCGTGATGATTCCTATTTTCAGTTCGAGATCCCCCTGAATCCGGCCGATGACCAAGCCATGCAAATCGGTGAAAATTATATAGTGGATATGGTCGATGGAGAGCTTCCAACGGATCGCTGGTATCTGGTCCGCCTGCCATTGCGTGATGTGGCGCGTGAAGTAGGAAGCATCGAAGATCTTGAGCGGGTACAACATGTGCGATTCTGGATGAGTGGTTACAGAGAGCCGATTACGCTTCGATTTGCCACTTTTGAGTTGGTAGGAAATCAGTGGCGTGAATTTGAGGAGTTGTCCATGGAGGGCTACCCCGGAACCATATTCGAGGTATCGACTATAAATATCGAGGAAAACTCGAACAGAGAACCTATTCCGTACCGAATTCCGAATGGGGCTATACGTTCGGTTCAGCGTGGACAGCAGGAGAATATCATGGCCAACGAGCAGTCTCTCTCGATGCGGGTACAGGATTTGCGCTCCAGTGAGTATCGCATGTTGCAGCGCCTTTATCCCAATCAGCTGAATTTGTTAAACTACTCGAACCTTCGCATGTTTGTTCATGGAGAGGGCTATGAGCGTCGATCGGATGCGGAGGTGGTGATACGGCTCGGAAACGACTTGACAGACAACTATTATGAGTACCGGCAACCTGTTTCGCCAACTGAACCAGATTTTAATTTCACACCCCTTGCCCAGGATCCGGAAAGCTCGGTACTCAGTGATGAAACCGACCGGATCTGGATGCCCGACTCCAACAGTGTCAATATCGTGTTGTCCACATTGAATGCGCTCAAACAGGCACGTGACCTCGAACAGGCTTCCATAGAAGAGCTGTATGAACGAACGGATCTGGTGGAGGATGCGCCTTCGGGTACCGTAATCTCTATCAAAGGGAATCCCTCTTTGGGTGGCATCCGGGAAATCGGTATCGGTATCCGGAATCCCCATAACAGCAGCAATAATAATGGGGACTCCGATGGCGCCGATAATTCCAGCGTGAGCAGTGCTGGTAAACCCTCTCTGGATGCCGAATTTTGGGTTAATGAACTCCGGGCCAGTGGCTTTGATGATGAAAAAGGCTGGGGGGCTAATGTCAGGGCAACCGTAAGGATGGCGGATTTCGCCACCATGCGCGCCACGTTTAGAAAAGAAACCGATGGCTTTGGCGGCTTGAATCAGACCATGATGGAGCGGCAGATGTACGATATGTATTCCTATGACTTGAATACACAAATCAATTTGCACAGTTTCATCCCGGATCGCTACGGGTGGAACATTCCGTTACAGCTCTCATTGCGAAGAAGCCGCCAAACGCCTCGTTTCCTGCCTCAACAAGGGGATGTGCGCTTTTCCGATTTTGAAGATGCCGTGCTGGCAAGTGATCTCGCGGATGAAGAGCAGGAACGCGAGCTGGACAGGATGCTTGACCAGATCCGAACGGATATGCACCGATACTCCTATGGGGTGTCCAATTTGTCAAAAAGTAATTCCGAGTCTGCATTGCTCCGGTATACCGTCGATAACATCAGCATGAGCTTTGTCCACAATGTGGAAGAGCGCAGCAACCCCGAACTGGCTTTCAGAGATAGTTGGGATCATCAAACGTCATTGAACTACCGGCTGAATATACGAAATGTGAATGTTGTCAGACCCCTGCTCTTCCTGGAAGGGATCCCGGTACTGGACTGGATTTCCAATACCGGATTCACCTATATGCCCTCACAGATTAACCTGGAATCCCAACTGGGACGACGATACTCAGAGAGACTGCGAAGAAGTTTCGGTGACGATGATTTCAGTATTCAACAGGAACACAACTTTAACTTCCAGTCAAATATTTCGGTCAATTACAACCTGACACAATCCATCTCTACCTCTTTTTCCAACCGAACACAGTTGAATCTCCAAAGGCTTGGGCAGGAAGAGGTGGATCCGGCGGACACCCTGAGTTCCGAGTTCCGGACACTTCCAACGTTTAACGCCCTTGAAAGCTGGTTTTTCGATCCGGCTGCTTCCCCGCGCCGTGACAGCTATCAGGAGTCATATTCTGCATCATGGAGACCGCGCCTGAATAGAATAGAGGGCCTGGACTGGTTAAATTATTCGGCTTCTTATCAAGGTGGTTTTCAATGGACAAACACGGCTGAGGGTTCCGGTCTTGGTGCGTCGATACAGAACCGATTCAGTTTCGAGCATAATCCGGAGTTGCGAACACAAAACCTGCTTGAGCGGATACCGTTTTATGTCAACGCCCAGGATGCGAATGAGGAGCAGAGACAGGAACGTAATCAGCAGAGTGCCGAGGATGCTGATACCCTGGGACGTGATATCGCCGAGGATCTCAGGTATTATGTACGCAGGGCTGCACTGGGGGCGCTTAGTATTCAGAACATCAATGTTTCTTACACCCGTGGTGGATCATCCGGCCAGGGGGGGTATGGCGGGGATTCGCAGATCTATTACATGTTCGGCGGTGCGGGCGATGACAACTTTTCCCCGCCCATGGGCTATCGGATGGGATTGCGAGATGAACTGCCAAGGGAGCAGATGATACGAAATCGCGACCCGGATGAAGCCATATCACTTACAGCAACCAATCAGGATGAGCATCGGTTCAGTGTACGCTCCGGACTGCGACCAAGAAGGAACCTGACTATAAACCTGAACTGGTCCAGTAGCTGGGATGAGACGGAGGAGCGGCGTCAGACGCTTTATTTCGGCGACTCTCTGTCGGTGGATCTTCGGGAGTCGGGTAACGTATCCTCATCGGTCTGGGCTTTTGGCGGTGGTTATGAATCCTTGTACAAACATCAGCTTGACCGTACCCTGGACGCGACTGAGGCAGAAACAGAAGGCGGATTCCTGGATGCCGGTCAGGTGCCTCTCACACCGACAAGTATTGAAAAAGACTTCCGGGCGGCATTTCTGGGGATGACGAGCAAAACCATTGGAGCACGTGGCTATTTACCGTTTCCATTACCCAATTGGGACATCTCCTGGTCAGGCTGGGAGGAACGGCTCCCATTTCTGGACAGATATTTGCAGCGGGCCACCATCAATCACGGTTACTCGGGGCAGTATCGCCAGGGCTGGCAGTTGAATTCCAACCGGGGGGCTGAGTTGTCACGCAGCGTCGATACGCATGTTTTCCGTTATGAGATGCCGGATTATGAAAGTCGCTCAATCAATGTTCAACGCTCCTTTTCCCCGCTGATCGGACTACAGATGCGATGGGTGAACGATATTGGTACCCAGATTAATTATAACAAAAACAAACAGGTCAATATCAGCCTTTCGAACAACTCCGTAACCGAGCGAAATAACCAGACCATCTCTTTCTCATTCAACTTCTCAAGACGCGGTTTCCGGATTCCCTTTTTCCGTGAGTTAAACAATCAGATAGACGTCAATCTGACGGCCGAGTACAGTGAAGAGCTTACGCTGACCTATCGCCTCAATGAGGATATTGCCGATGCTATGAGAGCGCCGGAGGGTGAGATTCGCAACAGCTCGCCGGCCCGACCTGACGAGCAGGGTTCTCAACAGTATCAGATCCGTCCATCCATCAATTATCAGTTTTCAAGAACGATTACCGCAGGTTTTGAATACAGTTTCCTGAAATTGATGCCGCGTTCGAGCAGGGTATTGCCGCGTACCGACCAGGATATACGCTTTAATATACAGGTTAGAATCCGGTCCAATTAGGGTACATTCTGATATTTTTCAGCTGGCTTCCGGTATATCGCAACGATGGCGGCAAGTGTGAGTAACAGGCTTATCCATCCGGGCCAGTCACCATAGCGCACATAAAAGGTCTGGTGCTCATAAACCGGAACCTGATACCGGAATGCGTCGCGGGTCCAGTATTCGGTTTTCAGGGATACATCACCGTTGAAGTGAATCACTCCGGAAATACCGTTATTAGCACTTCTGAGTACGGTTCGGCCGGTTTCCACAGCCCTGAGCCGTGCGTATTCAAAATGCTGGATGTGACCGCTGGTATTGCCCCACCACCCGTCGTTGGTGATGACCATCAGAAATCCGGCGCCATTTTTTACAAAACGCCGAACCCAATCGGGGTAGACCGAGTCATAGCAGATTAAGGCCGGAGTTTGGACTCCGTCGACGTCGAACATGTCAAGTCCGCTCCCCTTGCCGAACATCGCTGCCTTTGTCCAGTCAATCCAGTTGAAATAGTC
>CAYMBG010000023.1:7277-11306 GCA_964388615.1 uncultured Chitinophagales bacterium | reverse complement strand
CGCTCCCCTTGCCGAACATCGCTGCCTTTGTCCAGTCAATCCAGTTGAAATAGTCCAACTTCCTTAAAGTATGAAGAAACGGAATTCGCTCAACCATGGGGACCAGCTTGGCTTTTTTGTAAAACTCCAGTTTGCCGTCGGGGTAGAAACCGAGTGCCGAATTGTAAATGTTGTACGATAGACCTCCATATTCACCGCGAACTACCGGCGGCTCCTCACCGGGTGGGTAACGGCGCATGAAAGAGGAGCCCGTAATAAGCGGTGCCTCCCACATGCCGGCGTACTCGTTCATAAGCCGTTCGGCTTTACCAGGGTAATCCTGTTGGATTAATGCCATTACCGCGTTCTCAGGCCAGAATACAGCCTGTGTGGCAGGAGTTACGACTTGGTCGCTGTAGGCGAGCAAGTCCTCAAGCGGATCGATGGGGTTGGGGTATCCTGCCAGGTGCAGATAGGAGTCGTAATTAGGCTGTACTACAGCTATCTCTACATGCTGGGATACCGTGGGGGAGTGGATCGCATAGCGAGCCAAAGAAACCAGACCAGGAATCAATAATACCAATACGATCAGCGTTGGGGAAGATTTTCGAAAAATCAGCCATGCAGATAGAACAATCCAGAAAGTGATTCCCAGTGAACCGGTATAGGCGATATACTGAACCAGCCAGGGAGCAGTGGCAAAACTGTTACCCAGACTTAACCAGGGCCAGGAGAGGTCCCAGCGAAAGTGAAGATACTCATACGAGACCCAGATGGCCGGGATTGCAAGAGAGGTAAACCAAAGTGGGAGTGAGCGATGTCGCAGATGCCAGAAGAGCATAAGGGGTAGCGTCATGATTGCACTATTAGCCAAAATGGCGGCAATTCCACCGGCGATAGTGGCAAACATGAGCCAGTAAGTAGTGATGAGATTCCAGATAATTATTCCGGGATAAGCAAAATAAGCCATTTCACGGGCCGAATGGGTAAGGTCGGTCAGCCTGAAAAGCCAAACGAAACCGGCAATGGACAGGAGAGAGAAAGGGAAGGGAAAAGGGGAAAAGCTGAGCCCCAGAAGAACTCCGGAAGTGATACCGACAAGCCATTTATGGTTCCAGATATCGGAATAGGTGAACATGATTCAGTCTTGCTCCTCATAGTTTTTTCCAGCCAGAACAACCACAAACTCACCCTTTAGCTGTTGGTGATCTGATATTATCTCCGTCACCTGATGCATGGGGCCACGGATAATCTCCTCGTACTGCTTGGTTAACTCACGGCATATGGCAATCATTCTTTGATCCTCACAGCGCTCTGAAAGTTCCTTAATCAATTTTTGGATGCGGTAGACGCTTTCGAAAAGAACAACGGTGCAATCCTGGTCCACAATATTGTCCAATCGGGTGGAACGTCCTTTTTTGGCAGGTAAAAAGCCTTCAAAGAGAAAACGGTCACTGGGCAGGCCGCTTGCTGTAAGTGCGGTAACAGCTGCGGATGCTCCGGGGATGGCACTTACAGTGAACCCGTATTTGTACGCTTGCCTTGCTGCGAGAAAACCCGGATCAGAAATTGCAGGCGTTCCCGCGTCGCTTATGATTGCAATATCTTTTCCACTTGCAAGCAACTCCATAAGCCGGCCTACTTTTTTGTGCTCGTTATGCTGATGAAAAGAGATCTTCGGGGTGTCGATCTGATAATGATGCAACAACTTGGAGGAAGTGCGGGTGTCCTCGCATGCGATGATGTGGACGGATTTGAGTATCTCCAGCGCTCGGCTGGAAAGATCGGCGAGGTTTCCTATTGGTGTGGCTACGAGATACAGAGTTCCCAAAGTGTGCGCGATTAGCTATTCGGCGATTTCGTAAGTTAAATTTGCCATAAAGTATCACTAAACTGAAATAAAAAAAATTGCGTTATATTAGCGGCACGTTATAATGTGAATTTTTGCAGATCACGGACTGGCGGTGTCGTTTTAGTTATCTTTTGACCAGTGTACACGGCGCCGTTTCAGGCTATCTATCTTGCATACATGACACCAAACTATAGTACAGATTATGAGCCAAACGACATTTAAAGGATTAAATCATATAACACTGCGAGTAAACAACATTGAAAAGGCCGAGGAGTTTTACGAACAGATACTTGGATTCAAGGTCGAGAAAAAGATGGGCCGTAGTATGACGGTCTACCGTATCGGAAAGGACTCCCTGGTTCTTGTGGAGGCCGAAACAGAGTATGAGCCGGGATCAAAAGATTACCGCGTAGATCATTTTGGGTTTTTTGTAGACGGACCGGAGGAGGTCGATCGGCTGGCTGCGTTTTTTAAAGAGAACGAGGTGACTATTCTTAGTGGCCCATCAAACCGTAAAACCGGACGTTTTGTATTTATTTCTGATCCCGACGGAAATATGATAGAAATATGCAATGAAGCCTGATACCCGACAGGTGAAACTTGCTTGCTGTTTTAATTGATGATGGATTTCAGTATATTACCAAGTTGTAAATAAAACAGATATACAGGCGTTGATATGAATATTACCGGTTTTCCTGAACTAACAAACCGAGAGCAGGAGGTCTTAAGGTATATTATTCAGAACTTCATTGTAACGGCCAGCCCCGTTGCTTCGAAGACACTGGTAGAAAGATACCGTCTGAATATCAGTTCTGCAACGGTTCGCAACGCCATGAATAGTCTGGAGAGCAAGGGTTACCTGGATCATCCACACACCTCCTCCGGAAGAATACCAACCGAGCACGGATACCGGCACTATGTCAATTCCTTGATGCAGGTTTCGGCCCTGAGTATTGAAGAAAAACAGATTCTTGATACCATCCAAAATTTTCTAACCAGTGATATTGACGATGCTGTACAGTCAGCAGCCCGTATCCTGGCACGGCTTTCCAATTTACTTGCTGTTGTCATCACACCAAAATTGGGGCAGGGTGTTTTTCGTAAGATTGAGTTGGTGTCTATAAGCTCCAACCGTATTCTGGTAGTACTCACCATCGAAAGTGGTATTGTAAAAACTTTTTCGGTTGAGGTGCAGACCGAGATCGAACCCAGGGAACTGGAGCGGGTTGCCCGTTTTTTAAATGAACGACTGCAGGGTTACAAACTGGGCGAGATTACACGGAAAATAGATGAAATGCTTGCTGATTATGACGAGGAGGTACATTCCGGCCTGATTCGTGTCTTTATTGATAGCGCCGATACCATATTTGATGACCATCAACTAAAAAAATTTCATTTTGGCGGGGTCGAGTATATGGCCCTTCAACCCGAGTTCAATGACCTGGGTAATTACAAAGGCATTGTGGAACTGCTTGAAAATGAGGATATGATTATTCATCTGTTTGATGATAACAAGAATACCGGCAATCGCGAGGTGCAGGTAAGGATAGGAAAAGAGAACAAAATCCAACAGGTAGAGCAGTGCAGTGTGGTTTCTGCCGATTATCATTATGGAGGGATCAAGGGGACCATAGGCCTGGTAGGTCCCACCCGAATGAATTACAGTAAAATGGTGGCTCTTGTCGAGCAGTTAGCCAATCGATTCAGTTTATATAATCCCGGAAAATGATAACCTCTGAAAAAGACGAACTGTTTATGCAAATGTATGTTGCGTGGAAACCGGTGGTCGGCAAGTGATAATAAGGTGATGCTCTAAAACGTATCACTGTGTAAAATGATTGCAAAAGTACACAAAAATAGATATTAGGGTACAAAAGAAACTATGAGTAAGAATTCAGATCGGAACAAGGACAGAGAAACCGGATCCCGTCCAACTGGTAAGCAGGTTAAGGCCGAGCAGTTTACATCATCTGCAGAGGGTGACACTTTTTCTTACGGAGAGGCCGGACAGGGTCAAAGTCAGACCTACGGGAAACAAGATTTTAGCGCGTCCGGCGATGAGGAGTCTGAAATGGAAGGCGGGGATGCCCGCTTTAATGCAGATGACACCCATGAAGAAGCCCGTAGCGGGCATAGTGCTGAAGAACCTGATCCTGCTGAAGAACCTGATCCTGCTGAAGAACCTGATCCTGCTGAAG
>CAYMBG010000023.1:0-7177 GCA_964388615.1 uncultured Chitinophagales bacterium | reverse complement strand
GAACCTGATCCTGCTGAAGAACCTGATCCTGCTGAAGAACCTGATCCTGCTGAAGAACCTGATCCTGCTGAAGGGGTGGAAGATGAAAATAGTGACCAGGACGCCAGGGACGAGGAAATTGCCAGATTAGAAGAGGAGCTTGCAACGGCAAGAGACACGGTGCTGCGAAAAGCTGCCGAATTTGAGAATCTAAAGCGCCGGACACAAAAAGAGAAAGCGTTAATGCGCGAGGATGCACGTGCCGATGCGGTTTCCAAATTCCTGCCTGTTCGTGAGGACCTTAAACGTAGTCTTGAGGCTTCGGAGAAGCAGGAGGTCAGCGCCGGTTTTTTGGAAGGACTCAAGCTTATGCTGGATAATTTTGATCGTGTTCTGGAGGATTATAACGTAGAACCGATAGAGGAAACAGGGGTGCCTTTTGATGTAGACAAGCATGATGCCATGCTGAGCCAGCCTGTGGAGGACGATTCCATTGAAAGCAATACGGTGATTCAGGTGCTGGAGCCGGGATACAAAATTGGCGACCGGGTTATAAAACACGCCAAAGTAATAGTGAGTCAATAAAGCCAAGACATGTCAAAAAGAGATTATTACGAGATATTAGGAGTAAGTAAGGATGTCAACCAGGACCAACTCAAGCGGGCTTACCGAAAGCTTGCCATGAAATTCCATCCGGATCGAAATCCGGATGATCCGGATGCCGAGAAAAAGTTCAAGGAGGCTTCGGAGGCATTCGAAGTACTTAAGGATCCTGAGAAAAAGGCAAGGTATGACCAGTTTGGCCATGCAGGCATGTCGGGTGCCGGTGGATATGGAGCTGATTTCGAGGATATCAGTTTCGATGATATTTTCAGCCGTTTCAGTGATATATTCGGCGGGGATGTTTTTGGTGGAATGGGCGGTGCACAGGGCCGCAGCCGCCGCCGCTCAGGTACCGGTCAGCCCGGAGATGACATGAAGTTGCAGCTCAAGTTGACTCTGGAGGAAATTGCATTCGGGACCGAGCGGGAACTGAAGGTCAAAAAACATATGACCTGTGACTCATGTAATGGTACCGGAGCTGAAACGGAAGACGACTTTATGACTTGTGGTACCTGTAACGGTGTTGGAGAAGTCCGCCAGGTGAGCCGCACGATGTTCGGACAGTTTGTGAATGTTCAACCCTGTCCGACATGCCATGGTGAGGGGCGCTCTATCCGAAACAAATGCGGTGCTTGTGGCGGCGAAGGCCGTGTAAAGGGTGAGGAGACCGTAAAGGTTCAAATCCCGAGTGGAGTGACCAAAGGTAACTATATCAGCTTACGCGGACAGGGACATGCCGGTCTGCGAGGTGGTGAAGCAGGTACTTTGATCGTGCTGATCGAAGAAGAGAAACACGAGCATTTTTCACGGGATGGCGATGATATCCTATACGATTTGAACCTCAGTATTCCCGATGCGGCTTTGGGGATCACTACCGAAGTCCCAACTCTGAAGGGTAAGGCTCGAATCAAAATCGAACCCGGTACGCAACCTGGTAAAATGTTACGGATGCGTGAAAAAGGCATAAAAGGACTCAACACCAGCAAATATGGGGATCAGTATGTCCGGGTCCATGTTTTCGTACCTACGAATCTGAGTGATGAGGAGGAGAAGAGTATGGAAGCGTTCAGACGCTCTCCAAATTTTGATCCCGCATTGCACAAGGAAGCGCGAAATAACCTCTTCGAGCGCGTGAAAGCAGTTTTTTCCTGATCTTTACATGTAATCTCGCAATCGGTTTGATTTGAAACCGGGGCAACCCCTAATGACACGGATTCCCGGAGTTTGCCAATTACAGATGTATCTCTTTGTTCAAAGAGTCCTCTTTTTGTTCTTCCCGGTAGGCATCCAGACGTTCCGCAAGAGCGGTGTCATGTGTTGACAGGATAGATAAAGCCAGCAATCCGGCGTTCATGGCATTGTCGATTGCGACAGTTGCAACAGGTACTCCTTTGGGCATCTGCACAATCGAGAGAAGACTGTCCATCCCTTTCAGGTGTTTGGAAGAAACGGGAACCCCGATGACCGGCAGTGTCGTGTGGGCCGCAACCATGCCTGGTAGATGCGCTGCTCCTCCGGCACCGGCGATAATGACTCCAAAGCCTTCGGAGCGTGCCTTTTTTGCATACTGCGCCATGTGATCGGGAGTTCTGTGTGCCGAAACAACGGCTTTTTCAAAGGGGACTTCAAAACGCCGGCATATCTCCGCCGCGGCTTTCATAACGGGCCAATCGGAGTCGCTGCCCATGATGATGGCAATTTTCAAGGCTTTTTTTGAATCTGAGGATTGTTGGTTACTCATCTTGGTATCGATATGATTTCGTATTTCATGAGGGCAGGTCAGCTTCAACCAATTCTGCTATAGATAAAAGGTATCCTGTTTGTAAGATAATCCGGTAGCCGGCAGTTCGGTCAAATATTTGGGTTTGATGATCCGGGTAGCTTGTTTACAGTTCAACGGCTTCGGCATAATGCCTGGCTATTTTTTGTACAGAGTCGTAATCGTTTCCCAGAGCCGTTATGTGTCCCATTTTTCTGCCAACTCTGCTGTCGGATTTGCCATAAACATGGAGATGAACCTCTTTTTCGCGCCAAAGGCTATCCGCTCCATCAACTTTTGCAGGCCTGTTGTGGACCCCCAGAACATTTTCCATCACTGCCACAGGAGTTCTCATCTCCGTGGATCCCAATGGAAGTCCCAGTACGGCCCGAATATGGTTTTCAAATTGCGAGGTAACGCAAGCTTCAATCGTGTAATGTCCGGAGTTATGGGGTCGGGGAGCCGATTCATTCAGTAGAAGTTCGCCATCATTGGTGAGGAAAAATTCAAAGGCGAACAATCCGGTTCCATCAATAGCTTCGGTAGCTCTCACTGCAATTTCACAGGCCTTTTCTGCCGTGGAGCGGGCAATAGCTGCCGGTGCAATCACCGTTTTGCAAATATGATCTTTTTGAATGGTCTCACAACAAGGATAGACCACCGATCCGGTAGCATTGCGAGCAACCAATACGGCGAGCTCCTTTTCAAACGGGATGAACGCTTCGGCGATTAACTCTCGCCCCTCATCACCGCGCAGTTCTTTAAAAGCATTCGCGTGATCTTCAACAGATGCGACGGTAACATTGCCATATCCATCATATCCTCCTTTGGAGGATTTCAAGACAAAAGGATACCCATGACGATCAGCAAAGGTTTTCAATTGGTCAACACGATCGATTTTCTGGTAGGGGGTCACCGGTACGCCGGCTTTTCGGAATGTTTCTTTCTCCAACCATTTTGACTCCAGCATTTGGAAGCTCTCAGGCGAGGGGTATATCGGAGTGCCCGAGGCTTTTTCAACGCGGGCGAGCAGCGAACCATCCAGAAACTCGTTCTCAAGGGTGATTACATCACAGGATTTTGCAAATTCAATAAGCGCTTGCTCATTATCAAAGGAGCCGGGATAGTGGATAGGGGTCATCCATTCAAGCGGATGCTGCAGGGGCTGACCCGTTTTGGGAAGGGAACCGGAATAAACGGCCACTTTCATTCCCAATCTGAAAGCTACCGCAGCGGACATACGCGCCAATTGTCCGGCACCAAGAAAGCCGATGGTTGTATTTGCAGTGATTGGAAGATTCATAATCGGTTAAGAATAAAGCTTATAAAATTCCTATTTTGGTATCGTTGAAAAAGACGGCAATCCGGCTTCGAATCCTTCCCATTTTTCAAAGTGTAGCATCGAAAAAAGTAAGGCAAATCTGCCATAATTTCTGATTTTATCGTTTATTTCAGAAACAGAATCAAGGAAATCATTCAGCTGTATGAATATCGAAAAAAAACTGGCACAATTGAAATCCCGATACGAGGAACTTGGAGTGGCTCTGAGTGATCCCGGTATTTATGACCAACCCAAAAAGCTGGCCGGGGTAACCAAAGAGCATAGCGATCTCAAGTCACTCGTAGATAAGTATGAACAATGGAGAAATCTTCGTGATCAGATTGCGGGCAACCGGGAAGTTATTGAGCAAAGCGATGATACGGAGCTGACGGAGATGGCCAAAGCCGAATTGGAAGAGCTGACGGAACAGTTGGAAAAACTCGAGGAGCAGATTCGTCTTTCACTTATACCCAAAGATCCGGAGGATTCAAAAAATGCCATCGTTGAGATCAGAGCCGGCACCGGTGGAGATGAAGCCGCAATTTTTGTCGGTGATCTGTTTGAGATGTATCGTCGTTTTGCTGACCAGAGTGGCTGGAAACTGGAGTTGATGGATCTGCACGAATCCGAGCGGGGTGGTTACAAGGATGTCGTGTTTAAATTGGAGGGTACGGATGTGTTCGCTGAGATGAAATATGAAAGCGGGGTTCATCGTGTACAGCGGGTGCCTGAAACCGAATCACAAGGCAGGGTACATACCTCTGCGGCAACAGTGGCTGTCCTGCCCGAGGCTGAGGAGGTGGATATTACAATCAATCCGGCGGACCTGGAGTTTGAGGCCTATCGTGCCAGCGGTGCAGGTGGGCAGCACGTCAATACAACGGATTCGGCGGTTCGTATTCATCATATGCCTTCAGGAGTGGTGGTTACCTGCCAACAGGAGCGTTCCCAATATAAAAACAGGGAGAAAGCGTTGTCCATGCTGCGTGCCAAGCTTTACGAGCAGGAGATAGAAAAAAAACATTCGGAGAGGGCCGCGGCTCGTAAAAACCAGGTGTCAACCGGTGACCGGAGTGCCAAAATCCGAACTTATAATTTTCCTCAGGGCAGGCTGACAGACCATCGAATTGGACTTACACTCTATAATCTCGATGCTGTTATGAAAGGAGAACTCCATGATGTCACTGAAGCATTACGCATCCAGGACAACCTGGACCGCATGGAAGAAATATCCCAACAGGGCTGATAGGGCCTGCTAATTTGCAAGAGGCAGATATACTGTAAAAACAGAGCCTTTGTCTTTCTCACTTTCCACCTCGACCTCTCCATGCATCAGATGAGTCATTTTCTTGGCAATGGTTAGTCCCAGTCCGACCCCTTCATATTTCCTGGCCAGGCCCCAGCTTTCCTGCTTGAACTCATCAAACACATGCGGTAGAAACGATTTCTTGATGCCAATTCCGGTATCGATGACCCGTATCACCGCATATTCTTTATCCTCTTTGGTGGATTTATCCAGTTCGACCATAACCGAGCCTTCTTTGGTGAACTTGATTGCATTGTCAAGCAATTTCCGCATTACCTGGCTGGTCATATGGTGATCGCCATATGCTTTGATCTGACTGGCTTTTATGACGAAATCCATTAGTAAATTTTTGTCACGTGCCTCGTTTTGCATCATTCCGACAGCTTCCCGGATCTCCGCTTCCAGATCGATTTCCCCAAGATGCATTTTCCCGGGCTCGGACTCCAGAATGGACAGGTCCAGCAGGTCATTGATCGTTTGCAATAATCTCTGCCCACTCTCCTGGATAAATGAGATAAAATTCTGTTGTTCGGGATTTTTCAACTCTTCACCCAACAGAGAAGCAAAACCGATGATGCTGTTCAGCGGGGTTCTTACTTCATGACTCAAATTGGATAGGAAACTGTCTTTTAAGGCGTTCATTTCATTGGCCCGGTTGCGCTCGGCAATGATTCGCTGTTCATATCGGCGTCGTTCGATTTCCGCTGCAGCCCGATTGGCAAATATCTGGAGAATCGGCTTTTGAACCTCAGACTCTTCCAGCTCTTTGTGAGTCAATACCATAATGATACCAACTGTCTGGTCATCGGCGGTTGTCAATGGCGTTGCTGCAAATCCCTGCGCCTGAAACTCAGCCAGATTTTTATCCTCAGGATACTTCTGTGTTACATTGTCAACGCAGACCAACGACTCATTTCTGGAGACGGCTTCGCCGGCCGGGGTGCCATCGAGTTGAAATGCTTTGAACTCGGGATAACCGGAATCACGAGTATAGGTTGCAGCGATGATACATCGGTCCGGATTGTTTTCGTCAATCTCCCCGATCACACAACAATCGACATCAAGTGTCTTTGTTAATTGCTCCGTAAGGCGACTGAAATAGGCGTCACCTATTTCACCGGAAACGGATTCGGCAATGTTGAGAATACTGCTCTCGGATTTTTTTCTTCGCGTGATATCACGCATAATGACAAGATAACCCTCCGGAACATCTCTTTGAAGATGGGTATCAAGTTTGGAGAGCCGAACATGTAAAAAGTTGGCTCGCTGGCTGATTTTCAATCTGCATTCAAACTCAATTTCTTCGAAATCCCGGACTGTTCCCAGGTGCCACTCCGGCGGAGGATTTTCGTCATCAATATTTCGAAACGGAAGTAATTCTCCTATAGAAAGCTTACTGGTATCATCGTATCTGGTTTCCAGTAGTCGATTGGCGGAATCGTTCATGTAAAGAATATTGTGATGTTTGTCGGCAACGACAATAGCATCCCCTATGCTTTGCAGTACGGACCCCAAAAGATGTGAGCTGCTTGACAGCTGTTGCAGCAACTGGTGGCGTTGCAGGGCCAGCTCGATCGTATTGTAAAGCTCTTTGGGATTGAACGGTTTGATCAGGTACCCATAGGGCATGCTTTTACTGGCACGCTCGAACGTCGAATTATCCGTATGAGAGGTGACATAGATAACCGGGATCCTGTAGTTTTTATCGATCCACTTGGCCAGTATTACACCATCGTTACCCCCATAGAGAGCAATATCCATAAGTACCAGGTCAGGTACTTCTTTTTTCAGGGAAGCCCTGGCCTCTTCGGCATCAATAGTAATATCGGTGACACCATAACCAAGTTTTTCAAGACGGAACTTGAGGTTTTGTGCGATGATAAGCTCATCCTCGACGATCAGAATACGAGCTCTTGTATCGGTATCTTGTGGCATGTTGGTTCGGTGCACTTTGTTAAGGGTACTTTAGAAATGTAACGATAACAGTATAAAGATTTTTAATTTTTGAAATAAAACTGGAGTTTGACGCAACGGCCACCCTCCGTAAATGATACATGGTCTGCTAACTCCCGCATTAGCAAAATTCCACGTCCGCTTAACTTCAGAAGGTTTTCATCAGCCCGCGGATCAGGTATGCTTTTCGGTTCAAAACCCCGGCCCTGGTCTTTTACGGTTATTTGAAGCATGTCCGGATCATACCAGGCATGTA
>CAYMBG010000022.1:21321-29694 GCA_964388615.1 uncultured Chitinophagales bacterium | reverse complement strand
CTTCTTCCAGTATTCGTGCCACAGGCACTCCCTTGTTTGTACCTGCGCCGGCCTGAGCGATGAGAGCAGCCTATACTTGTACCGCAGGTACTCTCCTGTCGTAGAAGCCGTATGTCCTGTAATCAATCCGGAAATGAACATTGGAAATCAAAAAAATGTTATTTTCTTGCAGAAGCTACGCGAATCACACATCGTTAGCCGAGTAACATAATCCGTAACACTACGCCCAACTTATAAATTCCACGTTCTGAGATCATGTCATCCCTGTTTCGAAAAGTTTTCAGAGAACCAGCAAATGCCCTGACACATCTCTCAGGGGCTTTGCTTTCAATGGTAGCCCTGGGCCTGTTGATCCAACGTGCTCTGGATGCCGGCAGCATAACGATGCTGGCTGCTTTCCTCGTCTTCGGCCTTAGCCTGATCCTTCTGTACACCTCCAGCACACTCTACCACAGCATTCGTGCGCCAATGGAAGTGATCATTTTTTTCCGGAAACTCGATCACATGATGATATATGTGCTGATCGCAGGAACATTCACACCATTCTGCCTGCTGGTCATCGGAGGCATTCCGGGCATAACGCTTCTTACCATTGTATGGACCATGGCCTTGTCGGGGATCATCTTGAAATTGTTTGTAAACGGTGTCCCCCGATGGCTATCCGTTAGCCTTTACATCGTCATGGGATGGGCCGGTATCGCTCTGATTCCCTACATGATCGGAACCCTGCCCGTGAAAGGTATGATCTGGCTCGCTGCAGGCGGTGTCATCTATACCATCGGAGCTGTCATCTATGGAACCGGAAAACCAAACCCACTGCCTGATCGCTTCGGGTACCACGAAATCTGGCACCTGTTTGTCCTGGCTGGATCTTTTGCCCACTTCTGGGCGATCTACCGGTATGTAGCTCTGGTTTAGCATTTCCCATCCGCTATCACTCATGATTGTAAATTTCCAGGCCGGGGAAAAAATCCGCCCAGGCGAACCACTTTCTTCCTTTCCATCTTGGTGATCAGAGCCTTTTTGTTCTTTCTAAAACGTTTCCTCAACTCAATGGACACCATGATGACCATATCGTTATAAAGGACGAGAAGATACATCGCAGGTCATTAATAATAATTTCTTAATACCTATCACATTTATTTCCACGGAATGAGTCCGTATTATCATTGTAGTAATGTAATCATAACCCCAGAAGGATTACTTTGTCCAAAACACTGATACTTCTCATAGATGATGAACAAGACATCCTTGACCTGATTGAATACAATCTTCATAAGCAAGGATACGACGTGATCACCGCCGATAATGGCTCCACCGGCCTTTCACTTGCCGAAAAATACCGGCCCGGCTTGATCCTGCTTGATATCATGATGCCAAAAATGGACGGACACCAGGTATGCACCCATTTAAAAAACAATCCCTCTCTTGAGAAAATACCTGTGATTTTTCTAACTGCACGCGGTGATGAAGAGACCGAAGTTAAAGGCCTGGATCAGGGTGCCGATGACTATCTTATTAAGCCGATCACGATATCAAAACTGATTTCGCGTATTAAAGCTGTATTACGCAGAGTAATAGAACCTGAGGAAATTCAAAACAACTTGCATTTTGGTGACGTTGAAATAGACCGTTCCAGATATATTGTGACCAAAAGTGGCAAAGAAATTCACCTGCCCAGAAAAGAGTTTGAGCTTCTTTTCTATCTCGCTGGTAATAAAGGTAAAGTACTTAGCCGAGAAATACTTCTTAATAACATATGGGGAAATGTCTATGTGGTTGATCGTACTATTGACGTCCATATTCGCAAAATACGGGAAAAGTTAGGTGATGAATGCATTGAAACAGTAAAAGGGGTCGGCTATCGCTTTAAAAATGAAACTACCTGAGAAACGTTTCTTTTTTCGACTTGATTTAAAACTGTCCCTGGTCCCTGCGGTCACATCTGGCCTTTTGCTATTTATTAGCCATTTATTTACGGATATCCCTCTCCTTTATAGTGCGCTTACAGCGCTGACCTGTTCATTGTTGGTGCTGATGATCACCTGGCTTTACGCACGGAATGTCCTCCGAAGGCGACTGAATGATCTTGAAAAAATTATTTTTGACAGCTCCAAAAACAAGCTAACAATTCCCACTCCAGACACCCAAGTTGCAGATGAACTGGATTGGCTGATACATGAAGCCAAACAAACCAAAAAAGCTATCCAGGATGAATTCGAAAGAATGGACCGGACCGAAAACTACCGTAAAGAGTTCATTGGCGATATCTCTCATGAGCTAAAAACCCCTATTTTCACCATTCAAGGCTACCTTGAAACTTTGTTGGACGGTGCACTGGAAGACCGTAAAGTCAATCGGCAGTTTTTGACAAAAGCCATGAAAAACACGGAACGGCTTATCAATCTGACCAAAGACCTCATGGAGATCTCTAAATTGGAAACCGGGGAACTCAAACCTGTCATGCAATTGATCCCGTTGAATACCGTCATAAATGATGTTATTGAGACCTTACAATACAAAGCAGAACAAAGTGACATACAAATTCACTTCCAGCAGGATCGATCCAATATCTTCGTAAAAGCTGACCGCAACCAGATCCGTCAGATACTGGTGAATCTGGTGGAAAATGCTATCAAATATAACAAACCCGGCGGCCATATCTACATCCATACCGGGCGAGATAAAAATAAACCTGATAAGATTATTGTTTCCATTAAGGACACCGGCATCGGTATTGAAAAAAACAATATCAAACGAGTAACAGAACGTTTTTTCCGGGTGGATAAATCACGGTCAAGAGAACAGGGCGGAACAGGCCTCGGACTTGCTATTGTCAAACATATCCTTGAATCGCACAATGAAGAGCTTATGATTAAAAGTTCGCCCGGAGAAGGTTCCTGTTTTACATTCCGGCTTAAAAGTGCTGACCATCACAAAAAAAACTGAACTAATCAGCGAATTTATTTTTAATACGCTCTGATACACGGTTGCTGCACATAAAGCCAGCCCTCAAAGCTCTTTTTTTTCAATATTCTCAATCATTTCCCCTTTTACCAGGTAGATGATCCGTTCACAAATGTTGGTTACCCTGTCAGCAATACGTTCCAGGTTATGTGCCGCCCATATAAGATAGGTACAACGCGTGATGGTCTGCGGTTTTTCAATCATGATAGATATCAGCTCACGGTGTATCTGGTGATAAAGCTCATCCACCTGATCATCTTTCATCGTAATGTCACGAGCACTTTCCACATCCCGCTCCGAATAAGCCTTCAGAGCTTTGTTTATCATATCCATTGAGATCTCTGACATCCGTGGTATATCAATTAGTGGTTTGACCGGTGGTTCACCGTTCAGCTTAATCACAATTTTTGCAATACCCTCTGCATAATCCCCCATCCGTTCAAGATCCGTTATGATATTCAACACAGCGATCAACTCTCTGAGGTCTTTGGCAACAGGCTGTTGTGTCGCAATAAGGTTTATACACTTTTCCTCTATTTCCCACCGCTTGTTATTGATCTTCACGTCATCCGATTTGATCTTTTTGGCTTCTTCAACATCCCGGCCTTTCAGTGCCGTCACGGAACGCTCAACAGCATGAGTCACCATATTTGCCATCAGATGCATATCCTCTTCTAATCCCTTCAAGTGTTTTTCGAATGCAGCTCGCATCAATCCTTACTCCATTTTGAATTTATGTGTTTAAAAACGGCTCAAAAAACTATTACTCCCAAGTTCGCTACTACTAACAAAGAGCTTTCTTTACGAATGACAGTAAAAAAATTAATAGATCCAATCTTTTTTTAACCGAAACGACCAGTAATATAATCTTCGGTCCTGGTTTCTTTGGGATTGGTAAACAAAGTATTGGTCTCTCCAAACTCAATCAGATCTCCAACATAGAAGAAGGCCGTTTGATCAGAGACTCTGGCCGCTTGTTGCATGTTATGTGTGACAATAACAATCGTTACCTCCTTTTTTAATGTATGGATTAATTCCTCAATACGACTGGTTGATTGCGGATCCAGCGAACTGGTCGGTTCATCCATCAATAATACTTCCGGATCCACAGCCAGGGCTCTTGCAATCGAAAGTCTTTGCTGCTGTCCGCCCGATAAACTGGAGCCCGGATTTTTTAAACGATCTTTTACCTCATCAAACAATGCCGCCTGTTTGAGAGCGCGTTCGCATACCTCGTTCAAAACATTTCTTTTCCTTATACCCACCAACTTCAATCCTGCCACCACATTATCAAAAATGGTCATAGTCGGAAACGGTGTCGGTTTCTGAAATACCATGCCTATGCGACGACGTATCAGAACCGGATTCACATCGTCATCGTAAATGTTTTTTCCATCTAATAACACCTCACCTTTTACCCTGGCCACACGTGTTAAATCATGCATCCGGTTTAATGCCCGCAAGTAGGTGGTCTTACCACAACCCGACGGACCAATCAGGGCTGTTACCTGTTTATCATACAGTGGCATGGATACGCTCTGCACGCCGACGGCAGAACCATATGTGACCGTTAATTCCTTCGTTTCCATTCGTGATTTCATCTAATCTCCTAATATTTCTTTCTTGTAGCCAATCTTGCTGTAATAAAACATATTATTACAAAAGCAAGCAGTAGGATGGCTGCGGCCCATCCCATGGAATGCCAATGTTCATATGGACTGATAGCCAGACTGTAAAGCCTTTGTGGCAATGTATCGGTCGGCCCGAAAATCATACCCGACCATCGGTTTGGCAGGTAATTATTTCCAAAAGAGGTGAACAGCAACGGTGCCGCCTCTCCGGCGGCACGGGCAAAGGCAAGTAATACCCCTGTAACCAAACCGGTTTTAGCCGCAGGCATCACTGTCGACAAAATCACTCTCCAACGCGGTAAGCCAATAGCGAGTCCCGCCTCTCTGATCGACCAGGGAATGACCATAAGCGAGCTCTCGGTAGTACGAGCTACAATAGGCAACATTACAAAAGATAGTGCCACACCACCCGCCAGGCCAGAAAAAGTACCCATTGGTTTTACGATAAGGGCAAACGCGAGCAAACCCTTCAAAATGGCCGGCATCCCATTCAAGGTATCATTCAAAATACGTAAAGGTGGATTAAGTTTGTGATCCGGGAACTCGGAAAGCATGATTCCAGCTCCAATACCTATAGGAACCGCAATAATCAAGGCAATAGAATCGACCACCAGGGTTCCGAGAATCGTATGGATCAAGCCAGTCGGACGCCCTTGCATTGCTCTCGAAGGAGACCCAAGCTCCTGCGTAAAAAAGTCCCAGCTCAAAGCTCCAATACCATGGATAATCACATGAGCGATAATAATCACCAAAGGTAGCAGTACCAGGATGGTACATACAACCAGTAATGTTTCGATAAAACGATCCCGAATCGTTCGTTGCAATAACGTTCTCATATCACCTGCCCTCCATTTATTGACATTTTGCGAGTCAAATAGGCGGCAATTAGATTGACTATCAGGGCTATGACAAACAAGGTAAACCCGATTGCCATCAAACTTGATAGATGCAGGGTCTCAACTGCTTCGCGAAATTCATTCACTATCACAGATGGCATTGTAGCTCCAGCCCCTAAAATTGAGAAGGGCAATGTGTTTTTGTTACCAATTAACATGGCTACGGCCATCGTTTCGCCAATGGCTCGTCCCAGTGATAGAATAGCACCAGCCATGATTCCACCACGCGCATACGGAAGAACAGCCATTCGGATGACTTCCCAACGTGTAGCACCCAGCGCGCGACAAGCCTCTCGTTGTTCAACAGGAACCAGTTTGATCGCATCTTTGGTAAGCGCCGTTATATAAGGTATAATCATGATAGCAAGCACTATCGTGGCTGTGGCCATTCCATACCCCATCGGATTGCCAATAATTGGCATCAACCACGGTTGATTCAACTCTACCCAAGTATACAAAGGCATGTATATGGTATTGCGTAACCATGGAGCCAAAACGAAAATGCCCCAAATTCCGATCACAACACTTGGGATGGCTGCTATCAATTGCACCAGATTCTCAATGATGCTGGATAACCAGTTCGGAGCATATTCTGCAGTAAAAATTGCCACAGCAATAGCCGGGAAAAAAGAAAGAAGAAGTGCAACAGCACTGGTTATAATGGTGCCAAACAAAAACGGAAGCGCACCGAAAGTCAGTTTAACAGCCGGATCCCAGGTGGTTCCGAGTAAAAAGTCAACAAACCCGAATTCTATGAAAGATTGCCTTCCCTCTCCATAAAGTACTACCGCCATTGCACCAGCAAGCAGCATAATGGAAATTCCCATAGCGATCACCACCGAGGAAAAAATCCGGTCTCCCAACCAACGATAGATCAATCCAGGGGGTCGACGAAGCAACTCCTTGGTTTGCTGACTTGTATTTTGTTTTGATGGTTTCATTGATTTCTTCTATTCTGATATCCAGACATTAGCACTTATTATTCAAAGAAAGGTTAAAGTAACTGTCTCTGGTTCAGAATCTGCTCTCCAATCATCTCTCCCTGCCACTTGATTTGCCGAATCATCTCGATGTTTTTTTCCAGAGCAGCTTCTGGAATTTCAGCATAACCAAGTGATTCCGACATGCTCTGAGCATCTGTTACACTCCACACTAAGAATTCAACCAACTCCTCAGCCTCGCGGCGATTGCTTATGGCATTATTGGCATCCAAATTTTCATAGACAAGCATCCAGGCAAAACCTGCAATAGGATAGCCATATTCAGCCGGAGTATTCGTAAATAGAATTCTGGTGTCATCCGGTAATTCAATATTTGCCGCCTCCGATGTTGCAGCGAAACTGGGTTCAATCACGTTTCCTGAGGCATTTTTAACCGAGCCATACGACATATTGTTAAGTATTGCGTAAGAAAGACTATTGTAGCCGATAGCTCCCGGGGTATTTATGACCGCTCCGGCCACACCTTCATTCCCATTGCCGCCAATGCCCGTAGGCCAGTTTACACTTGTAGCATACCCCACTTGCTCACGCCATTTATCGGAAACGCGACTTAAAAAACTGGTCCATACATTGGTTGTTCCGGATCCGTCTGAACGGTGAACAACTGTGATCGGGGTGGAAGGAAGATCCACATCCGGATTGAGCTCGGCAATCATGGAATCATTCCAACGGGTAACATTGCCCATGAAGATCTCTGTAAGAAGCTCTCCGTCAAAGACCAACATTTCCTCCATACCAGGTAGATTATATGTCGGGACCACATCAGCAAGTGTAATCGGAATATTGAAAGCCCGGCCACCGGTTACCTGCTCAATGTTGTTCATAACATCGTCTGAAAGAAAGGCCTCCGACATTCCGAACATTACCGTTTGTTCCATGAACTGACGAATACCGCCACCAGAACCGATTGACTGATAATTGACAGTCACACGTCTGTCTGTGAGATCTCTGTACTCATCGGCCATCGCCGTAATCAATGGCGCCGGAAAAGTTGCACCGGCTCCAAGAATATCAATTCGGTCTCGTGAGGATGTTTGTTCACCTTGCGTCCGTCCAGTGGTTTCACGTTCTCCATTACCACAGGACCAAACTAAAAACAGCGTGAAAAGTGCTAAAAAAAGGGGTTGTAACGTTTTCATAGGTTGTCTATTGGGTGTCATATCGAATAGTTTCTACTACTCAATTGCATTACTTTGCGCCTTTACGGCAGAGGAATGATATGAACACAGTGTTACCCGTTTATTACCATAATGTTATCGTATTGTTAACACTACAATCCCTTTTAACTGATTATTTATAATTTGTTAATTAGTCTGATTCAAAATTTCTATTCGTCTACAGAAATCATCTTTCCACGTTTATGGAGAATGAAGTCAAAAAAGCATAATATTACTGCTGATAAAAATTGAAGTCTTCCACATCCGATCCTCCGGATTTTTTTGCCAACTATCACTATATGCAGCCTTTTAATCACCGATTGGTATTTATCGCCGCCTGCTTCGGCATGCTTATTTTTGGAATCGTGATGACTGTCTTGGGATCTGTGCTTCCCTCGGTTATCGAAAAATTCAACATCGACAACACGGAGGCTGGAACCCTTTTTGTTTTTTTGAGTGCCGGATTGCTTGGCGGAAACATCATTTTTGGACCCATCGTTGACCGTTTCGGCTATAAACCCCTTCTGATTATCTGCTCTGCTCTTGCCGCTTTCGGATTTATTGGTATAGCTTTCTCCCCGTCTATGTTTTTCCTGGGCGCTTCTTTCCTGCTCAGCGGCTTCGCAGGAGCCGCAATCAACGGAGGCACGAATGCCCTTGTTTCTGATATCAGCGAAGGCAAACGCGGCTCTCGTCTCACCCTTCTGGGCGTTTTTTTTGG